>NZ_JBSHMS010000044.1:0-51831 GCF_053645575.1 Nocardia sp. NPDC055321
GGGGGGCCCACCCCCCGGGTCCCCCCCCGCCCGTTCCGCTCACATCCGCGAATCACTCTCGCGCAGCAGCGTGTTCAGCACCGCGCCGATCGCACCGGCGCCCCGCGGATTCATCATCCCGGTGTGCCACTCGTCGATCGGTACCTGGCGCAGGTCACCGGTGATGAGCCCGTCCCAGGTGCCGGCGATCTGATCGCGGTAGGACTCGCGGGTGGCCACGAACAGCACGGCGTCACCGTCGTAGCGCGGCGGCGTGTGCGCGACCGGGGTGGTGAAGCATTCGGTCACGCGCTGCACCTGCTCCGGCGTCAGGATGCCCTCGCCGCTGAGCCGCTCGGCGATGAGCGGCAGCACCTCGTGCGGATCGTCGATCTGCTTGTCGTCCGGCAGCGCGAGGAAATCGCGCCACCCGCGCAGGAATTCGGTCAATTCCCGCTGATCCCGCTCGCTGTCGGGCACCGGCGGCTCCGGCAGATTCTCCGCCACACCCGCGTCGACGAGGGCGAGCAGCCCGACCGTGTGCCCCGCGTCCCGCAGCCGGGTCGCCATGGCGTGCGCGATCTTCCCGCCCAGCGACCAGCCGAGCAGGTGCACGGTGGTGAGGCCGGGGAACTCCCGCAGGATCTCCGCGACGTAGCGCTCGGCGTACGCCTCCACCGATTCGAGCCTGGGCTCGTTCTCGACGATGTACGGATCCTGCAATCCGTAGATCGGCCGATCGGGGTCCAGATGGCTCGCGAGCGCGCCGTACACCCACGCCAGCCCGCCGCCGGGATGCACGCAGAACAGCGGGGTCTTGTCCCCGCCGGACCGCAGTGGGGTCAGCACGCCGAGCGAAACGCCCATCTCGGACTGCGGTGCGGCGAGATACCGCGCGAGCGACGCCGGAGTCGAGTCGGCGAACAGCAGTCGATAGGGCACGGCGGTGCCGGTGCGCGCCCGCAGCTGCGACGTCAGTCGCATGGCGACCACCGAGGTCCCGCCCAGGGTGAAGAAGTCGTCGTCGACCCCGACCCGCTCGACCCCGAGCACGTCGGCGAACACCGCGACCACGATCTCCTCGAGCGGTGTCGACGGCGCACGATACGGCGTGACAACCCATTCCGGCGCGGGCAGCGCCCGCCGATCGACCTTGCCGTTGACCGTCAGCGGCAGCGCGTCGAGCACGGTGACCGTGTCGGGCACCATGAACGACGGCAGTCGGCGCGCCACCTCCCGGCGCAGCTCCGCCGGGTCGAGGGCGCACCCCGGCACGGCGGTGACGTAGGCGGCCAGGCGCACGCCGCCGTTCTCCCCGTCGCCGGGCGTGTGCACGGTGACCACCGACTGGTGCACGCCGTCCGCGTCCGCCAGCGCCGTTTCGATCTCCCCGAGCTCGAGTCGCTGCCCGCGAATCTTGACCTGGAAGTCCGCGCGCCCCACGAACATCAGCACCGGTTCACCGCCCTCGGCGACCGCCCACCGCACCAGATCCCCGGTGCGGTACATGCGCTCACCCGGGGCCCCGAACGGCGCGGCCACGAACGACGTCGCGGTCCGGCCCGCCCGGCCGATGTAGCCCCGCCCCAGACTCGGGCCGGCCACATAGAGTTCGCCGATCGCACCCGGCGGCACCGGCCGCAGCGACGAATCCAGCACCGCCAGGCGAACATCGGGAATCGGGCCGCCCAGTGACACGGGCACCCCGGGCTCGAGCAGCGTGCCCGCGACCCACATCGAGCACTCGCTCGGGCCGAACACGTTGAGCACCGTGCGCACACCGGCCGCGTCGGTCCCCACCCAGCGCCGCACCAGCTCCGGCGGGCACGCCTCGCCGCCGACGATGATGTGCCGCAGGTCGTCGAGCCCGGCGGGGTCGACCGACATGGCCACGGCCGGGGACAGGAAGGCGTGCGTGATCCGCTCGGCCCGCAGCAGTTCCGCCAGCGGTTCCCCGGCGAACACGTCGTCCGGTGCGGGGACCAGGGCCGCGCCCGCCGGAATCGCCAGCAGCAGTTCGATGATCGCGGCGTCGAAGGTGCGTGCGGTGCCGGCCAGGACGCGCGAGTCCGGGTCCGGCAGGCAGCGCGATCGCTGGATGGCGGTGACGGCCGCCATGCCCGTGTGGGTGACGGCGACGCCCTTGGGTTTTCCGGTCGACCCGGAGGTGTAGATGACGTAGCCGGTGTTGTCCTCCCGGATCGGCCCGCCCCGGTCGTCGTCGCCGACGGTGGCGTCGCTGTACCCGGACAGCTCGAGCGGATCCAGATCGATCACGCGGACGTCGTCACCCGCCCAGTCCGCCGGGTCCGCCCCGGCGACCCCGCGGGCCCGCGCCCGCTCGGCGGTACTGGTGAGCACCGTGGTCGCCGTGCAGTCGGCGAGTATGAACCGATTGCGCTCGGCCGGATGCGCGGGGTCCATCGAGACGAACGCCGCACCGGTCCTGGCCACGGCCCAGACCGCCCGCACCCACGCCGCCGATCGCGGAATGGCCACCGCGACAACGGACTCGGGGCCCACACCCGCCTCGATCAGCAGGCGCGCGCACCGATTCGACCAGCTGTCGAGTTCCCGGTAGGTCCACTCGTCGCCGCGATCGGCCAGGGCGAGCCGGTCCGGATACTCGGCGACCGCGCGATCCATGGTCGCGGCCAGTGTGGTCCGTTCGGGACCCGGGCCGCCATCTCCCCACCGCGACAACAGTTCCCGCTCGGGTGCGTCGAGCACCTCGAGCGCGCGCAGGGAGATCGAGGAATCGGCGACCACCGCGTCGATCACCTCGCGCAGGCGCCGGGTCAGGGCGCCGATCGTCGACCGGTCGAACAGATCCAGCGCGTAGCTCACCCCGACCAGCAGCCCGCCGTCGCCGTCGGGCGCGTCGGACACCGTGACGGTGAGGTCGAAGCGCTCGACCCCGCTCCCGAGATCGACGGGGGTGCAGGAGATTCCGGGCAGCAGATCGTCCGCCGGATCGAACTCGAGGTTCTGGAACGCCAGCATCACCTGGAACAGCGGGTGATGCGCCCGGCTGCGCGTGGGATCGACGGCCTCCACCACCCGCTCGAACGGGATGTCGGCGTGGGCGTACGCCGCCAGATCCACCCGGCGGCATTCGTCGAGCAGATCGCCGAACGAGCCGGATTCGTCGATCCGGGTGCGCAGGACCAGCGTGTTGACGAACATGCCGACGAGCCCGTCCAGCGCCGCGGCGCCCCGGCCCGCGATGGGCGTGCCCACCGCGATATCGCTGCCTCCCGAGACGCGGGCCAGCACGACCGCCAGCGCCGCGTGCATCACCATGAACACCGTCGCGTGATGTGCGCGCGCGACCCGGTGCAGTCCGGCCGCGGTGCCGGCGTCGAGCGCGAACGATTCTGTGTCCCCGCGCAGGGAGGCCACCGCGGGCCGCGGGCGATCGGCGGGCAGCTCGATCCGGTCGGGCACACCCGCCAGCTGTTCGGTCCAGTACGCGACCTGATCCGCGGCCACGCTCTCGGGATCGGATTCGTCCCCGAGCACATCGCGTTGCCACAGTGTGTAATCCGCGTACTGCACCGGCAGCGGGGTGATCCATTCCGGTTCCCGCCCGGCCCGGCGCGCGGTGTACCCCAGCGCCAGGTCCTGGGCCAGCGGCGCCAGGGACCAGCCGTCCGCGGTGATGTGATGCATGACCAGCACCAGCACGTGTTCGCCGGAACCGCTGTCCAGCAGCGTGACTCGCAGCGGCGGCGCGGTGGTGAGATCGAAGCCGCGCCGCACCAGCGGCAGCAGCTCGTGCTCGAGCTCGTTCGCCCGCACCCGGCGCAGCTCGACGGCGGGCGCCGCCTCGGCGATCGGCAGGATCCGCTGGTACGGGGTGCCGTCCCGGTCCGGGAACACCGTGCGCAGCGATTCGTGGCGCGCCACCACATCCCCGATCGCGGCGGTCAGCGCCGCGATGTCCAGCTCGCCGGTCAGGCGCAGCACGAGCGGGATGTTGTACGCCGCCGACTCCGGTTCGAGCCGGTTGATGAACCACATTCGCCACTGCGCGAACGACAGCGGCGGGAACGCGGGCCGTTCACGCGCCTCCGGCGCCGAGCGTCGCGCGCCGGTCCCGGTCGAGCGCCCGGCGAGCAGCCGGCCCAGCTGGCCGGCGGTCGGCGCCTCGAACACATCGCGCACGCTCACCTCCGCGCCCGCCGCCGCGGTCACCCGGGCCGCGACCCGGGTGGCGGACAGCGAATTCCCGCCCAGGGCGAAGAAGTCGTCGTCCGCCCCGACCCGGTCGGTGCCGAGCACCTCGGCGAACGCCGCGACCACCAGGTCCTCGAACGGTGTCGCGGGCGCCCGGTAGGCGACCGTCACCCATTCGGGGTCGGGCAGGGCGCGGCGATCGAGTTTGCCGCTCGAGGTGAGCGGCAGTGCGTCGAGCACGACGACCACGCCCGGCACCATGAACGAGGGCAGGCGCAGGGCGACGCCGTGCCGGACGGCCTCCGGGTCGGGCCGGCGCCCGGGGGCGGCGGTGACGTAGGCGGCCAATCGCACTGTCGCGCCGGACTCGTCGCCCGTGGTGTGCGGTACGACCACCGCGAGCCCCACCTCGGGCAGCTGCGCGAGCGCGGTCTCGATCTCGCCGAGTTCGAGGCGCTGGGCCCGGATCTTGATCTGCCGGTCGGCGCGACCGGCGAACACCAGCGTGTGGTCCGCGCCCGTGGACGCCCACCGCACGAGATCGCCCGTGCGGTACATCCGCGATCCGGGCGCCCCTTCGGGATCGGCCACGAAGGCGCCGGCCGTGAGCGCTGCCCGGCCGAGGTACCCGCGCGCCAGCCCGGGCCCGGCCAGGTACAGCTCACCGATCACGCCCGCGGGCACCGGGCGCAGCCACGCGTCCAGCACCGTGAGCCGGATGCCCGCAATCGGACCGCCGAGCGAGACCGCTTCGCCCGCACGCAGTTCCGCGACGGTCGCCCAGATCGTGGTCTCGCTCGGCCCGTACAGGTTGAACAGCCTGCGGACACCGGCGGCGTCGGTACCGGACCACTGGCGCACCAGTGTCCGCGGGCACGCTTCACCGGCCACCATCAGCACGCGCAGCCGGTCCGCCCGCGCGGCGTCGAGAGTGGCCGCCACCGCGGGTGTCAGGCAGGCGTGGGTGACCCCTTCGGCGTCGATCAGCCGCGTCAGCTCCGCACCGGCGAAAACGTCTGCGGGAGAGACGATCAGCGCCGCGCCCGCCGAGACCGCGGCGAGCACCTCGAACACCGCCGCGTCGAACGTGCGCGCCGCGACGGCCAGCATCCGGGAGTCCGCGTCCAGCTCGAAGCGGCGGCACTGCTCGGTGGTCACGGCGGTCAGCCCGGCGTGGGTGACCGCGACGCCCTTGGGCGTTCCGGTCGTGCCCGAGGTGTACACCAGGTACGCGGTGTCCTCCGGCCGGACGGCGCCGCGCCGATCGGTATCGGTCAGCGGTGCGTCGTCGTACCCGAGGAGATCGGCTCGCTCGGGATCGAGGAACGAGATGCCGTCCTCGGTCCACTCGTCCGTCGCGGATTCGCCCGCGCCGGTGCGGTTTCCGGCATCGGCGAGCACGACCGTCGCGCCGACGTCGGTGAGCACGAACCGGTTTCGTTCCCGCGGCTGCGCCGGATCGACCGAGACGAACGCGGCCCCGGTCTTGGCCACCGCCCAGACCGCCCGCACCCAGGCCGCCGAGCGCGGCAGCGCGATCGCCACGACCCGACCGGGTCCCGCGCCCCGCTCGAGGAGCAGGCGGGCGCACCGGTTCGAGCCTGAATCGAGTTCCCCGTAGGTCGTGCGCTGCCCGGCGTCGGTGATCGCGAGCCGGTCGGAGAATCGGGCGGCGACCCCGGACAGCAGCTCGCCGAGGGGGATCGGGTCCGGCGCGGGGCCGCCATCGCCCCACTGCCGCACCGTGTTCCGCTCGTTCGCATCGAGGGTCGCGAGTTCGCGCAGGGCGGTCGCGGGCGCCGCGGCCACCGCGAGAAGGATGCTTTGCAGCGCGTGCGCCATCGCCGCCACCGTCGGCGCATCGAACAGGTCGGTGGCGTAGCCGATGGTGACCGGGATATCGCCCCGCGCGTCCGGGATGTCGGCGACGGTGATGGACAGATCGAATCGTTCGACGGTCACCCCGGGGCTCACCGGCGTCACCGTCAGCCCGGGCAACTGTGCCGAACCCGGATCCAGATCCAGGTTCTGGAAGGCGAGCATCACCTGGAACAGCGGATGGTGCGCCTGGGTTCGGGGCAGGTCGATGGAGTCCACGACCCGTTCGAACGGAATGTCGGCGTGCGCGAAGGCCTCGAGATCGACCTCGCGCACCCGGTCCAGCAGATCGCCGAACGACCCGGCCTCGTCGACGTGTGTGCGCAGCACCAGCGTATTGACGAACATGCCGATCAGATCGTCCAGTGCGGCCGCGCCCCGGCCCGCGATCGGTGTGCCGATCGCGATGTCGGTGCTGCCCGACAGTCGCGACAGCAGCAGCGCCACCGCCGCGTGCACGACCATGAACACCGTCGACCCGTGCGCGTCGGCCACGATGCCCAGCCGCGTGAACAGCGCGCCGTCCAGCGTGAACGCGTGCGCGGCGCCGGCGTGCGAGGCGACCATGGGCCGCGGCCGATCGGCGGGGAGCTCGAGGCGTTCGGGCAATCCCGCCAACCGCGTTGTCCAGTAGGCGAGTTGGTCCGCCGCGCGCGAGCTCGGATCCTCGGGATCGCCGAGGGTCGCCCGCTGCCACAGCGTGTAGTCGGCGTACTGGACCGGCAGCGGTGTCCAGCGCGGGGGTTCGCCCGCCCGCCGCGCGGTGTAGGCGACCGACAGGTCCCGGGCCAGCGGCGCGATCGACCAGCCGTCGGCGGCGATGTGGTGGATGACCAGCACCAGCGTGTGTTCGCCGGAACCGTTGTCCAGCAGTGTGATCCGCACCGGCAGCTCGGCGGGCAGCTCGAAGCCGGGCCGGATCGCCGCGGCGACGGCGGCCGCGACACCGTCCGGTGCCACGGTCACTTCCGTGATGTCCGGGACGGCCTGCTCGGCGGGCAGCACCCGCTGGTACGGCGTGCCGTCCGCGTCCGGGAACAGCGTGCGCAGACTCTCGTGCCTGGCCAGCACGTCGCCGAGCGCCGCGAACAGCGCCCCGGTGTCCAGCTCGCCGGTCAACCGCAGCACGAGCGGAATCGTGTACGACGCCGCGGCGCCGTGGAATCGGTTGATGAACCACATGCGCAGCTGGGCGAAGGACAGCGGCACCCGCTCGGGCCGTTCCCCGGCGACGAGCGCGGGTCCGGTCACGGTTCCCGATGTCGCGTCCAGCACGCGTGCCAGCCGCGCGGGGGTGGGCGACTCGAACACATCGCGCACGCCGATCCGGGCGTCGGTGATCGCGGCCAGGCGCGCGGTCACCCGCATCGCCGAGAGCGAATGCCCGCCGAGGGTGAAGAAGTCGTCGTCCGCGCCGACCCGGTCGACGCCGAGCACCTCGGCGAAGGCCCGGGCCACCGTGACCTCGGCCGGGGTCGAGGGTTCGCGGTAGGCGCGTCCGCTCTCGTCCGGTTCGGGCAGGGCGGCGCGGTCGACCTTGCCGCTCACCGTGAGCGGCAGCTCGCTCAGGACCGAGCACAGATCGGGAACCATGTGCGCGGGCAGGCGATGCCGGGCCGCGGCCAGGACCCGTTCCGGGTCGAGATCGTCGCCCACGAGATAGCCGATGAGCCGACCGGACCGGGCGTGCTGCACCACGATCGCGCGGTGCACGCCCTCCTGCTCGCCCAGCACCGCCTCGATCTCGCCGAGCTCCACGCGCTGACCGCGGACCTTGACCTGGAAGTCGTTGCGGCCCGCGAACTCCAGGGTTCCGCTCGTGTTCCAGTAGGCCAGGTCGCCGGTGCGATACAGGCGGGAACCGGTGCGGCCGAACGGATTCGCAACGAACGCCGCCGCGGTCTGCCCCGGCCGGTTCGAGTATCCGCGCGCCTGCTGGATGCCGCCCAGGTACAGCTCGCCCCTGACCCCGACCGGGACCGGGCGCAGCAGCGCGTCCAGGACCACCGCCTCGATGCCGCGGATCGGCCCGCCGAGGGTCACCGGTGCGTCCGGCGCCATCGGTTCGCTGAGCAGGGTCACGATGACCGTCTCGGTAGGGCCGTAGGCCATGTACAGATTCCGGTCCGGCGCCCAGGCCGTCACCAGTTCCGCGGGCACCCGCTCGCCGCCGGTGACCAGCACCCGCAGCGTGTCCAGCCCCGCCGGCGACATGGTCGCCAGCACGCTGGTGGTGACGAAGGCGTGCGTGACACCCTGGTTCCGAATGATGTCGGTGAGCGGCGGCCCGCCGAACACGTCCTGCGGGGACACCACCAGCGCGGCCCCGTTCGGGTGCGCCATGAGCAGTTCCATCATGACCGCGTCGAACCCGGTGGCCGAGACGGCCAGTACCCGGGCCCGCGCGTCGACCGCGTAGCGCTCGCGCTGTTCGGCGGTGAAGTTCGCCAGCCCGCCGTGGTCGACCACCACACCCTTCGGGGTGCCGGTGGAGCCGGAGGTGTAGACGACGTAGGCGGCGTTCGTGGTCCGCAGCGGGCGGGTTCGCACGCCGTCGTCCACCGGATCGGCGGCGTACGCGGCCAGGCGGTCCGGCAGTTCCGGATCGTCGAGCATCAGCCGCTCGACGTCGCCGGGCACCGTCGCCACCGTCTCGGCCACCGACAGTGCCAGGCGCACACCGGAATCGGCCATCATGCCGGTCACGCGCTCGAGGGGATGGCGCGGATCGATCGGCACGAACGCCGCACCGGTCTTGGTCACCGCCCAGAGCGCGGCGATGAACTCCGCGCTGCGCGGCAGCGCCAGCGCGACCGCGTCACCCGGTCCGACGCCGCGCTCGATCAGCAAGCGCGCCAGGCGGTTCGAGTGCTCGTCCAGCTCCCCGAAGCTCACGGTCAGCGTGCCGGCGATGACCGCGGGCGCGGCCGGGTCGAGGCGCGCGCCGGCCGCGAGCAGGTCCGCCAGCGGCAGCGGGGGCTGTTCGGGGAGACCGCGCACCGGTGCGAGCCGGTCGCGTTCGGCGGGGGACAGCAGGTCGATGGACTCGGCCGTGGCCGGGGCATCGGCGGTCAGCGCGCGCAGCGCCAGCACCAGCCGGTCGGCGGCGGCGTGAACCCATTCGCCGTCGAAAACCCCGGGCCGGTACTGCACTTGTGCCCGGAACGGCTGTCCCTTGACCACGATCAGCGCCAGCGGATAGTGCGCGGCGTCGTTCGACCGCAACTCCTCGACGCGCATGTCGTCGATCGCGGCGGCCTGGGCCGTGAGCGCGGCCTCGTCCACCGGGTAGGACTCGAACACCAGCACCGTGTCGAACAGGGCCGAAACGTTCAGTGCGGCCTGGATATCGGAGAGCCCGATGTGGTGGTGCCCCAGCAGGGCCGACTGTTCGGCCTGGATCCGGCCCAGCAGCTCGGCCACGGGCTCGCCCGGCCGCGGCCGGACCCGCACCGGAATGGTGTTGATGAACAGGCCGACCGCGGCTTCGATGCCGGGCAGCTCGGCCGGGCGCCCCGACACCGTCGCACCGAACACGACGTCCTCGCGTCCGGTCAGATACCCGACGACCAGGGCCCAGGCCACCTGGAACACGGTGTTCACCGTGACCCCGGCCGCCACCGCCGCGGCGATGATCCGGTCCGACAGTTCGCGGTCGAGATCCACCGCGGCCGAACCCATGCGCTCGGCCGGTCCGCCGGGCTCGATGTGCGGCGCCAGCAGGGTCGATTCGGCGCCGGTGAGCGCGTCCCGCCAGACCCCGACCGAGTGGGCGAGATCCTGGCGGTCCAGCCAGTCCAGGTAGGACCGGTAGATGTCCGCCGACTCGGCCGCGCTGCCCGGCGTCGCGTACTCCGCGAGCAGGTCGCGCAGCAGCGTGGGCATGGACCAGCCGTCGAAGAGCACGTGGTGGTACGACAGCAGCAGCGTGTACCGGTCGTCGGCCTCTCGGACCAGGGTGAACCGCATCAGCGGCGCGACCTCGGTGTCGAAGGGCTCGTTCCGGTCCCGCTCCATCACCTCCGCGAGCGCGGAAGCGGATTCGGCGCGCAGGTCGATCTCGCGCCACGGCAGCCGCACCTCGTCGGCCACGATCTGCACGCCCTCGCCCGCGGCGGTGGCGGTGAACGCCACCCGCAGGTTCGGGTAGCGCTCGAGCAGCGCACCGCCCGCGCGGCGCAGGCGGTCGGCGTCCACCCGCCCGGACAGGACGATCGCGAGCTGCACCGCGTACACGTCGACCGTCGCCGCGGCCAGGCGGGCGTGGAACAGCAGCCCGGACTGCAGGGGGGAGAGCGGCCAGACCTCGGCCAGCGCCGAGTAGCGCGCCTCCCAGGTCGTGATGTCGTCCTGCGTCGCGCGCACGAGCGGGAAGTCGCTGGGGGTGTGGCCGCCGGCGTCCGGCTGCCGCAATCGCGCGACGACCGCGTCCAGCGCCTGCACCCACAGCCGGGCCAGATCGTCGACCTCGGCCTCGTCGAGCAGCTCGCCGAGGTAGCCGAAGGTGGCCGAGAGGCGGCCGTCGGTGACGGCCGCGGTGACGTCGACCGTGGCCGTGGCCAGCACGTGCAGATCCCGATCGGCGATCGGCGCGCCGAGTTCGTCGGTGACGGCGAAATCGGTTGCACCGGAAGCGGATCCGCGCGCGGACAGCTGGCCGAGGTAGTTGAAGGCGATCTGCGCGGGCGGCGCGGTGGGCAGCGAGGGCGCGGTCTCGGGGTTCAGATGGCGCAGCAGCCCGTAGCCGATGCCGTGGTCCGGAATCGAGCGCAGGTGCTCCTTGGCGTTCTTGACCACCGCCTCGATCGCCGGTCCGCCGGCGTAGGCGTCCGCGATGTCGATGCCCGCCAGGGGGATTCGAACCGGGTACATGGTGGTGAACCAGCCCGCCGTCGCGGTGAGGTCGGCCCCGGGCAGGGCCTGTTCCTCGCGGCCGTGTCCCTCGAGCCGGAGCAGGGTCGAGGACTCGTGCACCCCGCGCGCGGCCCGCCACCGCTGGACCGCCACGGCGAGCGCGGCGACCAGCGCGTCCTGCACCTCGCCGTGGAAGGCCGCGGGCACCCGGGTCAGCAGGGCCTCGGTGGTCTCCGGCGAGACCCGCACCCGCCGTACGCGAATCGTGTTCGCGACGTCGCGGGCCGGATCCATCACGCGCGAGCCGAACGCCGGGTCCGGGCCGTCGGTGATGCCCTGCCACAGCGGCAGTTCCGCGACCCGCCGCGGCGACAGCGCCTCCTCGGCCAGACCGTGGGCCCAGCGCCGCATGGACGTGCCGACCGAGGGCAGGGTCGTGTCGCGGCCGGAGGCGTGCCGCTGCCAGGCCGTCGCCAGATCGGGCAGCAGGATCCGCCACGACACGCCGTCCACCACCAGGTGGTGCGCGACGAGGATCAGTTGGCCGCCGTGTTCGGTGCCGGCCGGGTGGAACCAGAGCACCTGCAGGACAACGCCGGTGGCGGGATCGAGCCGGTCCAGTGCGGCGTCGACCTCGGCCGCGACGAGCCGATTCCGTTCGGGCGCGGCGATATCGGGGTCCAGCGCGATCGGGCGCACCAGCGCGCCGGCGTCGACCGCGGTGGCGGCCCGGGCCTCGAGCCGCCAGTCGTTCCCGTCGTGCCACAGGCGGGCCCGCAGCATGTCGTGCCGGTCGACGACCGCCCGCAGGATCGCGGTCAGCGCGTCTCGATCGAGCTCGGCCGGGGCGGTCAGCACCAGGGTCTGGTTCAACCGGTCGTACCCGCCCTGGTCGGCCATCCACCGGACGATCGGCGTCAGCGGCATCTCGCCGACGCCGCCGCCGGGCAGTTCGTCGAGAACCGGTGCGGGCTCGACCGATTCGGCGACCCGCGCCAGCGCGGCCACGGTGCGTGCCTCGAACACCTGGCGGGGGGTGAACACCACACCGCGATCCTTCGCGCGGGCGACCAGCTGGATGGAGACGATGCTGTCACCGCCGAGCGCGAAGAAGTCGTCGTCGGCGCCCACCCGGTCCAGACCCAGGACCTGGGCGAAGGCCGCGGCCACCTGTTCCTCGGCGGGGGTGGCCGGCGCGCGGTACACCGTCGTCGTCCACACCGGTTCCGGAAGTGCCCGCAGGTCGACCTTTCCGGTTGCGGTCAGCGGGAATTCGTCCAGGACGGTGACGGTGTCGGGAACCATGTACGAGGGCAGTCGCAGGGCCGCGGCCTGCCGGATGGCCTCCGGGTCGGCCTCGTGCCCGGGGGCGGGGGTGAGATACGCGGCCAGTCGCACGGTGTCGCCCTGGGTGACCTGGGTGACGACCGCGCGCAGCACCTCGTCGAGTTCGGTGAGCACGGCGCCGATTTCGCCGAGTTCGAGGCGCTGGCCGCGAATCTTGATCTGGGTGTCGGCGCGGCCGACCACGACCAGGACGCCGTCCCGGTCTCCCGTGGGCTGCCAGCGCACCAGATCGCCGGTGCGGTACATGCGCGATCCGGCGGGCCCGGCCGGATCGGCCACGAAGGCCGCCGCGGTCGTCCCGGGCCGGTTCAGGTAGCCGCGGGCCACGCCCGGGCCGGACACGTACAGCTCGCCGATTACACCCGGCGGCACCTCGTTGAGCCAGGGGTCCAGCACCGCCGAGCGGATGCCGGGGATCGGCGTTCCGACCGAGATCGGTACGTCCGGAACGGTTTCCGTGCCGGTCACCCAGATCGTGACCTCGCTGGGCCCGTACAGGTTGTGCATCGTGCGGTCGCCCGCGGCGTCGCCGCGGGACCACTGCCGTACCAGTTCGGGCGGGCACGCCTCGCCGGCGACCACGAGCATCCGCAGACTGTCGAGCTCGTCCGCGTCGAGCGTGGCGGCCACGGCCGGGGTCATACAGGCGTGCGTCACCCGCTCGGCGCGGATGAGTTCGCTCAACGGCGGCCCGGCGACGACATCGGCCGGCGCCACGACCAGCGTCGCGCCGGCGTGCACGGCGAGCAGCAGTTCGAAGATCGCCGCGTCGAACGTGCGGGCGGCGACGGCGAGAACGCGTGCGTCCGAGTCGATGTCGAGGTCGCGGTGCTGCCCCGAGGTGATCGCGGTGAGCCCGGCGTGGGTGAGGATCACGCCCTTGGGCGTGCCGGTCGATCCCGAGGTGTAGACGACGTACGCGGTGTTGCCGGGGCGTATCGGGCCGAGCCGGTCCGTGCCCGTGATCGGGGCGGCGTCCCAGGCCGACGGGTCGAAGGCGCCCAGGTCGATCACCGTCGCCCCGGACCCGCTCAGGTCCGGCGACGCCCCGGCGACGAGCACGATCACCGGTCCGCTGTCGGCGAGAATGCCGCGATTGCGCTCGTGCGGCTGGGCGGGATCCAGGGACACGAACGCGGCCCCGGTCTTGGCCACCGCCCAGACCGCCCGCACCCAGTCCGCGGACCGGGGCACGGCGATGGCCACCGTGGTCTCCGGTCCGGCGCCCAGGGCTTTGAGTGCCCGCGCGCATCGATTCGACCACTCGTCGAGTTCGAGGTAGGTCCGGGTGCTCCCGTCCGCCACGATCGCGGGCCGTGACCCGAATTCTCGTGCGGCAGCGGCGAATATCGTGTCGAGCGTGCGCGGCTCCGGACCGGCGCCGCCCTCGTTCCACCGCCGCAGCGCGGTGCGCTCGTCGCCGGTGTGCAGGTCCAGCACTCGCAGGTCGATCCCCGGGTCGGCCACCACCGCGCGCAGGGTGTGCAGCAGGCGATCGCCGAAGGCGGCGATGGTCGCCTGATCGAACAGGTCGAGGGCGTAGCCGATGGTGACGGGCACCTCGCCGCCTGCGTGCGGGCCGTTGAGATCGGCCACGGTGATGGTGAGATCGAAACGCTCGACCCCGATGTCGAGGCTGCGCAGGGGTTCGACCTCGAGCCCCGGCAGTCGCGCCAGGGTGGGATCCAGATCGAGGTTCTGGAAGGCGAGCAGCACCTGGAACAGCGGATGGTGGGCCTGACTGCGCGGCGGGTCCAGGGCCTCGACGACGCGTTCGAAGGGGATGTCGGCGTGCGCGAACGCGGCCAGATCCGTTGTGCGGCAGCGATCGAGCAGGTCGGTGAACGGCCCGGCGCCCTCGACCCGGGTGCGCAGTACGAGCGTGTTGACGAACATGCCGATCACGCCGTCCAGCGCCGCCGCGCCGCGACCGGCGATCGGCGTGCCCACCGCGATGTCGGAGCTGCCCGACAGGCGCGAGAGGACCACGGCCAGGGCCGCGTGCACGACCATGAAGGTGGTCACCCGGTGCGCGCGCGCCACCGCGCCGAGCCCGGCCACCGTCGCGGCGTCCAGGACGAGGGTGTACGTGCCGCCGCGCTGGGAGGCCACGACGGGGCGCGGGTGGTCGGCGGGCAATTCCAGGCGTTCGGGCAGCCCGTCCAGATGCGTTGTCCAGTAGGAGAGTTGGCGTGCGGCCGCGCTCTCGGGATCGGATTCGGTGCCGAGCACCTCGCGCTGCCACAGCGTGTAGTCGGCGTACTGCACCGGCAGTGGCGCCCACTCCGGCGCGCCGCCGGCGTGCCGGGCGGTGTACGCCTGCGACAGATCGCGCACCAGCGGCGCGATGGACCAGCCGTCCGCGACGATGTGGTGCAGCACCGCGACCAGCAGGTGATCATCGGATGCGGTGCGCAGCAGAAGCATTCGCCACGGTGGCCGCGCGGCCACGTCGAAGCCCTGCCGCACGATGTCGGTGACCCGGCCGGTGACGTCGGCGGGATCGACGATCTCGACGGCGACGCCCGGGACCTCGCCGTCGGGCAGCACCCGCTGGCAGGCGATCCCGTGGTCGTCGGGGAATATCGTGCGCAGACTCTCGTGCCGACCGGCCAGGTCGCCGATGGCGGCGGACATCGCCGCCACGTCCAGGTGCCCGCGCAGCCGCAGCACCATGGCGATGTTGTAGGCGGCGGATTCGGGTTCGAACCGGTTGATGAACCACATCCGGGACTGCGCGAGGGACAGCGGAATTCGATCCGGCCGCGCGCGGGCGGTCAATTCCACGCCGGGCTGTTCGGCCGAGCGCTCCGCCAGGATCGCGGCCAGCCGGGCGGGGGTGGGGCCGTCGAAGACGTCGCGCACCTCGATCGTGACACCGATGGCCGTGGCGACCCGTGACGCCACCCGGGTCGCGGACAGCGAGTGCCCGCCGAGGGCGAAGAAGTCGTCGTCGGCCCCGACCCGGGCGACGCCGAGGATCTCGGCGAACACCGAGGCCACCACCTCTTCCAGCGGGCCGGCGGGCGCGCGGTAGGCCGCGGCGAGCAGTTGCGGCTCGGGCAGGGCGCGCCGGTCCACCTTGCCGCTGGGCAGCAGCGGCAGTTCGTCGAGGACGACGATGGCGGTGGGAATCATGAACTCCGGCAGTCGATGTGCGGCGAACTCGCGCACCTCGGCGACGAGATCGCCGATGCCGGGATCGTTCGCGTACGCACTCGGCGCCGCCAGCGGTCCGGTGCCGAGATAGAGATCGTCGAACACGATGTCCGCGCCGGTGTCGCGCGTCAGGACCGCGTCCATCAGACCGGGCGTCGGCGACCAGGTGACCGCGACGAGGCAGCCCGATTCCGCACCGAGCGCGCGAATCTCGTGTGGCAGCGCGGCCGCCGGATGCGAGCCGTCCAGCTCGGACACCGGGGTAGCCTCGTCCGCGCCGTCGACGGCCCGGGACATCGTGACGTCGAGCATCGTTCCGGCCTGGGGGATTCCGGTGACGCGAAGGCCCTCGGGCCGCTCGGCGAGCAGATGCGCGCGCAGCGCGGCCAGGTCGCCGAACTCGCTCCAGTCGCGCCGGGGCAGGTCGGCGAGCGATCGCACGTTCGCGGGGGCCTTGCGCAGCACGATGTCGTACCGGTAGCGCGTGAGCTCGTTGTCGACCGGCGCGTACTTGAGTTCGATGTCGACGGCAGCGATGTCGGAGATCTGTTCCCGCACCGCGAGGAAGAACTCCGGGGCCAGGAGCAGTTCCTGCTCGGCCAGCAGTGCGCGCCGGGCCCGCTCGCGCACGGCGGCCACGGTGTCGCCGTCGCCGCCCCCGGCCAGTTGGGTGCCGGTGGCGAATTCCCGCAGCAGCGACAGGTTTCGAATGTCACCGAGGAACAGCGCGCCCCCGGGCGCCAGCAGGGCCATGACCTTGCCGATCACGTCGACCAGGTAGGCGGCGTTCGGGAAGTACTGCGCCACCGAGTTGATGACCACCACGTCGAATCGGCCGGGCGGCAGATCCGAGACGTCATCGGCGGCCTGCACGCGCAGCGACACCCGCTCGGCCCAGTCCACGCCCGACTCGCCCAGGCGCGAGCGGAGATTGGCGATGGTCGCGGCCGAGAAGTCGGTGCACCAGTACTCGGCGCTGTGCTCGGCCAGGCGCGACATGAGCAGGCCCGATCCGACGCCGATCTCGAGCACGTGTTCGGGCCGCAGCGCGAGCACCCGGTCCACGACCGCGTCCCGCCATTCCCGCATCTGCGGGACCGGAATGGGCTCGCCGGTGTAGCTGCTGTTCCAGCCGCCGAAATCGGCGTCCAGGGCCAGCGGCTCGGCGAACTCGCGGCCGTTGCCGAGGTAGCTCTCCTTACCCGCGTACAGGTTGTCGTAGACCTGGCGCCAATGATCGACCAGATCGGCCGCGCGGTCATCGTCGTCGCCGACGGTCGTGTCGTGGTCGCGCACGATGTAGGCGACCAATTGCTTGTCGAGCACGGCGTTCTCGTCACCGGAGGCGAGCGCGCGCGCCACCACCACCGCGCGCGACACCGCCGGATGCGCGACCAGCGCCGCTTCGACCTCGCCGGGTTCGATGCGGTACCCACGCACCTTGACCTGATCGTCGGCGCGGCCCGCGAACTCCAGGACCCCGTCGCGGGTCCACCGCACCACGTCCCCGGTGCGGTACATGCGCTCGGCGTCCCCGAACGGGCACGCCACGAACCGCTGTGCGGTGAGCCCGAGCCGGCCCGCGTAGCCGCGCGCCAATTGGGCTCCGGTGACATACAGTTCGCCGGCCACGCCCGTCGGCACCGGACGCAGCCGCGCGTCCAGGATGTACGCGCGCACGTTCGGCACGGGTGCGCCGATCGGCACCCGCGCGTCCTCGGCCCACGGGTCGGCGGCGAGGATGCGGTGGGTCGACACGCAGACCGTGTTCTCGGTCGGGCCGTAGGCGTTGGCGATGTCGACGCCCGGCCATCGATCCCGGAAGCGGCTCACCGCGGCCGCGCTCAGCGCGTCGCCGCCGGTGACCACCTGGCGCACCGACGCGGCGTCGAGTTCGGGCTCGGCCGTGGCGAACAACTCGAACAGCGCGGTCGCCATGAAGAGCGTGGTGACGCGATGGCGGGCCACGGCGCCCAGCAGCACGGTGAGATCGAGCCGGCCGGGGGGAGCGACCACGAGCGTCGATCCCGCGAGCAGCGCGGGCCACAGTTCGTACGCGGAGGCGTCGAACGCCATCGAGGAGTGCAGCATGACCCGCTCGCCGGGTCCGCCCGGCCAGCCGTGCACCGCCATGTTGAGCACGCCGCGGTGGTCGACCACAACGCCTTTGGGGCGTCCGGTCGAGCCGGAGGTGTAGATGACGTACGCGGCGTCGGATGGGGACAGCGCGGGCAGCGGGACGCCTGGTGTGCCGGTGTCGAGCTCGACGGTGTCCAGGCACAGCGGAACCCGGTCGCCCAGGGGCAGACCGCCCGTGGTGGCCGAGGTGGTCACCACGAGCGCGGGCTGCGCGTCGTTCAGGATGAATTCGATACGGCTGCCGGGGTATTCGGTGTCGATCGGCAGGTATGCGGCCCCGGCCCGCACCACCGCCAGCACCGTGGTCACCAGATCGGCCGAGCGCGGCAGCGCGACCGCCACCACCGCACCCCGCCCGACTCCGCGCGCGGTGAGCACCCGCGCGAGCGCGTCCACGCGGGCGCCCAGGTCGCGATAGGTGAGTTCGCCGTCCGCGTCCGCGACGGCGATCGTGTCCGGCGCCTGTGCCACCCGTTCGGCGAACAGGTGGGCCGCCGACGGTGCCCGCGGCACCGCCGCGGCCGTGTCGTTCCAGGTCCGCAGCAGCCGGTCGCTCTCCTCGGGCGCGAGCAGATCCATCCGGGACAGGGACAGGCCGGGGTCCGCGGTGACGGCCGCGAGCAGGCGCACGAACCGATCGGCGAGATCGGTCACGGTGGCGAGATCGAACAGGTCGGTGGCGTATTCGATCCGGCCCGACAGCATCGGCGCGGCCGCGCCGTCGGCGGGATCCGCGCGCTCGACCACGTCGACGTGCAGATCGAATTTCGCGGTGCCGGTGAGCGCCGGGACGATCTCGGCGGCCAGATCCGGCAGGCGCAGATCCGGCAGCAAGTTGTTCTGCAGCGCGAACGAGACCTGGAACAGCGAGTGGTAGGCCGGCGATCGGGTCGGCTGCAGCAGCTCGACCAGGCGCTCGAACGGCGCGTCCTGATTCTCGTAGGCGGTCAGGGCTTTTCGCCGGACCTGATCGAGCACCTGCTCGAAACGCGGGTCGCCGGACAGGTCGACGCGCAGCACCCAGGTGTTGACGAAGAAGCCGATCAGATCGTGGGTGGCCTCCTGGGTCCGGCCCGCGACCGGGCCGCCGATGCTGATGTCGTCGCCGGCGCCGAGCTGGGACAGCAGCACCGCGAGCGTCGACTGCAGCAGCATCGACACCGTCACCTGGCGCTCGTGTGCCAGGGCGTAGAGCCGCTCGCACAGCTCCGGCTCGAAGCCGAACTCGATGACGTCGCCGCGATTGCTGGCCACCGCGGGCCGGGGGCGGTCCACCGGCAGCGTGATCGGCTGCGGCGCGTCGGCCAATTCGGTTTCCCAGTAGCGGAATTGGGTCGCCAGCACGCTGTCCGGATCCGATTCCAGGCCCAGGGTGTCGCGCTGCCACAGCGCGAAGTCCGCGTACTGCACCGGCAGTGGCGTCCAGTCCGGCTCCCGATCCTGGCGGCGCGCGGTGTAGGCGGCGGTGAGATCGCGCACGAACGGCGCGATCGACCAGCCGTCCGCGGCGATATGGTGCAGCACCAGGACCAGGGTGTGATCGTCGGCGCCGTTGCGCAGCAGGGTCACTCGCAGCGGCGTCGCCGTCGAGACGTCGAAGCCCCGGCGCACGAGGTCAAGAATGGTCCGCTCGCGGTCGCCGGGATCGACCGCGGCGGTCTCGATCGCGGGCACGGCCTCCTCGACCGGCAGGATTCGCTGGTACGGCACCCCGTCCTCGTGCGGGAACACCGTGCGCAGGCTCTCGTGCCGGGCGACCACGTCGGTCAGCGCGGCGGCCAGCGCGTCCTGATCCAGCGGACCGCGCAGGCGCAGCACCATCGGAATGTTGTAGGCCGGTGAGTCCGGCTCGAATCGGTTGATGAACCACAGCCGGGACTGGGCGAACGACAGCGGCGTGCGCTCGGGCCGCTCGCGGACCGTCAGGCCCGGCCGGGCCGGCTGCGCGGTGGCCGTGCGGTCGGTGAGCGCCTGCGCGAGTCGCGCGGACGTGGGCGCCTCGAAGACCTCGCGCACGCCCACCTCGACGCCCAGCACCGCGGTCAGCCGGGACGCCACCCGCATCGCCGAGAGCGAGTGCCCGCCGAGGGCGAAGAAGTCGTCGTCGACCCCGACCCGGTCCAGGCCGAGCACCTCGGCGAAGACGGTGACCACGGTCGTCTCGGCCGGGGTGAGGTCCGCGCGGGATTCGGTGACCGCGGCGCTGGGCGCGGGCAGCGCGCGCCGGTCCACCTTGCCGTTGGGGGTCAGCGGCAGCGCGGGGAGCACGACCAGGGCGGAGGGCACCATGTACTCGGGCAGCCGCTCCGCGGCGAAGCGCCGGATCCCGGCGGCGTGCGCGGCGTCGTCCGGTTCGGATCCGTTGGTATCGAGCACGAGGTATCCGACCAGCCGCTTGTCGGTCGCGATACCCGAATCCGAACTCGCGGAACCGAGTTCGCGGGCGATGACCACCGCCTGCGCGACCAGCGGGTGCGCGGCGAGCACGGTTTCGACCTCGCCCGGTTCGATCCGGTAGCCGCGCACCTTGACCTGTTCGTCGGCGCGCGTGACGAATTCCAGTATCCCGGTGCGGGTCCAGCGCACCACGTCACCCGTGCGGTACATGCGCTCGCCGGCGCCGAACGGGCAGGCCGGGAACCGTTCCGCGGTCAGGCCCGGCCGGTTCCGGTAGCCGCGCGCCAGCTGGACACCGGCCACGTACAACTCGCCCGCGACGCCCGCGGGTACCGGGCGCAACCGCGAATCCAGTACGTACACACGCATATTGCCGATGGCGGCGCCGATCGGCACGCTGCCGTGCTGCAGCGCGCGCGGTGCGCCGGGGATCTCGTAGGCGGTCACGCACACCGTGTTCTCGGTGGGACCGTAGGCGTTGATCACGGCGATACCCGGCCACCGGTCCCGGAAGCGGGTGACCGCCGCGGGCCGCAGCGCGTCACCGGCGGTGACCACCCGCCGCACCGAGTCCAGCGCCAGTTCCGGACCGGCGCTGGCCACCACCTCGAACAGCGGGGTCGTGACGTACAGCGCCGTCACCCCGTGCCGGGCCACGGTCCGGCCCAGTTCCGCGAGATCGGCGCGCCCGGGCGGCGCGACGGCGAGGGTCGAACCCGCCAGCAGGGCGGGCCAGAGCTCGTACGCGGAGGCGTCGAAGGCCATCGAGGAGTGCAGCAGACCGCGCTCGCCCGGTCCGCCCGGCCAGCCGTGAGCGGCCATGTTGACCACGCCGCGGTGTTCCACCACAACGCCTTTCGGGCGTCCGGTCGAGCCCGAGGTGTAGATGACGTACGCCGCGTCGGCGGGGGCGGGCGCGGGGAGTGCGGTGCCGGGGGCGGTGTCGCCGAGATCCGCCGTGTCCAGGCACAGCACGGCCCGTCCGTCCATCGGCAGCCCCGCGGCGGTCTGCGCCGTGGTGAGCACGAGCGACGGATCGGCGTCGTCGAGAATGAATTCGATACGGCTGCTCGGGTATTCGGGGTCGATCGGCAGGTACGCGCCGCCGGCGAGCACGACAGCCAGCAGGGCGGTCACGAGCTCGGCCGAGCGCGGCAGTGCGACCGCGACCACCGCGTCCCGGCCCACGCCCCGCTCGCACAGCGCGCGGGCCAGCGCCTCGGCGTGCCCGGCGAGTTCGGCGTAGGTCAGTTCCCGGTCGCCGTCGCGCAGCGCGATGGCGTCCGGGCGAGCGGCCACCCGGTCACCGAACACCTCGGCGATCGTGAGCTGCGGTCCCTCGTGTGGCGCGTGCGCGTTCCACTCCAGCAGCAGCCGTTCGCGTTCGGCGTCGCCCAGCAGGCCGATATCGGTGATCCGCACGGCCGGTTCGGCGCTCACGGCCCCGAGCACCCGCAGGAATCGGTCGGCGATGCCGGCCACCGTGTCACGGTCGAACAGGTCGGTGGCGTATTCGATGCGACCGGCCAGCGTCGCGGGCGACTCCGCGGTGCCGAGGGTCTCGATCAGATCCAGGTGCAGGTCGTGTTTGGCGCTCGCGGTGGACACCGGCACGAATTCCGCCACCAGATCGGGCAATTCGAGCGCGGGCAGGCCGCCGCTCTGCAGTTCCAGCGAGACCTGGAACAGCGGGGCGTGCGCGGTGGATCGGATCGGGTTGAGGCGTTCCACCAGGCGCTCGAAGGGGGCGTCCTGATTCTCGTACGCGCTCAGCGCCTTACCGCGCACCTGGTCGAGTACCTGATCGAAACGCGGCTCGCCGGACAGATCCACGCGCAGGACCCACGTGTTGACGAAGAAGCCGACCACGTCCCGCAGGGCATCGTCGGTGCGCCCGGCCACCGGTCCGCCGATCGACACGTCGGGCCCGGCGCCCAGCCGCGACAGCAGCACCACCAGCGCGGCCTGCAGCACCATGGACGCGCTGACCCGGTGTTCGCGGGCGAGCCGGTACAGCGCCTCGCGCAGCGGCGCGTCGACGGTGAACTCCACGACGTCGCCCCGATTGCTCAGCACCGGCGGGCGCGGGCGGTCGGCGGGCAGCGCGATCGGCTGCGGCGCGTCGGCCAATTCGGTTTCCCAGTACCGGCATTGCGCCACCAGGGCGCTGTCGGCGTCGGACTCGGTGCCCAGCAGGTCGCGCTGCCAGAGCGCGTAGTCCGGGTACTGCACCGGCAGCGGGCTCCAGCCCGGATCCCGGCCCGCGGACCGCGCCGCGTACGCGGTGGACAGGTCGCGCAGCAGCGGGGCCATCGACAACCCGTCCGCGGCGATGTGATGCACCACCAGCACCAGGACGTGATCGAGTCGCCCGCAGCGCAGGATCGTGGCGCGTACGGGCAGTTCGGTCCGCAGGTCGAAGCCACGCCGGACCCGCTGGGCCACCGCCTCGTCGAGCCCCGCGGGGTCGACATCGGCCACGTCCACGATCACCGCGGCGTTCGTGCCGGAGACCACCTCCTGGTAGGGCACCCCGTCCGCTTCGGGGTACCGGGTCCGCAGCGCCTCGTGCCGCGCGATCACCGCGTCCAGCGCCGCGCGCAAGGTCTCGGTGTTCAGCGCCCCGGCCATCCGGAAGACCAGCGGAATGTTGTAGGTCGGCGCTTTGGGCTCGAAGCGGTTACCGAACCACATGCGAAGTTGCGCGAACGACAACGGGATTCGCGTGGGTCGCGGTCCGGCGACCAGCGCCGGGCGCCGGCGGTTCCGGCCGATCTCGCGGGCGGCCAGGACCCGGGCCACCCCGGCGACGGTGGGGGCGTCGAAGATGTCCCGGACGCCGACCGTGCGCCCGGTCACCTCGGCCAGGCGTCCCGCGACCCGGGTCGCGGAGATCGAATGTCCGCCGAGGGCGAAGAAGTCGTCGTCGGCGCCGACGCGGTCCACCCCGAGGGCCTCGGCGAACGCGGCGGCGATGATCTCCTCGAAGGGCGAGGCCGCCGCGCGGTAGGCGGCGACCGGGCGCAGCGGCGCGGGCAGGGCGCGGCGGTCCACCTTGCCGGTCGGGGTCATCGGCATCTCGTCGAGGACGGTGATGGTCTCGGGAACCATGTACGAGGGCAGCCGCCGCGCCAAAGCCTGCCGGACGGCGGCGGTGTCGACGGTGTGGCCGGGTGTCGCGGTGATGTGGGCCGCGATCCAGATGCCCGCGTCCGCGCCGGCGGTGCCGACGACGGCCTGGCGGATCTCGTCGAGAGCGTTCAGCGCCGCTTCGATCTCACCGAGTTCGAGGCGCTGGCCGCGGATCTTGATCTGGGAGTCGGTGCGGCCGATGAAGATCAGCGTCGGGGTGCCGTCCGCGCGCGATTCCCAGCGCACGATGTCCCCGGTGCGGTACATCCGCGCGCCGGGGGGACCGTCGGGATCGGCCACGAACGCGGTGGCCGTCAGCGCGGGCCGGCCGGGGTAGCCGCGCGCCACCCCGGGCCCGGAGACATACAGTTCGCCCGCCACGCCCGCGGGTACGGGCCGCAGCCACGCGTCCAGGACCGTGAGCCGCACACCGGGAATCGGGGCGCCCAGTGCGACGGCGTCGTCCGGGCGCAGCGCGGCGCCGGTGACCCAGATCGTCGCCTCGCTGGGCCCGTACAGGTTGTACAGCTCGCGGACACCGGCGGTGTCGGTGCCGGACCACTGCCGCACCAGCGCGGGCGGGCACGCCTCGCCCGCGACCATGAGCACGCGCAGCTCGTCCAGGCGCGGCGCGTCGAGGGTGGCGGCGACCGCCGGAGTCAAACACGCATGCGTCACACCGTGGGCATGCATCAGCTCGGTCAGGGGCGGACCGGCGAAAACGCCGGTGGGAGCGACGATCAGGGCCGCGCCCGCCGACACGGCCGCCAGCAGTTCGAAGACCGCCGCGTCGAAGGTGCGGGCCGCGACGGCCAGCATCCGGGCATCGGCGTCGACCCCGTAGTGCCGGGCCAGGGTGTCCGAGACTCCCGACAGGCCGGCGTGGGTGACCGCGACCCCCTTCGGGGTGCCCGTCGAGCCGGAGGTGTACACCAGGTACGCGGTGGAGTCGAGCCGGACGACACCGGCCCGATCCGTGTCGGTGACGGCGTCCCGGTGGTGGTCGCCGGGGAGGTCGTCGAGGTCGAGCGCGCGCACCCCGTGCCCGTCCGGGGCGGCGGCGACCATGCCGTCGAACAGCACGATGCCGGCCCCGCAATCGTCGATCACGAACCGATTCCGCTCCGCGGGCTGGGCGGGGTCCACGCTCACGAACGCCGCGCCCGTCTTGGCGACCGCCCACACCGCGCGCACCCAGGCGGCCGAGCGGGGGATCGCCACGGCCACCGTGGTTTCCGGACCGGCGCCGCACTCGATCAGGGCCCGGGCGCACCGGTTCGACCACTCGTCGAGTTCGCCGTAGGTCCAGGTGTGTCCGCCGTCGCGGACCGCGATCCGGTCGGCGTGGGTCGTGGCGGTCCGGGACAGCAGCTCGGGCAACGTGATTCGCTCCGGACCGGCCTCCCCGGTGCCCGCGGCGCGCAGCGCGCGGCGCTCCTCGGGTTCGAGCAGTTCCACCGAGCGCACCCGGGTGCCGGGGTCGGCGCGGACGCAGTTCAGGAAGCTGTCGAAGAAGTGCGTGAACCGCTCGTGATGGGCCGCGAGCTGCTCGGGGGTGTACGCGCTGGGATTGGCGAAGAAGTCGACGCGGGTGCTCTCCCCGCCGACCGCGGGGTAGACGTTCACCGACAGGTCGGGCACCAAGCCCGGTGTGAGAACGCGCAACCGGCCGACGATGTCGGCGAGCGTGATCCTGGTGTCCAGGATCATCAGGTCGACCATGGGTCCCGCGGCCTGTGGAAGATGGCGCGCGGCAACCGATCCCGAGTCCGCGAGCATGTCCTCGTGCCGGTATCGCTGCCCGCGCAGGACTTCCATCAGGGTGGCCTGGGTCCGGTCGAGCAGTTCGCCCACCGACAGGTCCGGGGTGAGCCGGATGCGGAACGGGACGATGTTGGCGGTCATACCGCCCGAGCGGCTCATCGCGGCGGTGACGCGCGCGGACACCGGCAGGCTCAGCACCACGTCGTCGGTGCCCGTCATACGCGCCAGGTACACCCCGAAGGCGGCGAGCAGGAAGACCGCGGGTCCGGTCGAGCGGTCCGCGACGGCGGTGCGCAGCGCGGTGTCGGTGCTGTCGGACAGTACGGCGCTGACGGTGAGGGGATGCGCTTCGGCGAGCGCGACCCGATCGGTCAGGGTGACCGGTTCGGGCAGGTCCGCCACGTACTTCGACCAGAACAGCCGATCGTCGTCGAAGCGCTGCGAGGACCGGTACTGCTCGTCCGCGGCGACGATCTCGGCCAGTGACCGGATCGCCGGGCGGGCGGGCTCGTCGCCCGCCGGCGCGGTGGTGTAGAGCTGGGCGCTGCGGGTGAGGATGTTCAGCGCGGCGACGCCGTCCATGACGATGTGGTGGGCGCGCAGGTACCAGTACCAGCGGTGTTCACCGACGCGCAGCACCGCCCCGCGCACCACCGGGCCGTGCGGCAGGTCGATGGGCGCGCGGAAGTCCGCGTTCATCCAATCCTGGGCGGCCGCAACGGGATCGGCCGCCGAGGTGAAGTCCAGCCGCAGAACCGCGCCGTTGGCGGTGTCGTCCACCACCTGGCACGGCACGCCGTCCACCTCGATGACGCGTACGCGGCTGACCTCGAACTCGTCCAGGGACCGCCCGAACGACGCGATCAGCAGCGCCGTGTCCAGGTCACCGTCGAGTTCGAGGTACAGCGCGTTCGAAACCGGTGTCTCGCCGGCCAGCTGCTGCAGTAACCGAATCGCACGCTGCGCCGCGGTGAGCGGGTAGGTCGATGCGTGGCCCTCGAGGGCTTGCAGGGGTGATCGATGGTCGCGCATCCCGCCTCCTGAAGATCCGAAACTCAAAGAGAACGTGCCTTGTTCGCAAGGGTGGCCAGCGAGTGCAGGCCGTCGAGCACGGCCGGCACCGGCACCCCGAAGTCGATGAGGCAGGCGATCTCGTCCGCCCCCGCCCGGTGCAGGCTCTCGACCATCGGCAGCGCCGATTCCGGGGTGCCGAACAGTCCGCTGGCGCGGTAGTAGCGCTCGAAGGCGAAGTCCAGCACCTTGTCTCGTGACCGGTCGTCCAGCTGGTCCAGGGCCTCCGCGCCCCGCCGCCACAGGTCGACCGAGTCGGCGAGGTAGGTCTTGAACGGGTCGCGGACCGTGTTTCGCACCTCGGCCTCGTCGGGGCCGACGAAGGTGTGCAGCATGACGGTGACCTTGCCCGCGCCGTGGCCGTGGCTCGCCCGGGCCTTGCGGTAGGCGGTGATCTTGTCCGCCAGTTCGTCCACGCTCTGGAAGAGCAGGGCGGTCAGTACGTTCGAACCGGACTCGCCCGCCATCTCGAAGCGCTCGATACCGCCGCTGCAGGTGAGCCAGGTGGTGAGCTCGGGCTGGATCGGGGCGGGGAAGACGCGCACCGATCGGGGTTCGCCCGCGCCGTTGGGCAACTCGACGGCCTCCCCGCGCCACAGCTGCCGGACGGTGTCGATGCCCGCGCGCGTGACCGCGACGCGTTCGGCGTAGTTGTCCGGCGCGAGCACGAAATCGTCGGGATTCCAGCCCGTGGCGAACGCGAGGTCCACCCGGCCGTCCGAGAGGTTGTCGACCACCGACCAGTCCTCGGCGACCCGGACCGGATGGTGCAGCGGCAGGACCACGCTGCCCGCCCGGATCCGCACCTGCCGGGTGCTCGCCGCCAGCGCGGCCGCCAGGACCGCGGGATTCGGGTACAGGCCGCCGAAGGTGTGGAAGTGGCGTTCGGGCAACCAGATCGCGGCGAAGTCGTGCTCGTCGGCGAATCGCGCACTGTCCAGCAGCAGCCGGTAGCGCCGCGAATCATGGTGTTGCGCATCGCTGGCGAAGAAGAACAGGCTGAAATCGACGCCGGCGCCGGGTCGTTTCGCGGTGCCGCCGGTAGCGCCGGCCGGCTCGGTGCCGGGGGACCGGTGCTCGGTGATCGCGGCGGCCAGGTCCGCGACGCACATGCCGCCGTAGATGTCCTCGGCCGACACCTCGATGCCGAAGCGGTCCTCGAGGATCGTCAGGAGTTCGGCGGCCTTGACCGAGTCGAGCCCGAGGGCGGTGAGCGGCGTTCGAGGGTCGACGGTGTCGAGTCCCAGACGTTGTCTGGCCCAGTCCAGGAAGAACTCCGTGGTGTTCGCGTCGTCCCGTGGCTCGCTCAATTGGCCCTCGATTCGAATTCGTTGGCGTACACATGACGTAGGTGCGATCGGCGAATCTTGCCGCTGGTCGTTTTCAGGACTTTGCCCTTGTCGACGAAGATCACCCGGTACAGCGCGACGGCGTGCTCGCGGCTGATCGTCGATTTCATGGACTCGGCCAGAACGGAGTTCTCGGGGGAAGCCGGTGCGTCGACTTCCTGGACGATGACCAGCCTTTCCTCGCCGTCCACCTCTATCGAGAGCGCGGCGCAGCCGCCGCGGCGCAATTCCGGATGCGTGGACTCGATACTCCATTCGATATCCTGCGGAAAAAGATTGCGCCCGTTGATGATCATCACTTCTTTGCGGCGCCCGCAGATGAACAGATCGTCGTCCACGGTGAAGCCGAGATCTCCGGTGCGCAGGTACCGGGTGCCCGGCTCGCCGGCGATCTCCGCCTCGAAGATGGTCGCGGTCTCCTCGGGCTTGTTCCAGTAGCCCCCGGTGACGCTCTCGCCGTGCAGCCAGATCTCACCGACCCCGCCGGGCTCGGATCGGCGCAGCGTATCGGGGTCGACGATCGCCGCTGTGCCGGCTCGGACCGGTCCGTAGCCGACGAGTTCGCGCCCGTCCGATTCCGGTACCGCACGGCCCTGTTCGAGCTCCTGGCTCGCGAAGGACGTCGCGCGCACACCCGCGCCGGCGGGCCCGCCCGCCACGTACAGGGTCGCCTCGGCGAGACCGTATCCGGGGAAGAACGCCTCGCGGCGGAATCCGCTGGCGGCGAATTTGTCCGCGAACGTGGCGAGAATGGTCGGATTCACCGGTTCGGCGCCGATGAACGCGATATCCCAGCGCGACAGATCGAGTTGTTCGACGTCCTCGCGCGAAACCCGTTCCGCGCAAATTCCGTAGGCCAGATTCGGGCCGCCCGCGGTGGTATTCGCGTTCTGCGATATCTCGCGCAGCCAGATGAGAGGATGGCGCAAGAATGTCAGCGGTGACATGAGCGTGACGGGATATCCGGTGAACAATGGTTCGAGGATTCCGAGTATCAGGCCCATGTCGTGCGACGGCGGCAGCCATTGGACGGCCGAACTGCTCTCGTCGTGTTCGAGTACGCGTCGCAGCACGTCGAGGTTGTGCATCATGTTGCGGTGCAGCACCACAACGCCCTTCGGGCTGCCGGTGGAGCCCGAGGTGTACTGCAGGTGGGCCACGTCGTCCGCGCAGGGCAGTGCCATGTCGAGCAGGCCGAGGCCGCCCTCGCCGGTCGTCGCGCTGTCGATGATCCGCTCGTCGGGCCAGCTCAGCAGCTCGCGGGCGACCGCGCCGACCGAGCGCGGCGCGATGATCGCGATCGCGCCGCTGTCGCGGGTGATCGCGGCGACGGTGTCGGAATGCCGTTGCGAGGTAGGCACATACAGCGGGACAGCGACACGCCGGGTGAGCAGGCACGCGAGGTACGCGTGCACCATGTCCAGACTCGGCGGGCACAGCAGCAGGACGCGGTCGCCGGGCGCGCTGACGGCCTGTAGCCGGGCGGCCAGGGTGGCGACCCGGTTCAGCAGCAGCGCGTAGTCCTCGACCTCGCGGTTGCCGCGATCGTCGAGGAACATGTAACCGATCCGGCCGGGTTGTTCGACCGCGCGACGCATGAGAATGTCCGCCAGGGTCGACGGGCGCCCCGGTAGTTGTTCGTAACTCATCGACCTCGACCTCTCGAATCAGCTTCAGCCACAGTGGACGAACGGTATTCAGGCCTGCGAAAAGACGTTCGGCAGCGCGATGGATGCGCTGCGCGCAGGACATCCTCGCAGGTATTGCGTCGATCACCGGGAGGCGCTCGGGGCCCGTCGCGAAGGAGACTGCGGGGAGGGGGACTTCGGCGCCCGGGTCGCGATCGCGATTCCCGGTCGATCGACGGTCAGCGGGCCGGTCTCCCGGGCACGGCGCACGAGCGCACACCACTGCGGATCACACGCGCCGCGCATGCTCGGACCGCATCGTTCGAGCTGGTAGGAGGCGGTACGAAGGAACGCAAGGACATGTCGAGCCGTGGCACTGTGCTCCTTTCCTGGTGGGGCGCAACGGCGGTGGTCGAGGTGTCCTCCCGGTTCGTCGCCGCGAGTTGGTTCGACGCCGGGGGTGCGGCGGATGGGTCGGGATCGATGTCCAATTCACGAACTTGCGGTCGGTGCCCGGGCGGCCCGGCGTCGGTGCGGATCGCACTCGGCGCAGGGGCAGCGGGAGCGGCCGCGCCGCTCGAGATGCGCGGACGCCGGTTCGGTGCGATGGTTCTGACCGCTTGGTTGTGTGGAATCAGGGACGGGAGCGTCGTCATAACACTTCGGATTTGGCTGAGCAGTGCCGGCGCGGTGAGTGCACAGATCATGCGGCTGTTGCGGGAGAACCCGGACGGGGTCGACGTCACGATCTACGCGGGCAATGTCGACCCGGCGGCGGTCGCGTTGCTGGCGTGCGATGTGCCGGTGGTCGAGCCGCGCTGGGTCGACAACGACGAGTACGCGCGGTTCGCACTCGAATTCTGTCTCAGGAACGGGATCGACGTCCTCATACCGGCCCGGCGGCTGGAGGCGCTGGCGCATCGCGCGGCCGAGTTCGCCGCGGTGGGCACCAGCCTGATGTGCGCGCCGCCCGCGGCGGTGCGGGCGCTGGTGGACAAGGCGCGCACGTACGAAATCGCCGGGGCCGCAGGGGTTCCGGTACCGCCGTGGCGCGTGATCTCGGACGCGGACGGATTGGTCCGGGCGGTGGCGGAGCTGTCACACACCGCGGAGAAGCTGTGCATCAAGCCCAGCGGCGAGTACTCCGCGTTCGGCTTCCGCATCCTCGACGACCGCCCGCTGAGCATCGCCGGGTTGCTCGCTCCACCGCAGCCGGTGGCCTCGGTCGATCAGGTGGCGGCCGCGCTGCGGCTGGCGGCGGCGCAGGGTGAGCGGGTGCCGGAGCTGATGGTCATGCCCTACCTCGACAATCCCGAGGTCAGCATCGACTGCCTGTCCGGTCCGGGAGGCGAGCTGCTGGTGGCGATTCCGCGCGCCAAGCACGGCCGCTTCCGTACCCTGCTCGACGATCCCGCCCTGGTGGAGGTGGCCCGCCGCCTGGTCGCCGGCTTCGACCTGCCGTACCTGTCCAACGTCCAGCTCCGCTACCTGCACGGGGATCCCGTTCTGCTCGAGGTCAATCCGCGCGCCTCGGCGGGCCTGTTCCAGACGGCGTACGCCGAGGTCAACCTCCCGTGGTCGGCGATCCGCCTGCTCCTGCACGACGACCCGTCCCAACCCCGCACCCCGCGCCTCGGCATCCGCCTGGCCGTCACCGAGGCCGTCATGGAGGTGACGCCCGTGCCCGACGGCGCCGCGTTCGTCAGGGCCGTGGATACGGTTCCATATCGCGTAGGCGCTGGCGGTGACTGCGCTGTAGTTCGCTCACCCGGGTGAGGAAACCGGCTATCAGTTCGAGCTCGGCCGGATCGTACCGGGCGAGCATCATCCGGTAGCCGTCGTCGACCAGGCTCGAGAGCAGGTCGCGCAGTCGGGCGGTGGCCAGCTCGGTGGCCACCACGACCACCCGGCGCCGATCGGTGGGATGCAGGGAGCGGGCGATGTAGCCCTGCTTCTCCAGCCGATTGAGCATGATCGTCACACCGGCGGCGGTGAGATCCAATCGCTCGGCCAGCATTCCGGGCGTGGTGGCCTTCACGTCGCCGAGCAGCACGATTTCCAATGCCCGCCTGTCGGTTTCGTTCACACCGAGCAGGCGGATCAATTCGCGGGCCAGATCCTCGAGGGTGCCGTGATAGAACTCCAGCGCCTTGCGCAGCTCGACCGCGACCGGCGCCGGATCAATGGACATCGGACGCACGGGCTCCCATCCTCGAACACTCGAAACATGAAACCTCTCAACAGGAGTCATCCGCAAGCCCGGGCTGGGCCGCTGATCGCAGCCCAGCCCGGGCACTCACCACATGTCACCAGCGTGCATGCGGGCCGTCACGCTGTACCGCCGGCCGTTGGGCTCAGCTGACGGTCGTGGTGGTGAGGGTCGGGGACGGGTTCGGGTAGCACGCGGTCGCGACGTTGCCGACGAACGCCACCTTGGTCGTCATGGTCATGCCGGGGTTGCCGTAGCTGGTTCCGGCGTACTTGCTGGTGATCGGCGTGCCGGGCGAACCCGCGGTGACGTTGATGGTCACCGCCGGCGGGGTGAAGCTCGACCCGCCCGCGATCGGGCCCGGCACGGTGAGCACGACGTTGCCGCCCGAGGTCGACACCGAACCCGCCACGGTGCCACCGGACGCCGTCGCCGAGACCAGGGTCGAGTTCGCCGGCACGGGGAAGGTCATCTTCAGGTTGCTGATGTTCGTGACCGTGAACCCGGACGCCGAACTGGGCACCGAGGACGCGCCCGGCGTGAGGGTGATGGCCACCGCCGAACCGGACGTCGCCGAACTCGGCGCGGTGCCGGTGACGGTGGTGCCCATGCTCGAGGTCTGCCCGATGCCGAAGATCGTGCCCTGGCAGCTCCAGTTCACGCTGATCGGGGTGGCATTGGCGGGAGCGGCGAAACTGAAGAAAGTGGCAAGCGCCACCGGAGTAACGATGCCGGCACGAAGCAACACGGATGCGGTCGTTCTCATGACAATCTCCAATAATGTGAAGCAATGGCACGACCCGGGTTGCGAGCCGTAACCGTAAGAGATCTGAAATATAACCTGTTCTCATCTTGCCGTGGGTGAATTCGGAAATAAATTCCCCAGGTCGGAAACAGGTGACGACATCACGTGTTCGGTATGTATCTATCCCGGATTGATAATTAACTCGGGAAAGCTAACTCGGCCAAGGCGTTCGGCAATTCGAATTCGTCCGGGCATTCGAGCGGAATTGCAGATGCAAGAACAAGGCGGCGCGAACTCGGCTCGGGTCGCGAATTGCGGCCGCGGGGCGCGATCGGGGCGTCGTGTCGCGTGTCGCGGTCAGGGCGTATCGAGCGCGCTCACCGGTACCCCGTAGGGCAGGAAGCGGACCCGGCGGCGTTCGTCGGTGTTGTCGCGATGGGCGCGCAGGGCTTCGAGCTCACTGGGGAATACCTGATCGATTCGGGCCGCGCCGTCCTCGACGGTGTAGATGGTCCACACGCCGCTGCCGGTTTCCCCGGTGGTCTCCTCCCGCGGCGTCGCGGTCCGGGGGCGTTCGGGCTGAACGAATTGCGCGAACAGCGAGCCGAGGGTGCCGGCGCCGGTGCGGTCGATGTACTGGCCGGCTTTGCCGAGCAGATCCTGCAGGTTGATACCGGCTTCACGCAGTGCGCGTTCGAATTCCTCGGGATCGATCCCGAAAGGCCCGTTGGTTGCCATTGCTGCTCCTGGGGAGAAAGGTGCGCTACGGACCCAGTCTCCCCGCGAAACTCGGCCCGCGCCACGTGCGCCGGCCTGTGTCCCGGGGTCGCGGACCGCCGCGCCGGGGCACGCCGTTCGGGCTGCGGCGCATTGTCGGTGCAGGTCATTACACTCCGGGCCACCGACTCGAGGAGGATTCGCATGGCCGTCATCAGTGTCGCCCGCACCATCAACGCACCCGTCGAGCGGGTTTGGGCGGTGCTGACCGACCTCGACAGCGCAGCCGACACCCTGACCGGCGTGCGCAAGGTCGAGCGGCTCGCGGGCGAGGGGTATCAGGTCGGCACGCGCTGGCGCGAGACCCGGGCCATGTTCGGTAAGGAGGCCACCGAGGACATGGAGGTGGCCGAGCTGTCCGCGCCGAATCGCACGGTGGTCGTTGCCAATTCGCGCGGGGTCGACTACCGCACCGAGATCACCGTCGAGCCGCGCGGCGCCGGGTCCGAACTCACCTTCGTGTTCTCCGGGGAGACTCAGAGTCCGAGCAGGCTGCGGGCCCTGCTCGAACGTCTCACCATGCCGCTGGCCGCGTCCATGACGAAGAAGATGATCGCCGCGGATCTCGCCGACATCGCGCGGGTCGCCGAGGCGGGATAGGCGGGCGCGTTCGGCGCCGCCGAATCGCGCTGAAATGCTTCGGTTTCCGCTCGGGGGCCCGGTCTCGTCCCTACGATGAGATGATGAGTAGTTTTGTTTCTCACTCTTCCGAGGGCGCGGGCGCGCACGTGGTGGTGGCGGGCGGTGGTCTGGCCGGGCTGGCGTCGGCGGTGTGGCTGGCCGAGCGCGGGCACCGGGTCACCCTGGTCGAGAAGTCCGGTCGCCTGGGCGGGCGCACGTTCTCGTTCGAGGTGCCCGGGGTGGACGGGCTGGTGGACAACGGTCAGCACCTGTTCGCCGGGTGCTACGACGCCCTGCTGAAGTACGTCGAGACCGTCGGCAGCGCCGGGGGATTGCGCTGGGACGCACCACCGTTGGCGATCCGGAGGGGACCGGGCGAGCTGCTCACCGGAGCGGGCCCGTCCTGGCTGCCCGGGTGGGCTCGCCGGGTCGTGGGGCCCGCGTGGCTGGTGTGGCCGCCGATTCCCCTGCGCGACAGGCCCGCCGCGCTGCGCACCTGGGTGCGGCTGGCCGCCGCGGTCGCCCGCGAGGACGCCCGGCTCGACGAGCTGACCGTGGACCGCTGGTTCCGCACGATCGGGGTGCCGAACTCGCTGCGCGCGCTGACCCTCGATCAGTTCGTGATCGGCCTGCTCAACGAACGACCCGACCGCGTCTCGGCGTTCACCTTCGTCCAGGCGCTGCGATTCATCGCGGGGCGCGCGCTCGCGGGCAATCCCCGTGCGGGAGACGCGGTCTGGCCCCGCGTCAGCCTGCACGAGTTGTTCGTGGCGCCGGCCGAGCGGTACCTGCGCGCCCGCGGCGGTGAGATCCATACCGGCGCGAAGCTCGTCGACGCGGTGCTGCGGGACGGGCGCGTGCGGGGCGTCGAGTTGGCGGACGGCCGCGTGATCGATTGCGACGCCGCGGTCCTGGCGCTCCCGCCGTGGGCGCTGACCACCGTTCTCGATCGCGGGGCGCTGGGCGGACATGATTTCTTCACGCCGGTCCGCAAGATCGAGGCGGCGCCCATCTCCAGCGTGTACCTCTGGCTCGATCGCCCGCTGCGGATGCGGCGGCTCGCGGAGAACCTGCGCGACACGACGATCGAGTGGGTCTTCGACACCTCCGGCATGCACGGTTCCCCCGACGCCGCTGAGCACTGCTACTCCCTGGCGGTCAGCGCGTCCTGGGACACCGTTCACCTGCGCAACGCCGAATTCATCGACGCGGCGATCGAATCGCTGCACAGGCACTATCCCGAGTCCAGGACGGCGCGGGTGGTGCGCACGAAGGTGATTCACCAGCCCGCCGCCACGTTCTCCGCCCAGCCGGGCTTCGAATCGCTACGGCTGCCGCACGTCACGCCCATTCCGGGGCTGTTCCTCGCGGGCGACTGGACCCGCACCGAACTGCCCTCGACCATGGAGTCCGCGGCCGAGAGCGCGGTGCGCGCGGTCGGCGCGTTGACCGACTATCTCGCTGCCGTACCCGGTCACGCCCGGTGAGCGGCGGCCGCGCCCGGCGCGGCGATCAGCTCGCGCCGCGCATCAGTCCCTGCGCGGTGACCGAGGCGACCAGTTCGCCGGTGTGGGCGAAGACCTGGATCTGGCCGTACATGCGGCCGGCGCCCGCGAACGTGCTCTCGCACCGCAGCAGCAGCCAGTCCTGGATGTCGAAGGGGCGGTGGTAGGTGACGGTCTGGGTGAGCATCGCTGAGGTGCCGCGCTCGCCCCGGCGGGCGATCTCCGATCGCGGGTAGGGGCGCATCGCGGTCGGGCCCAGGAAGCCTTCGGTGCCGTGGGCCAGCAGGGCGCGGCCGATCGTCGGCAGTTCGGGGGCCTTGGTGGCGCGCATCCAGACGTTCAGGACGGGCGGTGCGGCGAGTTCGGGTGCGAAAGCGTCCGCGCCGCCGAGGGTTCGGACCTCCCAGGGCAGCAGCGCGCAGGGGAATTCCGCGCACTCGTCGGGGCCGGGGACATCGCCGGGCAGTCGCGCACCGTGCTCGAGAAAGTCGGGTTCGCCGGTGCTGAGCATGGTCAGCACCCGCGCGTGTTCGCGGCCCTGCTGGCTGAACGACACCTGGACGGTGGCCAGCGCCCGGCCCGACTGCACGATCTCGGTGTGCACCTCGACGTCGCGGTCGGCGTAGCCGCCCCGCGGGAACACCCCGTGCAGGGACTGGACCGCCATGTGCGGCACCGTGCGCTCGGCGGCCACCACCGCCTGGGCCAGGGTCTGACTGCCGAGGGTGGTCGGCAGCGTCGAGACGACATTGCGGGCGTGGAAGCGCCCGGGGCCCGCCTCGGTGAGGTCCAGGACGTCGAGCAGGTCGGGCAGGTCGACGACCGGCCATGAATCAGTTCCACCAGCCATCGCGAAATATTCGCATACCGGGCACGGTGCGGCGGTCACCGAGGCCGGTCACCGGACGCGGGCGGGTGCGGTCGCGCGGTGGGATCGCTATGCCGTGCGATGAGTGAATTGCCGCATGGCGTTGGCAATACTGCGAATCGGAATTGTTGTCGACAGGGCGTCGTGCGGCCTTGTGACGTCTCACAGTCCCGAGCCGATGGCCGTGGTGGTGGCGGGCGTAATCCATTGTCGCGGATGACAATATCGCCGTCGATTCGTGCGACCGGGGCGGGTCGGTGACGCGCTCGTGCACTGTGCACCAACGAAGTCCGGCCGTACCGGACAATCGGCTGAATTGATTTGGAATTCGGTATTTCTCATCGGGCCCCTCCTACAGTTTGTCGTCACCACCATTCGGTGGGTGCCACTCAGATTCAGGAACACGTATGCAGAATCGAATTCTCGGTACCCGTCTCGCTTTCCTCGCCGCCGCCGCTGCCGCCGCCGTCCTCGCCGTGCCGAGTACGGCGGTGGCGGCCGGCACGATCACTTTCGCGCCCAAGGTGGATTCGCCGTCCGGCGGATCATTTCCCTCCTGGGGTCCGGGCCCGTCCGCCATCGGCATGATGGGCGGTGATTTCAATGGCGACGGAATTCCCGATGTGGTTGCCGCCGACTTCCAGGGTGAGGGCCCGATCCTCATGGCGGGCAAGGGGGACGGCACTTTCGCCAAGGGAACCCGCGTCGGCAAGCCCGGAATCGGCTACGGGGCCATCGGCGCGGGCGATGTCAACGGCGACGGCAAGATCGACGTCGTCGCGCAGAGCTGGGTGAATCTCGCGGTGTTCCTGAACAACGGTGACGGCACGTTCAAGGCGGGTAAGACCTACCTGACCGTCGAGGGCGCGCAGCAGCAGGTCATCGTGGCCGATGTCAACGCCGACAACAAGCCGGACATGCTGAGCCTGGTGCCCGCCGGTGTGCAGGTGTGGCTGGGTAAGGGGGACGGGACGTTCAACCAGGGCGGCTCGGCGCTCATCCCCGGCGCGCCGACGGCCTTCACGGTCGGAAAGTTCAACGCGGACAACAAACCCGATATCGCGGTCAACAACACCGTGCTGCAGCGGGTGGAAGTGTTTCTCGGAAAGGGCGACGGCACATTCGACAGGAAGGGTTCGAGCACCAGCGGACTCATTACCGAGGATGTGCGGGCGGGGGATTTCACCGGCGACGGCATCGACGATGTGGTGACCGCGGATTCCTTCTCCTTCAGCACCACGCTGCTCGTCTCCGACGGGAACGGCGGATTCAAGAAGACGAATCGGGTCGGGCTGTCCGGTCTGGGGCCGACGAGTATCGCGGTGGCGGATTTCGACCGCGACGGCAAGCTGGACGCGGCGATGTCGGCGGTGCTGAATTCGCGCATGGTGCTCTTCGCCGGGAACGGTGATGGCACCCTGGCCAAACGGGGTGAGGTCGAGGTGACCTCGCAGCCGCAGACGCCGGTGCTGCTCGACTTCGACCGGGACGGGAAGGTCGACATCGCGGTCGCGGGCAGTGCGAACGCGGTGTCGTTCCTGAAGAACCAGTCCTGAGTCGAACGGGGTCCGGGCCCGCGCCGCGGGCCCGGACCCCACGCGTGAACCACGCACGATGCCGGGCACGGCGGTGAGAAGGCGGCACCCATGCGATCAGCCGACAGCAGTGAAACTCCCGATACGCACGCGACCGAACTCCTCCCGCTCGAGGCACACGCGCCCGGCCCGCGCCCGACGGCGATGATCCGCGCATACCTCGGCGGCGCCGACTTCCGCAGGCACAGGCCCCAGATCGCCGCCGTCGCGGCGCTGGTGGCGGTGACGGCCGGGGTGTTCGTGGCGGTGGAATCCCGGGGCGAGGATCGGGTGGCCGCCGCGGTGGCCGCCGCGTCGCAGACCTCCGACGGAGTACCCCCGGCCGTCGCCGCCGGGCCCGAGGGCGACCCCGCGGCCCCCCGCGGTGTGCCGCCCGACATCCCCGTCCCCGCCGCTGCCGAGCCTGGCGAAACCCCGATGGACGGAGCGACAGTGCTCGACGAGCCCCCGGTCGTCCCGGAGTCGGCCGCGTCGGTCGTCGATCCCGCGACCGAGCCGCCCGGCACCGAACCCGCTGTCGTCGACACGACGACCGACCTGCCGGATTCGACGACCGTTTCCCCGACTTCGCTTGGCGGCCCGGTCTTCTCGGTGACCGTGTCCGCGGGTGCGAGCCTGTCGATCCAGCCCAATCCGCTCACGGTGGTAGCCGGCCCCGAGCAACGGCCCGGCCCGCCCCTGTCCCCGGGTCCGGCGGCCACCCGCACGGTCACGGTGGTGCTCACGCCCCCGGCCACGAACGCCGACCCCGCGACCACCGCCCCTGTCACGATGGTTGTCGCGACGACCGATGCGGTGACGACGACCCTGCCTGTGACGACAACGCGGCCGGTCACATCGACGAGGCCGGTGACCACCACCCGATCGGTCACGACCACGCGCGTCGAGACAACGCCGCGCGTGACAACACTTCCCACGACATGCGACGCCACGACGGGGACAACCACGACCGGCCGAGGGACGACCACCCCGGGAGCGACCACGACCGGCCCGGCGATAGCCCGCCCGCCGGTCATCCCACGCGCCCGGACCGCGCCGTCGTCCACCACCCCCGCACGGACGTGCAAATAGGTGGCGGAGAATCCTGTTGAACAACAACGAATCCGTTCGCTCGAGCGCGGGCACGGCTCGAGCGGTATGTGGGTGGCCCTGGTGGCCTCCGCCGTCGTGGTCGCGGGGTTGCTCTCGGCGCATCGCTCGGCGGCTCCGCCGCCGCCCGGCCTGGGCGACCCGATTCCCGAGATCCGTTTGGACGCGGTCGAATCCGGGGTCTCCCAGCTGCGCGACTGGGCCCGCCCCCGGGCCCGCGAGTTCGCCATCCCGGAGCGAGCCCTCACCGCCTACGGCTACGCTTCCGTCGTGATGGCCGAGGCCCGCCCCGACTGCCACCTCGGCTGGACCACCCTCGCCGGAATCGCCCGCGTGGAAAGCGATCACGCCCGCTTCGGTGGCGCGACGATCACCCTCGACGGCACGGTCCGCCCGCCGATCCGCGGCGTCCCCCTGGACGGTACCGCCGGCAACGCCGTGATCCTCGCCCCCTCGACCACCACCGGCCACCCCGTGTACGCGCGCGCCCAGGGCCCCTTCCAGTTCATCTTCGACACCTGGACCCGCTGGGGCGTCTCGGCCGACACCCCCTTCGAAACCCTCGCTCCCACACTGAAATCCGCGACGCCCGCCCCGTCTCGATCCGGTACCCCCGACGACATCGACGACGCGGCCCTGGCCGCCGCCCGCTACCTCTGCGCCGCCGGCGGCGACCTGTCCACCCCCACCGGCTGGCGCCGAGCCGTCTTCGCCTACAACCACTCCGGCGCCTACATCACCCAGGTCCGCGCCGCCGCACAGACCTACGACCGCTGACCCCGAGCGCCTGCCCGCCTCAATCGCCCGAGTGCCAATTCCGCGGTGGGTCGCTCTCACTGCTCCAGGTGGGGGCGGCGGAGGTCGGTCACGGCTATGCGGGCGGCCTCGGCTATGGCGGCGTCGGCGGCGGGGAGCACGGGGTCGGCGCGGGCGGCGCGGGTGAAGACGGCCACGGCTATGGGGGGCTCGTGCGGGAACTCGACCACCGCCACCTCGTTGCGGATGATGCCGATCGTGCCGGTCTTGGCGGCCACCGAGATCGTGGGGTGGGGGAAGGCCGAGGCTATGCGGTGGGGCCAGATCTGGTTGCGCATCACCGCCTGGGCGGCGTGGGTCTGGGTGGGGGACAGGAGCTTTCCGGTCCACACCGCCGTCAGGAGGCGCGTCATCTCCTCCGGGGTCGTCGCGCTGGTGTAGGAGGGATCGTAGGCCGAGACGGACCAGGCCTCGTCGTTGTCGGCCAGGGCGGCGAAGGCCTCGGCGGTGGTGTGGGTGTCGGTGTCGCGGACCAGGGTGCGGTGCAGGTCGGCGGTGCCGCCGACGAGATGGGTCTCGGTGAGCCCGGCCTCGGCGAGCAGGTCGTGGACCGCGGGCAGGCCGATCTCGCCGAGCAGCACGTCGGCCGCGGCGTTGTCGGAGGCGGTCATCATGGAGGTGGCCAGGTCCCGGCGGCTCAGCGTGATGGGATCCCGCATGATCGCCAGACCGGTCGGGCCCGGAGTGCAGTCGGCGGGGACGACGGTCAGCCGCTCGGCGGGATCGAGTGCGCCGCTGTCGATTCGGCGACAGAAGGTCAGGAACAGCGGCAGCTTGTACACCGACGCCATGACCACCCGGTCCCGGCCGTCCACCGATACCTCGGCCGCGGAGTCGTCACAGCGGCGGGCGTGCAGCCAGCCGGTGCAGCCCGCGTCCGCGAAGACCGCGCGAATCCGTTCGGCGGCTGTCATCGCAGCCGCTCCCGATACAGCGCGCGATCGAGCGCACCGGCCTGCGCGCTCGCGTCGGGACGGCGAATCACCCGCAGCCGCAACGCGATCGCCTGCGGTGCCAGGCGCACCCACGCCACCCCCGGCGTCGGGGTGGGCGGTGTGGCGGTGAGCCCGAAACTGCCCCCGGCCGCTACCGCCGCGAACAGCGCCCGGTCGTCGCGCGCGGTCACGACGGGCGCGTCGACGCCGCGTTCGCGCAGCAGATCCACCACGGTGTCGAAGGCGGGTGGGTTGCCCGCCCGCGCCGGATGCGCGAACGCCAGACCGGACAGCATGGTGAACCCCGGCCGCTCGGCGACGGCGCCGCGATGATCCGCGGGCACCACCACCCAGCGCGGAATCTTCACCACCGGACCGGCTTCCACGCCGTCCACCAGCGCGGGGTGATCGATCACCGCCACGTCGCACACGCCCGCGCGCACCTCGCCGATCAGATCGACGGTCGTCCCCATGGTCGTGGAAACCGTTGCGCCCGCGCCCGTTTCCGCCCGCAGCGCGCTCACGCAGGCGGTGACGACGCGATCCGGCAGCGCCTCGGTCGCGCCCCACTGCACCGCGCCGCGCGCGTTGGCTATGCGCTGGGACTCGGCGAGCAGGCGATCGGCGTCGTCGACGAGCAGCCGGGCCCGGGGCAGCAGTTGCCGCCCGGCCGAGGTCAGCAGCGCGCCCTGGCGCGTGCGATGGATGAGCTCGACCCCGAGGTGCTCCTCGAGCCTGCGCAAACCCTGCGACAGCGGCGGCTGGGTCATGTCCAGCACGGTGGCCGCCCGGCCGAAGTGCCCCTCGTTCGCGACGGCGACGAAGAAGCGCAGATGCCGGACCAGATCCATGCCGCCATTGAACCAGCCGTTAGCGCGCCCGCCGCGGCCCCGCCGCTCGGGTCCGGGCTTTCGGCGGATACACGACACCTCTACCTGCGGCGATAGTGAACACGACTCGGCTCGCGCCGGGTCCGCTATTGGCTCGGACCGCCTCGTCGGGCGTTTGCTGAGGTCGTGATCAACCCCCTATCGACCCGCACCGACCGCCCGCTCCGCACCCGGCTGCTGGCCGCTGCGCTCGCGCTGACGGCATCGACCGCCCTCGCCGCGTGCGACAGCCCATCCGCCTCGACCGAGCCCGTCACCAGCGCCGCGCCGGCCGCCGCGAACCCCGCCTTCGCCGAGCTGGAAGCCCGGGCGGGCGCCCGCCTCGGCGTCTACGCGGTGGACACCGCCACCGGCCGCACCGTCTCCTATCGCGAGGGCGAGCGCTTTCCCATGGCCTCCACCTTCAAGGGCCTGGCCTGCGGGCTGCTGCTGCGCGAGCATCCCCTGTCCTCGGGCTACTTCGAGCAGCGGATCACCTATCCCGCAAGCGATCTCGTCGAGTACTCACCCGCCACCGAGCAGCACGTCGCGATCGGCATGACCATCGGCGAACTCTGTGACGCCGCCATCACCCTCTCGGACAACACCGCCGGCAACCTGATCCTGAAGCAACTCGGCGGCCCGGCCGGTTTCACCGCCGGTCTGCGCGCCCTCGGCGATCCGGTGACCCGCCTGGATCGCTGGGAGACCGAACTCAACACCGCCGTCCCCGGCGACGAGCGCGACACCACCACCGCGCAGGCGCTCGCGGCCGACTATCGCGCCCTCGGGCTCGGCGATCTGCTCGCCGAACCCGAACGCGCGCAACTGCTCTCCTGGCTGAAGGCCAACACCACCGGCGACAAGCGCATTCGCGCCGGACTGCCCTCGGACTGGATCGTCGGTGACAAGACCGGCAGCCCCGCCTACGGTTCGGCGCTGGACGCGGCGATCGCCTGGCCGCCCGGGCGGGCGCCCGTGGTGATCACCGTGCTCACCACCAAATCGCAGGAGCGGGCCGAACCCGACAACGCGCTGGTCGCGGCCGCGGCCCGCGCCGCCGTCGCGGCACTGGGCCTGGACCACTGAGCCGGCGCGAGGGCCGGTCCGCCGAGCTCGCCGGCGGCCCGGCCACCCGCACCGATCACCTCACGGCTCTCGCAAACACAGCGTGCCCCACTGGAATCCGGCCCCGATGGCCGACAGCAGGAACGTGTCCCCGCCGCGCACCCGCCGCTCCTGCCGCGCCCGATGCAGCGCGGTGAGCACACCCGCCGAGCCGGTGTTGCCGAGCTCGTCCAGCGTGACCGGAGCCCGCTCCATGGGCACCCCGAGCTCGGTCATGGCCGCGGTCAGGATGTTCAGGTTGGCCTGGTGCAGGAAGAAATGGTCGATCTCGGTGACATCGAGCCCGGCGCGCCGGGTGGCCGCGCGCATGCTCGCCGGGAGCGCCCGGGTCGCGGTCTCCCACACCGCGCGCCCGTCCATGCGCAGATAGTGCTCCCGATCGGCCACCGTCCGCGCGCTGGTGGGCAGGCGCGACCCGCCCGCCCGGATCTCCACATCGTGCGAGAGCCGGGAACCGAAGTCCCACGCGAGCAATCCGGCGCCGGGGGTTTCGGTGCGGGACAGCACGATCGCGCCCGCCGCGTCGCCGAAGAAGACCCCGGCGGTGCGGTCGCGCGGATCGGTGACCCGGGACGCGCAGTCCGCGGCCACGATCAGCACCGTGCGCGCGGACACGCTCAGCAGATGCGCCGCGAGCAGAATCGCCTGCAGCCCATTGGCACACGCCGCCTGGGTGATGTCGATCGGCAGCGCGCGCCACGCCCCGAGCCGCTCCTTGACCAGCAGCGCCGTCGAGGGCAGCGGCTGATCGAAGGTGTAGCTCGCCACGATCACCGCGTCCAGCTCGCTCGCCCGCACCCCCGCCTCCGCCAGCGCCGCGGGCGCGGCCGCGACGCACATGTCCGAGACGGCCGCCTCCGGGGCGAGCCGGCGGCGCTGCCGGATGCCGGTGCGCCGCACGATCCATTCGTCAGAGGTGTCCAGGGTCCGGGCCAGATCCGCGTTGGTCACCACCGTCTCCGGTAGATGAACGGCGGAGCCGGACACCGTGATCGGCAACGGCACCGGCGGGCGCACGGTCAGCGAGCACGCGTCCTCGGGCGCGTACGACATCGTCATGTCAGGGCCCCGTCCAGTTCGCGAGCGGTGTTGTGCTCGGGTGCGATGAGGGCGTCGAGGTCGACGTAGAACCGGCCCGAGGCGCACGGCGCGCCCAGCAGAATGCGCCGCGCGGCCGAGGTGACGAGCGCGCCGCCGAGCGCGACGTCCGAGGCCAATTGCGGCCAGCTGCTCAGGGTCCGGCCGATCTGGCCGAACGCGTCGGCGAGTTCGGGGCTGATGCGCTCGGGGTCGACCATGGCCAGAATCAGATCCGACTTGGCCTGGGCGGTGAGTTCGGGTAGATCCGCGGCGCGCAGGTCGCCGATTCTGCCGTGCAGCAGCGGCCGGTCGGGCTCGAGGTCGAATCGCTCGATGTCGAGCATGCCCCGGTCGTTGCAGTCCATCACGACCGGAATGCCCAGCGCCCGAGCGCATTCGCGGGCCGCGATCTTCACGTACGGGGTGTCGCACTCCTCGACCAGCAGGTCGATCGGCGCGTGCTCACCCTCGAAGAACTCCGCCATGTTGTCCGCGTGCAGCCCGCCGCTGTAGATCTCGATGTCGAGGTACGGGTCGATCTCGAACATCTGCCGGGCGCAGATCACCGTCTTGGCCAGGCCCAGGTGCTGCACCCCCGCCCGCAGCCTGTTCATGTTCGACAGGCTCAGTTCGTCGAAGTCCGCCAGCCGGAACGCGCCCCCGACGCCTTCGAGCGCGAGCGTCACCGCCGCGCTGTTGCCCACCGACAGCCCGACCACCCCGATGCGCCGCTCGAGCAGCCGGCGCTGCTGCGGCCGTTGGATCTTGCCGCGATTGCGGTCGGTGCGCACCAGCCGGAACTCCTCGCGCGGCAGCACGTGCACCAGCCGCCCCGACCACGGGTACCAGACCCACGAGCCGTAGGCCCAGGGCTCGACCCCGGCCAACTGCTCCTCGATCCGGCGCTCCAGTTCGGCTCCGGCATACCGGTGCTGGGGCTCGCGGCAGCCGATCAGCTCCGCGAGCTGATCGGTGATGGTGTCGTGCACCGCGTTCACCCGGCCCGATTCGAGCAGGTCGGTCAGCGCCGCGTAGTCGTCGGCGCGGTGGGGTTCGAACAGCACCGGCCGCCACGTCTCGTTGTCGCCGTGCCGCGCGGCCGCCAGAGCCGCTGGCACGTGCGGGCTTTCGCGCCGCGCGGCGGGTACGGTGTCGAGGCCGCCGGTCACCAGCAGCGGGAATTCGTCGCGCATGCGTGCCACCAGGCCGGTGTACTCGCCCGCTCCGGCGGCGGTGCGGTGCAGCAGGATGACGACCTCTTCGGTGTAGCGCTCGACGTAGCAGCGCGTTCCGTCCACAGGGTGAAACCCGAACCGGCCGTGGAAATGATCCTGCCCGTCCCGGGTGCCGGAGGTGCCGATCATGAGCTCGGCGCCGAGATGATGCGCGGCCCCGATGGCCACCGCGTTGAGATGCGCTCCCAGCCCCAGTTTGCGCGCGCGATGTTCCACCACCAGCCGGCTGTGCTCGTAGGTGGTGGCGACCCCGGCGCCCTCGGCGGCCAGCAGCTGCTCGTACCGCGCGTCGCCCAGGTACGCGCGGGACTGGAACAGCTCGGCGGTGTCGGGGGTGGAGAGCCGGATGTAGCCGAGCACGGGGCCCTCGGGGTGCCGCCGCGCCACGAAATGCCAGGCACCGTAGTCTAATTCCTGGTCGTCGACGTGAGCGCCCGCGGCGTCGCGGAACTCCGGTCGCCGGCCGTTGTCGTAGAGGATGCGGGCCCGCAGCGCACGTAACCGTTCCACCTGATCGGCGGCCCCGGTCCCGTGGCGGGGTATGTGGAATGCGCAAACATGCCACTGCGGATCAGAATTGCGGTTCCGGATATCGCATCCGTCGACAGGCATACGAGATCCGCCAGATACCGACACGTGTATGGATCCTTTCCCGGAATTAGCTGGCTATACCACACCCCGCTACAAGTTCAGCCGGGTACGGCAATGCCATGGCGAAACTGAACAGGAAGACAACGTGATTCGCGCGCCCTCGCGACTGACAATCAACGTTGCTGAATAGTAGCTGTGATGGGAATGGAATGACTAACCGGACAAATTGCCATCGGATAACAATGGCAATTTGTCTACTTTGTTCCCTTTGTTGCGCGGGGTTCCGAGGCTCATCGCCCGAGCGCGCGTCGCTATCCCCGGAGTGTCGGGCGAACCCGGACCGTCATCGCCTGCGCGGCTCGAGCCAGGCCAGCGCCGCGGCGGTCAGCGCGTTGACCCCGGGCCCGATGGTGGGTTCGGCCAGCGGCGCGAAATGCGGCGAGTGGTTCATCGGCAGGTCCTGATCGGTCGTGCCCCGGCGCTGTGCCGCCGCGACTTTCGCCGGATCCGCGCCGCCGAAGAACCAGAACGACAGGGGCGCGCCGGCGGCCTCGGCCAGGATGCCGACGTCCTCGCTGGCCGGGAAGGCCGCCATGTCGAGCACGTGATCGTCCCCGAGCGCCGCCCGGAGCCCGCCGCATGTCTTGTCCAGTGCGACAGGGTCGTTGAAGGTGACCGGTAATCGGGTCAGGGTCTCTATGGTCGGCTCCCGGTCCGCGCCCGCGGCCGCCGCCTCGGCGTGCACGATGCGCCGCACCGCCGCGAGCACCCGCTCGCGCGATTCGGGCGAGTAGGTCCGCACGCTCAGCCCGAGCTCGGCCTGATCGGCGATGATGTTCTCCTTGGTGCCCGCGTGCAGGGTGCCGACCGTGACGACGACCTGATCGGCGGCGGCCACCTCGCGGGACACGATGGTCTGCAGTCGCAGCACCGTCGCCGCCGCCATGACGATCGGATCGATGGTGGTCTCGGGCCGGGAGCTGTGCCCGCCCCGCCCGTGCAGGGTGACGCGCAGACTGTCGTTGGCCGACAGGATCGCGCCCGCCCGGGTGGCCACGGTGCCCGCGGCGATCGGCAGGACATGCTGCGCGAGCACTACTTCCGGCCTGCCGAAGCGGTCGAACAATCCGTCCTCGACCATGGCCAGCGCGCCCAGGCCCACCTCCTCGGCGGGCTGGAACACCGCGAGCACGGTGCCGGACCACCGGTCGCGCGCGGTCGCCAGCGCGTCGAGCGCGCCGAGCAGGCACACGACGTGCATGTCGTGCCCGCAGGCGTGCATGACCGGTTCGCCGCCGGCCGGATCGGTGGCGGTCGAGGCGTAGGGCAGCCCGGTCTGCTCGAGCACCGGCAGCGCGTCCATGTCCGCGCGCAACAGCACCAGCGGCCCGGGCCCGTTCGCGAGCCGTGCGACCACGCCTGTCCCGCCGAGCTTCTCGGTCACTTCGCACCCCAGGGCCTTGGCCCGCCGGGCGATGATCGCCGCGGTGCGGTGCTCGGCGAAGGACAGCTCGGGATGCGCGTGCAGATCGCGGTACAGGTCCGCGAGATCGGCGGTGACGTGGGCGACTCGACTCTTGATCGACGACACCCTGCCAATGATCCACGGCCCGAAGCTGATCATGGCGATTTCCCGGTTTTCGCCGTACCCGCCGCCGAACCTCACCGTGACCAGGGGCCCGCTGACCCCGCTCCGGGCGATCCGGGCGGGCCCGCGCGGGCAGCAACGGAACCGCAAGGGCCGCAATTGTTCCGAACGAAACTCCGTGGTCGGGTGCGCGGACGGCTTAGCCTGTCCACACAGGGTGTGATCGTTCCGGGCGAGTGAGGCGGGTTCGATGGACAGGGTTTTCCCGCTGGATCAGCCGCACACGTCGCGAATCTACGATTACTTCCTGGGCGGCAAGGACAACTACGAGGCCGACCGCGCGGCCGCGGCCGAGATCCTGCTGGCCTGGCCGGACATCCGCACCGCGGCCCGGGCCAATCGCCAGTTCATGCACCGCAGTACGCGATTCCTGGCCGAGGCCGGGATCACGCAGTTCCTCGACATCGGCACCGGCATACCGACCGAACCCAACCTGCATCAGATCGCGCAGGAGATCACCCCGGACGCCCGGGTGGTCTACGTCGACAACGATCCGCTGGTGCTGGCGCACGCCCGCGCGCTCATGACCGGGGGAACCCCCGGCGCCACCACCTACATCGAGGGTGACGTGACCGATCCGCGGGCCATTCTCGCCGCACCGGAGCTGGCCGCGCTGCTCGATCTGTCGCAACCGATCGGGGTGAGCATGATCGCGCTGCTGCACTTCGTCGAAGCCGACGTCGACAAGATCGTGTCCGATATCCTGGCGGCCCTGGCCCCCGGCTCCTACCTCGTGATCTGCACCATCACAGCCGATTTCGCCCCCGAGCAGGTCGTGGCCGCCCAGGACGTCTACCGGGTGCGCCGACTACCCGCGCAGGTCCGCACCCACGACGAGGTCACCTCCTGGTTCGCCGGGCTCGAGCTCGTCGAACCCGGGGTGGTGCCGCCGCATCGGTGGCGGCCCGCCGAACCCACCGACATCTCGCGCGCACACGACGCGAGGGTCTCCTGCTACTGCGGCGTGGCGCGCAAACCCTGAATCGGCCCGGCAGCTGACATTTGTCATGGCCCAACCATGACGAACCCGCTCCACATCGGTGACTGCGCGTACTACTGACGCCGCGCGGAATTCGCGATCGTGGATGACGTGACCATCACCGAACGACGCCACGTCCGCAATCCGCCGCCGAGTCCCGACGTCATCGTCGCGCACGGCCTGCGCCGCACCTACGGCACCGGCAAGAACGCCTTCGAGGCGGTGAAGGGCGTGGACCTGCGGGTCGGGGAGGGCGAGGTCTTCGCCCTGCTCGGCACCAACGGCGCGGGCAAGACCTCCACGCTCGACCTGCTCGAGGGACTGGCCGCACCCACCGCCGGCGGCGTCGAGGTCTTCGGCCTCGACCCGCGGCGCGACCGCGCCCAGGTACGAGCCCAGGTGGGAATCATGTTGCAGTCCGGCGGTTTACCCGCGGAGCTGACCGTCACCGAGACCCTGGAGATGTGGCGAGGCACCTGCAGCAACCCGGCCCCGGTGGAATCCGTGCTGGCGCTGGTCGACCTGGGCGGCCGGGCCGGGGTCCGAGTGGGCGCGCTCTCGGGCGGTGAACGCAGGCGGGTCGATCTGGCCTGCGCCCTGCTCGGGCAGCCGCGCCTGCTGTTCCTGGACGAGCCGACGACCGGCCTGGACCCCGAAAGCCGCCGGGACACCTGGCGATTGCTCGCGGACCTGAAGGCGTCCGGGGTGACGATCGTGCTCACCACGCACTACCTCGACGAGGCCGAGGCCCTCGCGGACCGCATCGCGATCATGCACGCCGGCGCGGTCGCCCGCACCGGAACCCTGCGCGAGATCGTCGACGGCCACCCCGCCCGCATCGTGTTCGACCACCCCGGACTGCCCCTGCCCCCGCTGCCGGGCGCGAGCGTGGACGCGGGCGCCCGCGTCACCATCGCCACCCACGATCCGCAGGATCATCTGCTCACGCTGCTGGGCTGGGCCCGCGATCACGAGGTCCGCCTCGGCGGGCTGGAGGCCCGCGCCGCCTCGCTCGAGGCGGTCTTCCTCGACATCGCCGACGACTCCGCCGGCGCCCCCGAACCGATCGGAGCCACCCGATGACCGCCACCCTCACCCCCGTGTTCCGGCGCCGTCCGCTCACCGCGCTCGCCAAGGCCGAGTACCTCCAGTTCCGCCGCAACAAGACCCTGGTGTGGATGGGTGTGCTGTTCCCGGTGGGCATTTCGCTGGCCACCTATTTCCTGTTGACCAAGGATCAGGAGCCGACCGCGGACATCGCGGCCTCGACCCTCGAACTCATCACCCTGGTGTCTCTACTGTTCGTGCAGTACTACTCGGTGCTTTCGATGATCACCACGCGGCGCGGTGAGGGCGTGCTCAAACGCCTGCGCACCGGCGAGGCCGCGGACTGGCAGATCCAGACCGCCCCGGCCGTACCCGGCGCGCTGCTCACCGTGGCCTCCACCGTCGCGGTCGCGGCGGCCGTCTACGCCACCGGCGCACCACTCCCGGTGAACCCGCTCGCGATAGCGCTCGCCCTGATCGCCGGGATCGTGTTGTTCTCCCTCCTGGCACTCGCGACGAGCGCCGTCACCAAGAACGCCGAAGCGGCACAGATCACCTCGCTCCCGGTCATGACCGTCGCGATGCTCGGCATGGGCTGGCTGCGCGGCGCGCTGCCCGATCGACTGGCCCAGGTGGCGGACTGGACCCCGTTCGCGGCCATCTCCGACCTCGTGTACCTCGGCGCCTCGGGTCGGACGGCGACCGCCGGCGACGCCGCCGCGACCCTCGACTTCGCGGGCACCTGGGCCGAGTTCGGCCGCCCGTTTGCCACACTGGCGATATGGACGGCCCTGGCGTTCGCGCTGACCCGCAGGAACTTCCGCTGGGACGATCGCGGCTGATGGGCGTGCGGTCGTGGTGGCGCGGGCTGTCGGCGGCCGCGAAGTTCCGCCTCTACAGCCGGGTCATCCTGCAGGTGGGGCTCGTCGTGGTGATCATCGCCATGGCGGCCACCGCGGGCTCGTGGTGGTCCGCCGCGGTGATCGTGGTCGCGGGGATCGCGTCCATCGCCGTGGTGGAGGTCCAGCCCGAGTTCGCCCCGCCTGCGGCACCGGCGCCGCGCCCGTGGATCCGGCCGGTGGCCACCGCGACCCTGGTCCTGCTGTGGCCCGCCATGGCCGTGGTCGCCCGGACGACCACCGACGACGCGACCGCGACCCACGCCCGGGTCGCCGGAATCTATGTCGCGCTGCTGGCCATGTTCTCGGTGATCTCCTTCGCCCGGCAGCGGTGGTGGGCGGTCCTCGGGCTGAGCCTGGCCACCGGGGTGGCGTTCGGTTCGGGGCCCGCGGCGATGGCCGCCTTCGCGCTGATGACCTTTCTCGCCGGCGGATTCGTGGTCGGCACCACGCTGCTGACGATCTGGGGACTGCGGGTCGTGGAGGAACTGGACCGGGCCAAGGCCGTTGAGTCCGAACTGCGCGTGGCGCAGGAGCGGCTGCGCTTCGCGCGGGATCTGCACGATGTCGTCGGTCGTGGCTTCTCGGCGATCGCGGTGAAGAGCGAACTCGCCGCGGTGCTCGCGCGGGCGGGTGCGAGCGACCGCGCCGCGGCGGAAATGGACGAGGTGAAGACCCTGGCCGTCGAATCCATGGGCCAGATGCGCCAATTGGTGCGCGGCTACCGGGACATCGACCTGCGCGGCGAGGTCGCCGGGGCGCGGTCGCTGCTGTCGGCGGCGGGCTGCGAACTCGTCGTCGAGGGCGATCCGGCGAAGGTGCCCGCGCGACTGCACGAGGTCGCGGCGTGGGTCGTGCGCGAGGGGACCACCAATATCGTGGAGCATTCACGGGCGAGCACCGCGGTGCTGACCCTCGGGCCCGCGGGCATGGCACTGCGCAACGATCGCCCCGAGGGCGTCCCGGGCGCGCACTCGGGGCTGCGCGGGCTGGCCGAGCGGCTCGCGGCGGTGGGCGCGCGGCTGACCGCCGAGCTGCGCGAGGACCAATTCGTACTCGAGATCCATTGGGAGGAAACATGATTCCCGTCTTCCTGGCGGACGACGAAACCCTGGTCCGGGCAGCGCTGGCCACCATGCTGGACCTCGAGGCCGATCTCACGGTGGTCGATCATGTCGGTTCGGGCGAGGAACTGCTGACCGCGTGGCGGGTGCGCGCCGCACACGGTGATCCGGTTGCGGTGGCGGTGATCGACCTGCAGATGCCCGGCATCGACGGCATCGAGACCGCCGTCGAACTGCAGCGGCTGACCCCGGGCGCGGGCACCCTGATCGTCACCAGTCACGGGCGTCCCGGCTATCTCAAACGCGCTCTCGCAGCGGGGGTTCGGGGGTTCCTGCCCAAGACGACGTCCGCGGCGACCCTGGCCGAGGTGATCCGCACCGTGCATCGCGGCGGCCGGTACGTCGATCCCGAACTGGCGGCCGAGGCGATCAGCGCGGGGGACACCCTGCTCACCGCGCGCGAGGCCGATGTGCTGGAATACGCGATCGACGGTGCGCCCGTGGAGGATATCGCCCGGCGTGCGCATCTGTCGCCGGGCACCACGCGCAATTACCTCTCCTCCGCGATGGCCAAACTGGGTGTCTCGAACCGCTACGAGGCCGCGCTCGAGGCCCGCAGGAGGGGCTGGATCTAGGCCGCCGGAAGGCGCTGTTGCAGTTGCAATTTCATTTGTCGCTTGCAGGTGTCGTTGTCGAGGACCTGCGGTGCCGAATAGCCGACGAGTTGTGCCATAAAAGGATTCGTGGGCAGAAAAGTAGCCCGGGGGAGATGACACTCGGAGGCACGGTCCGTTGCGGGCCGTTGTCCAGATCGCCGGCCAGGGCACAGGAGCCGGCGGCCAACGTTCGTGTATGGAGGCGAGACCAGAGTATGAGGGCATCCGAAGAGGAGCGGCAGATCAGCGAGCTCGTCGACCGGCTGGCCGGCAAATTCCCCTACCTGACGGCCCGGGTCGTCGGCGAGGAAGTGCGTGGAATTCACCGCGAGTTCGACGGCCATCGCGTTCGGGAATTCATACCGCTGCTGGTGGAGCGGATCGCGGAACGACAGCTGAGCAGGCGGGTCTCGTATCAGCCGTCGGCGAAGATGGGCGACCCGTTATGGGGCGCGTTGCGGCCGTCGTCCCCGATCTTCCTGTGACACATCGATCGCTGTGTCGGTCCGGAGCCGTGGGGCCGGGGGGGAACGGGGGCGCCGGGGGGGGGGGGGGGGGCCCCCCCCCCCGGGGTGAGGCGCCGGGGTGGGTGAGTTAAA
>NZ_JBSHMS010000045.1:0-48392 GCF_053645575.1 Nocardia sp. NPDC055321
GGTGTTTGTGGGGGGGGGTTTGTGGTCGGGGCGGGGGGGGGGGGGGGGGGGGGGGGGGGGGGGGGGGGGGGGGGGGGGGGCCGGGGGGGGGGGGGGCCCCCCCCCCCCCCCCCCGGGCCCCGAGTCAGCCGAGTTCGGCGGCGGCCTGGTCGATCAGGTCGGCCACGGCCTTGGGCTGCGAGGCCAGCGACGCGTGGCTCGCGGCCAATTCGATGGTCTTGCGCGGCTCGATCCGCGCCGCCATGCGGCGTTCGTTGTCCGGGTGGATCATTCGATCCTCGGTGGACACCTGGTACCAGCTGGGCTTGACCTTCCAGGCCGGCGCGGTGACGGTGTCGCCGAAGGTGGAGGCCAGCGGCGCCTTCTGGGTCACCGCCATGACCAGTGCGTCGTCATCGGACAGGTCCTGGCAGAAGCTCTCCTGGAATTTGTCCTGCCGGACCCAGAGGTAGCCGTCGGAATCGGGGGCCAGGTTCGCGGCGGCGGCGGGCGGCTGCTCCTGGGTGATCTGCCCGGGGCTCTCGCCCGCGTCCGGGGCGAAGGCCGCGATGTAGACCAGGCCCACCACGTTCGGCAGGTCACCGGCCTCGGTGATGACCGCTCCACCGTACGAGTGACCGACCAGCAACACCGGCCCGTCGATCTGGCGAACCATCTTGCGGGTGCGCTCGGCGTCGTCGGCGAGCGAGGTCAGCGGGTTCTCCACGGCGTGCAGGTCGGTGTATCCGCGCTGCTTCAGTTCGACGATGACATTCGCCCAGTGGGCGGCGCCGCCCCAGAATCCGTGGACGAGAACGATTGCGGGCTTGGCCATTACGGGTCTACCTCTCCATTGATGTCGTGCCTGCTGATGTCGTGCCTTTTCGAAACGAAGGCGACCGGGAGCACCCGGCGCGCCGGCCACGCGGGCCGGCCGTGGAGATCACGCGGTGCGACTCGCGGCGTGCACGAGTCCGAACAATCGCTCGGCGTTGGTTTCCAGGATCGCGCTCGAATCCTCGGGTGCGATGCTCGGATCGGAGACGTAGTCGATCGCGCGAACGAAGATCTTGTCGGCCTCGTAGGGGAAGTCGGTGCCCAGGACGAGCCGATCCGCGCCGAAGGAGTCGATGGCGGCCCGCAGGGCGGGCAGGTGCCCGTGTCCGACGGTGTCGTACCACATCATGCGCGCGAGAACGCTGGGCGCTTCGGGGGTCTGCGGGGCCTCCCACAGGTACTGGTTGTCGGCGCGCTGCAACAGCATGGGAAGCGCACCGCCCAGGTGCGAGTTGATGATCTTGATGTTGGGATAGCGCAGCGGAAAACCGTTGGTGATCAACTGCATGACGCTGATCGTGTCCTCGATCGGCGCGCCCGCCATCCAGGTCAGATGATAGCCGGAGATCAGCGGCGAGCAGGCGCTGTTCCCCGCCGGATGCAGGTACAGCACCGCGCCGCGCCGATCGAGTTCGGCGAAGATCGGGGCGAATTCGGGATCCACCAGCGCGCGATCGAGCACCGTGGTGTTCAGCGCCACCCCGACCATGCCGAGATCATCCAGCGCCCTGCGGATCTCGGTGATGGCGGCATCGATGTGCGGTAGCGGCGCGGATGCGAAGGCCAGGAACCGGTCCGGATAGGCCGAGACGACGCCGGCGTACTGGTCGTTCACGAAACGCGCTGCGGCGACGGCCTTTTCCCGATCCTCGCCGTAGGGGTTCTGCGGTGCAGTGGACAGGACCTGCATGTCGACCCCGGCGCGATCCATGAGCCGGAGTCTGGCCGCGAGTTCCGCGCCCCGCCCCGCGCCCATTCCGCGCTGGGTATCGGTGTCGGTCTTGCCGAGACCGACCAGGAGATCGAGATAGTCGTCGGTCCAGTAGTGCGCGTGTACATCGATTCGCATGGATGCTCCTGTTCCGTTTCCGGACCGGTCCTGCGGGGTTACACGGGTATCCGAGCGGTGCTCCGATCGATTCGCCTTCACGGTAGGAGCGCCGTGTGCGCCGGGCCCCACCCAGAGCGGGTGAAGCGAGCCGATCGGCACGTGGTGAACCGGACAGGGCACCTGATGAACCGGACAACCGGAAGAAAGCGTACTCCGGGTGTGAAGGGGGTCATACGGCGTGCGCGCTGTTCACCCGGTTCGCGTGAGGCCGCCGGTCCCGGGCGTTCGTAGCGTGACCTCACGCCCGGTCACCATGGCCGGCGGAGTCCAGGAGGAGAGCGTCATGCCCGGCGGCCACGGCATTCGGTGGGAGGTTGTCACGCTGTGCGTGAGCGCGGCCGTGGCCGGTCTGGCGGTCAGCGTGCCCGTCGACTTCCAGTGGGCGGCGCACGGATCACTCCCGGAACTGCAGATGCTCATCTTCAACGTGCCGCGCGCGACCGCCACCGCGGCCCTCGCGGCGGTGGTCGTGGCGGTGCTGTGCACGGCCGCCACCGTTCGCATGGCGTGGCTGACCGCGGCGTTCTGCGCGGGGCTCCTGCTGCTGAGCCACGCGGTGGCGCACGGGCTCACCAACGAACTGGCCACCTTCGGCTACGTGGACGCGATCGTGGGCGGTGCGCTGCTGGGCGCCTTGGCGGCGCTCACGGGTGGTCGCCGCCCGGCCGTGTTCGGGCTGCTGCTGGGTGCGCTGTCGGGCATCCTCGTCGGGAATCGCGTCATTCCCCCGGCGGACGGCGGCCACCCGCATCACGTTCTGCACTGGGCACTGGTCGACCCGCCCTCGTTCCTTCTCCTCGTCACCGCGCTCGTGCTGCTGGCCCGAGGTGCCTGGCGGCACCGGTTGTCCGACGCCGTGCCCTGCGATGAGATACCGCTGCGCCCGGTGACGGCGGTGCTGGTCCTGGTGTCCGCGTCCCTGCTGCGGACGGAAGTTCTCGCCGAGCAGGAGAATTGGATCTTCCGGATCGTCGCCGGCAGCGTGCTGGTGGTGGTCGCGACCCTCGTGGCGGCGCTGCTGCTGGCCGCCCGCGACGGTGTGCTGATCGCGATCGCGGTGGCCTTCGCCGCCGCCGGCGGTGTCGTCGGTACCGGCCCCCGGCCGGCCTGGTTCCCGCTCGTCCTGATCGCCGCCGTCGCGGCAGGCCTGTGGGCCGGGAACCGGCTGCCGCGACCGGGTCTGGCCGTGGCGGCGACGATACTGCTCGCGGTGTTCGAGGCCGTCACCAACAACGTCGCCGGTTCGGAGCCGCTGACCGTGGCCGGCGGCGCGCTGATGGCGGCCGTCGGCGGCTATTGTTTCGGATCGATTGTGCCGCAGGAGCTCTCGACCTTGCCCCTGGCTCTCATGGCCCTGATCGCCCCCGCGGTGGTGGCCGCGGTGACCAGCCGCCGCTTCGACCACGTCGGCAGCTCCAAGGTCTGGTTCCACAGCCCGCCCACCGACAACTGGGTTCCGGGCTGGACCGCGGTGGCGGTCACCGTGGGCTGCGGCGCCGTCGCGCTGGCCGTGGGCCGTCTGCGCGCCCCACGCCCGGGAAACCGGCCGCGGGCCGAGCCGAGAACTACCGCCGTCGCGGTCAGGTCGTGAGCCGGAAGCCGTTCTCGAAATCGATGTTGCCCAGATCGCCTCGACCGGCCAGGCCGAGCTTGGCGAAGATGTGGGACAGGTGGTTTCCGACCGTGCGGGGGCTGATCAGCAGGCGGGCGGCGATCTCGCGGTTGGTCAGGCCGGTCGCGGCCAGGCGGGCCACCTGCAATTCCTGGGCGGTGAGAACGTCGGAGGCGGGCGAGGTCGCGGGCGTCGCGGTGGTGGCGCGGTCGCCCGCCATGATGATCTCGCGCCCGGCGCGTTCGGCCCACGGGCGCGCTCCGGAACGCTGGAAGGTGTTGTGTGCCGGACGAAGTAGTTCCAGGGCCTCGTGGCGGCGGCGCACCCGCCGCAGCCATTCGCCGTACAGCAGCTGGATGCGAGCGTAGGTGAAGGGGCGATCGGCGGGCGCGGCCGCCAGCGCGGCCGCGAACAGCGCTTCGGCCCCGTCGTCACCGGTCAGCAGTGCATCGACCCGGTGCCGGTCCGCCACCGCCCAAGCCGCGCCGCCGTGTTCCGCGTGCGCGATCAAACGGTCGAGACAGGAACGGGCGTGGTCGAATCGGCCGATCCGGATGGCGGCCTCCGCGGTATCGGCCGCGCTCAGCACGGCAACGGTCGGGTGGTGCGCGATATGCCCCGGGGCCGAGATCGGGTCCAGGGCGTCGAACGCCTCGTCCGGTCGCCCCGCGCCGAGCGCGCCGACACCGCGTGACCAATGCACCCCGGCGGTCAGCGGATAGAAGCGGCGCGGAAGCGCGAATCCCAGGGTGTGCTCGGTCAGCTCGGCCGCGGCGGCGGTGTCGCCGCGCACCGCGGCGATGAATCCCAGTGCGCTGTAACCGTAGGCGGGGGTCTGCAGACCGCCGAAGTCCTCGGCGAGCGCGATCGCCTCCCGGGCGTCGGCGATGGCGTCGTCCCAGGCGCCCAGCGCACAGCGCAGCATGGCCCGCTGGCTCAGTGAGTAGCCGAGCCAGGTGATGGGTCCTTCGGCGCGCATGCGCTCGATGCACTCCGAATACAGCCGCAGCGCATGGGTTTCCGCGCCGAGGTCGATGGCGACCTCGGCGATCGGCAGGCGGTACGGGGGCAGGTCGGCGCCGCTCGCGATGTCGATCGCGGCGATGTCGCGCAGCTCGGGCGCACCGAGCGGATCGCGCAACGCCCAGGATGCGCGCAGCGCCAGATGCCGCAGTTCCGCGCCGAAGTGCGGCGCGGCGGATTCCGCGTCCCGCAGCAGCATGTGCCGCGCGCGCTCGGGATCGCCGAGCCCCAGTTCCAGCAGTCCGGCGAGGCCACCCGCGGCCGCGCCCACCCGCGCGGACCCGATCCGCTCCTCGGCCCCGGCCAGCAGCTCCCGCGCGGATTCGACGTCGCCGCCGTCCCACGCCGCCCGCCCGGCCCGCGCCAACCGGCCCGCGGCCGCCTCCGCGTCCGGGGACAGCGCGGCGGCGCGCCGATACAGCCGTGCGGCGGACAGCGCGCCGCCGCGGATCCGGGCGCGTTCGGCGGCGGCGTCCAGGGTGGCGGCGATGCTCTCGTCGGGTTCGGTGGCCGTGGCCGCGAGGTGCCAGTCGTGCCGGTCCGGATCGGTGTTCGCGTACGCCCGTGCCAGCGCCGCGTGCGCGGACCGGCGCTCGCCGGGTTCGGCGCTCTCGTACACCGCCGCGCGAATCAGCGGGTGCTCGACCGTTATCCGGCCGTCGGCCAGGTGCAGGAGATCGGAATTCAGTGCGGCGGACCAATTCTCGGCGGACACGCCGAGCAGTTCTGCGGCCGTGCGGACTGTGCGCGCGTCCGCGCCGTCGTCGGCGGCGGCGATGAGCGCGACCGTGCGTTCGGTCGTGGGCAGCGCCCGCAACCTGGCATCGAACGAGGCCCGTAAGCGCGGCCCCAGCGGCAGGGGAGCGGTCGCGGCCGGACCGAGTTCGGCGCTCGCGCCGCGGCCCAATTCCAGTAGCGCGAGCGGATTTCCGCCGGTGACCTGGACGAGTCGCTTGGCACGCGGCGGACTCAAGCTCGGATTATGTTCGGCAACAAGGGCTTTGGCGCTGGATGCGTCCAGCCCCGTGAGAATCAGACTGGGCGTCGCCTCGGTGTTCGCGGTCCCGGGGTGGGTCGCCGCCAAGACGACCATGGACTCCTCCGCGACGCGCCGGGCCACGAAGCGCAGGCAGTTGCGGCTGGGTTCGTCCAGTAGGTACAGGTCGTCGATGACGATCAGCACCGGGCGCTCCTCGGCCAGTTCCGAGAGCAGTGTCAGCACCGCGACGCCGATGAGCATCCGGTCCCCGGCATGCCCGCCGAGGCCCAGTGCGCCGCGCAGCACCGCGGCTTGCGCGGTGGGCAGCGCGTCGATCCGGTCGAGCACCGGCCACAGCAATTGATGCAGCGCCGCGAAGGCCAGTTCGGATTCACTGGGCACACCGCGGCAGTCGAGTACCCGGAAGTCCGCAGCGCGGGAGCGGGCATAACGCAGCAGGGTGGTTTTCCCGATGCCCGGTTCACCGATGAGCAGCAATGCCGAGCCGGCGCCCGCTCGCGCCCCGTCCAGCAGCCGGTCCAGTTCCCGGCGTTCCCGGTCGCGGCCGTACAGGTGCGGCGCGGGCGTGCTGTGCTGCGGCATCGGAGAGGAACGCTCCCTTCACGAAGGATCGATGCGGGGCAGGCTCGTGGTCGAGCGTATCCCGGAGCCGCACCCGGACTATTGTTGAACGAAAACGTCTAACAAATCGCCGATGGTAGCTGGCCGGTGGCGCGAACGCTCCCGGGTTGTCTCAATTGTGATACTGAATAGTCTCACCTTCGGGTGTGTACCGAGGCGCGGCGGGCCGAGCACTCGCCGCCGTTGCCCGCTCGGCTTCGGCCGGCCGCACGCGGGCGCCGCGGCACCGGCCGTGGCCCCGGGCCGTCAGCTCGGCGCGGGCGCCAGTCCGGTCAGGAAGCAGGTCAGCGTCTCGATGATGTCGTCGAGTGCGGACCGCGACGGCGCGGCGCTCCAGTTGTGCACCAGCGCCATCAGGGCGCCGACGAATCCCATTGCCGCGGAGGCGTATCCGCCCGGCGGCGTGTAGTCCTCACCGAAGGTGTAGCGCAACTCGGCCTCGGCGAACTGCAGCCAGATTCGGCGCTGATCCACCCGGTGCTGTTCCACGCGCGCACTGACGCCGATGATCTCCACGAACGAGATCGCCGCCCGGCGCGGATCCTGGCCGAGCGATTCGGCGTAGGCGGTGACCGCGATCCGGGCCCGGGCCGCGATACCGGTCGCGTCGGTCTCGGACAGCGCGGTCACCAGCGCGGTCCGCGCGTCCTCCTGGATCATGTCGTACACCGCGAGCAGCAGATCCTCGCGATTGTCGAAGTGCTCGTACAACTGCGCGCGGGCCAGGCCGGCGGTCCGGCAGATGCTCGCGATGGAGCTGTTGGCGTACCCGTCGTCGCCGAAGACCACGAGCGCGGCGGCCAGGAACTGCCGCCGCCGCTGGGCCCTGCGGTCGTCGACGGACAGCCCGCCGTAGGTGCGCGTAGTCGAACTCGTCACCCGGTAACCGTAGCCGCACCCGCGTCCCGTCCCGGTCCGCGCGCACACTGGAGTGATGGATCCGGTCGCCGCACTGCGTGAGATCGCCTATTTCAAGGATCGCGCCCGCGAGGAGTCCCGGCGGGTGATGGCCTATCGCCGGGCCGCCGACATCGTCGAACGGCTCGACCCCGCCCAGCGCGAGACGCTGGGCCGATCCGGCGGCTGGCAGTCCCTGCCCGGCATCGGGCCCAAGACGGCCGCGGTGATCGCCCAGGCGTGGGCGGGCGGCGAACCGGACCTGCTCGTAGAGCTGCGGGCCGCGGCCGGGGATCTGGGCGGGGGCGAGCTGCGGGCGGCCCTCAAAGGGGACCTGCACCTGCATTCGAATTGGTCGGACGGCTCGGCGCCGATCGACGAGATGATGGCCGCCGCACAGGCTCTGGGCCACGGGTACTGCGCCCTCACCGATCACTCGCCGCGCCTGACGGTGGCCAACGGCCTGTCCGCCGACCGGCTGCGAGCCCAACTCGACGTCATCGACGAACTGCGCGAACGCTTCGCCCCGATGCGGATCCTCACCGGCATCGAGGTCGACATCCTCGACGACGGCTCACTCGATCAAGACGCCGACCTGCTGGCCCGCCTGGACGTGGTGGTCGCGAGCGTGCACTCCAAGCTCCGCATGGATCGCGACGCCATGACCAGGCGCATGGTGCGCGCGGTGTCGGGCGGCCGAGCCCACGTCCTGGGCCACTGCACCGGCCGCCTGGTCGAGGGCGCCCGCGGCACCCGCCCCGAATCGGCCTTCGACCCCGACCAGGTCTTCACCGCCTGCCGCGACCACGGCGTAGCCGTAGAGATCAACTCCCGCCCCGAACGCCGCGATCCCCCGTCCCGCCTGCTGCGCCAGGCCCTGGAGATCGGCTGCGACTTCTCGATCGACAGCGACGCCCACGCCCCGGGCCAGCTCGACTTCCTCGGCTACGGCGCCCAGCGCGCGACGGACAACGGTGTCCCCGCCGAGCGCGTCATCAACACCTGGCCGTGGGAAGAGCTGCGCCGCAGGCTGACTCGCGCCTGACAGCGGGCGGGCGCAGGCCCGAGTGGTCCCGTGGGGCTCGGGCGTCGCACCTGCCCGAGGGTGAGCGCCACAACCGGCTGCTGGGCTGGACCGCCACCACGGTCGCCCCGCAGATCGAGGTCATCACACTCCATTCCCGGCGGGTGCCGGGAATCCGATCCTGTCGTGCGCCGCGTGTGGGCGACTCACCTATTCCAGGTGATGTCGTATGCGAGCGATGACCGCCGTACGGGTCGACCAGCCCGGTTGGCGGTTCACACCTTTGGGGTGAGGCGCCCACCCACTGCCCGGCGGAACAGTGGGCGCGGTCAGTGCAGAAATCCACCAAGTGAGGTGCTTCATGAATTTTCCGCTCATCGATTTGGGCTCCGCCGCCATCAATTTCGCCGATGTGGTGACCTCGATCATGTCGAATGTCACCTACCTGCTGCAGGCGTGGGGATCGCTGTGAACCCGGTGGCGGGTGTGCTCGGGCGTCGTTCGTTGCTGATCGGGGCGGGTGCGCTGGCCGTCACCACGATCGGCGTCGCGGCCTGCGGGCGCCCCGAATCGACGTCGGGTACGTCGACATCCGTCGCACCGCCACCCGCGTCCGACCCCGGCGCGGTGGCTGCCGACGCCTACGTCTTCGGCTATCCGCTCGTCATCATGGATGTCACGCGGGAGACGAGCGCGCCCGCCGGCCACTTCGATCACTCCCGGACCCTGCCGGACGCGGCGAATCGATCACTGGTGCGCCCGAACCAGGACACGCTGTACTCCAAGGCGTGGCTGGATCTGCGCGCCGAACCCGTCGTGGTTCAGATGCCCGCTGTGGAAGCCGGCCGCTACTGGCTGTTGCAGACCATGGACATGTGGACGAACGTCGCCCAGAACCCGAGCAGTGTTCGGCCGCAAGCGATCTCGGGAGCGAACACCGGGCCCTTCACCTACGCCTTCACCCCGCCCGGCTGGTCCGGCACGCTGCCGGACGGCGTCACGGCCATGCCGGTGCCGACCCCGCAGGTGTGGCTGCTCGGGCGGGTTCAGGTCAACGGCGAGGCCGATCTGCCCGCCGTGCACGCGATTCAGGACGCGATGAAGATCGCGCCGCTGAGCGCGTGGACGGCGAACCCGGGCACGAGCAACCCGCCGGCCGCGCCGCCCGCGCCCGCGGACCCGGTGGACATCGTCGCGAGGATGGACGGGCGGACGTACTTCGACCGGATGAACGCGGTCATGACCGTCGATCAGCCCACGCCGGCCGACGCGCCCGCGCTGCAACGGTTTTCGTCGATCGGCATCGTGCCGGGCGGGACCATCGGCCCGGACTCGGCCGACCTGCTGAACGGCGCCGTGATCACCGGGCAGCAGCGGGTCAACAACTACAGCAATCCGAAGAACACCGTCATCAACCAGTGGAATTACAGTGCCGACGCCGGGCGCTACGGCACCGACTACGACATGCGCGCGTACGTGGCCCGCGTGGGCTTGGGCGGTAACCTCCCCGAGGACGCGCTCTATCCGTCCTACTACGGCAGCGCCGACGGACCGGAAACCAGGTTGACCATCCACTTCGAGCCCGGGCAGCTGCCGCCGGTCGACGCCTTCTGGTCCATCACCGCCTACGCGGCCGACGGCTTCCTGATCCCGAACCCGGACGGCGTCTACTCGGTGGGGCATCAGCTCCCGGTCGGCCGCAATCCGGACGGTAGCGTGGACATCGTCGTGCAGAACGCCAGGCCCGCAACAGAACTCGCGACCGCGAACTGGCTGCCCATTCCGGAGAACGGCAGATTCACCCTGACCATGCGGCTGTACGCGCCCCGGCCGCAGGCCGTGGACCACACCTGGCAGCCGCCCGTCATCACCTCCGGCTAGCCGGGCGGCGGGTCTCACAGCGTGCGGGCGATGATCTCCTTCATGATCTCGTTGGTGCCCGCGTAGATCTTCTGTACCCGGTTGTCCACCCACAGGCGGGAGATCGGGTACTCGGTCATGTAGCCGTAGCCGCCGTGCAGTTGCAGGCACTGGTCGATGTTGGCCATCGCCCGCTCGCTGGTCCACCACTTGGCCATGGCCACCGTGGGGATATCGAGTTCGCCGCGGATGTGGCGCTCCACGCAGTCGTCGGTGAACACGCGCATGATTCGTGCCTCGGTGGCCACCTCGGCCAGGGTGAACTTGGTGTTCTGGAAGCCGAACACCGGTTTGCCGAACGCTTCTCGCGCCTTGGTGTACGTGAGGGTTTGTGCCAGTGCGGTTTCCACCGCGACTGTGGATCCCACCGCGATGATCAGGCGCTCCTGGGGGAGCTGCTGCATGAGCTGGATGAAGCCCTGGCCCTCGACCGTGCCCAAAAGGTTGGTCGCGGGCACCCGCACCGCGTCGAAGAACAGCTCGGAGGTGTCCTGTCCGCGCTGGCCGATCTTGTCCAGTACCCGGCCGCGCCGGAAGCCGGGCCGGTCGCCCTCGACCAGGATCAGCGAAATCCCCTGTGCGCCCGCACCTCCGGTCTTGGCCACGACGATGATCAGATCGGCCTGGCCGCCGTTGGTGATGAAGGTCTTCGCGCCGTCCACGACGTACTCGTCACCGTCGCGCACCGCGCGCGTCTTCACGTTCTGCAGGTCGGAGCCGGTACCGGGTTCGGTCATGGCGATCGCGCCCACCACCTCGCCCGAGGCCAGCCGCGGCAGCCAGTGCCGCTTCTGTTCCTCGGTGCCGTAGGCGAGCAGGTAGTGCGCGACGATGCCGCTGTGCAGCGCGGCGCCCCACGAGGAGTCGCCGATTCGGGCCTGCTCCTCGATGAGCACGGCCTCGTGTGCGAAAGTGCCACCGCCGCCGCCGTATTCCTCGGGTATCGACATGCACAGCAGCCCGAGCGACCCCGCGACCTGCCACAGTTCGCGATCCACGTGGTGCTGGTCGATGAACCGCTCGATGTGCGGAGCGATCTCCTTCTCGCAGAACGAGCGCGCCAGATCGCGCAGCGCGTCCAGGTCATCGTCCATCCAGCGGGAGCGGTAGGGGGTTGTCACGTGCGGAACTCTCTTCTTCGAGACAGGACGGTTGCCGAAAGGTGTTGCGGGCGCGGCTCAGTGCGCGGTACGGGCGGGCTCGCTGCGGTAGCGCGAGACCGGGCCGTCGATCTTGCAGAGCTTCCACAGCACCCGCGCGACCGGATTCATCAGGCCGAGGCCGTGGGCGAGCATGCGGACGTCGGCGAAGAAGTCGCGCAGGTTCTTCCGGGATTCCGGGCTGCTCCAGAAGATCTCGTCCACCACGTGTTTGGGCACGTCGCAGTCCTCGCGGAACTTGCGCGTGGGCACCGCGATGAGATCGCAGATGATACGCATGGTCGGCGCGAACAGCAGGGACAGCGCGAACTTGCGGATCCGGCCCATCCGCGGCACCGCGTTCTCCAGGTAGTTGTGCGCGAAGCTGATGTGCCGGGCCTCCTCGGCCACGTGGATCGCCATCACCCGCTGGATCATCGGGTGCGTGTCGCGGCCCGCGCGCAGCAGCAGCTTCTGCCCGTGGTCGATGGGCTCCTCGCCGGCCAGCACCATGACGAAGAACCACTCGGGGAAGATCGAGGCCAGGAACGGGACCAGCGGCCCGACGTAGCGCACCCAGGTCCGCATCCCGGGGGTATCCATGCCGATCCGGTTCACCACCTCCTGGAACATCATGGTGTGGTTGCACTCTTCGATGGATTCGTGTGTGCAGTAGCGGAATTCGGGTGAGCCGTTGGGCACCGAGAACACGTACTGCATGAGCCCGCGAATCAGGATGTTCTCGAACTGCAGGCCGACCTTGGCGATATTGGCCTGTCGCCACATGCCGATCTGGATCTGCCGGTCCAGCGGCAGCGCGCGGTACCAGGGGTGCGCGCCGAGCGCGTCCTCCGGGGGCATCACCCAGCGCGGGTCATCGGCTCGGACCGCGAAATCCGGGTGGTCCCAGTCGATGTCGAGGTACGGGTCGAAACGTTTGTGCACGGACCCGTAGGACAGGGTCGCCAGTGTCTCGGTGTAGTGCGCGTCGGACTGCGCGGCCGCGGTCTGCGTTGTGGAATTCATCCCCAGCACTCCTGATCGAATGAACGTGACACGGTGTCTCGATCACGTCGTGACACGACCGTACCCCGGCCGGGTGGCGTCGAACAAGGGTGACCGCGACATCGTGTCGCAAACAGAATGTGCGGGCGGCCGCGAGCGCGGCGGCCGGATCAGGCGTCGGTGGTGGTCCGGTCCAGCAGCTCGCGCAGCGGCAGGTGCGGATCGATCTCGACGCCGTGCGCTCGGGCATGGCCGTCGATCATGTAGCAGATGGAATCGGTGAGCAGCCGGGTCACCTCGGCCGCCGGATACTCCCTCGGGCTCGTCCGCATCCAGCGCGTGATCGCGCCGTCCGCCATCGACACCACGGCGAAGGCGGCGACCTCCACCCCGGGTTCCTGGATGTCGAGCAGCGCCATCGACATGCTGAACAGTGTCGAAACACGTTCCGCGATAGCTGCTTTCGTGCCGGTCACCACCGCACGCCCGGCCGGGTCATGACTGCCGGGACCGTGTTCGACCCACTCGTGCAGGCGCGGATGTGCTTCCACCAGCGCCACATACGGCCCGACGATCCCGAAGACGGTGTCGTACAGGCTGTCCGACAGGTCCAGGGTCGGCAGTAATCGGTCCACGTTGGACTCGACCGCGAACTCGCGGGTCTTGGCGTCCAGATCCTTGCGATCGGTGAAGTGCCGGTAGACCACCGACCGCCGGATCCCGGCTCGTTCGGCGATGAGCTGCAGGGGAATCTCGGCCCCGGGCTCGGACTCCTCGATGAGGGCGATCAGGGCCTCCATGATGGCGCGCCGGCGCTCCAGGTTGTGGTCACCCCACCGTCCACCGGGAACATCCGCGCTTTCCGACACCATCCGCCAAGCATCCCATCCCGGCCGCGTCCGTATCGTCCCCCGGTCCGCGGCAGGGGTTCGCCCACGTCGCGCAGATCTGCGCGCCCGGCCCCGGGCCGTCCCGTTCGCGGCCGAGCGGGGAAGATCACTGTGCGCGATCCGGTTGCAGGTGTCGCGTGTTCGGCGGTGCGGTCGTGCCTACCGCCGCCGGCCCGTGCCCGATCCGGGCTCGCCACTAGTCGGAAAGGAGCGGATATGCCGCTCGAGTCCTCCACCCCGGTGCTGTTCCTCAGCGGCGCGGGCCTGCCCGCGTGGATCTGGGACGGGGTGCGCGCCGAGCTGCCGGTGTCCTCGGTGGTCGCGGAGTATCCCCGGGGCGGCCGGGCGAGCCTGCGGGAGTACGCCGAGGCCGCGCTGGCCCAGGCGCCCGAGGGGCGTTTCATACTCGTCGCGCATTCGGCGGGCGGGGCCGTGGCCGGTGAGATCGTCGCGGCCGCACCCGATCGGGTGGCGGGGGTGCTCGGGGTCGCCGCCTCGATCCCCGTGCCCGGCGGCTCGTTCGTCTCGGCCCTGCCCGTGCCGCAGCGCTATGTCATCGGGCCGATCATGCGTATCGCCGGTACCCGCCCGCCGGAGAAGGCGATTCGCGCCGGCCTCGGCTCCGGGCTGGGGGAGGACGACCTCGCCCGGCTCATCGCCGATTTCACCCCGGAGTCGCAGCGGCTGTACCGGGATCGTCTGTCCCCGCACGCTTTTCCCGAGCGGGCCGGCTACGTGGTGACGACCGCCGACCGCGAGTTCGCCCCCGCGCTGCAACACCGCTACGCCGTCCGGTTGACCCCCGCCGCGCCCCGCGAGCTGGCGACGGGCCACCTCCCGATGCTGGAGGACCCGAAAGCATTGGCGCGCATCATCGCCGAGTTCCTCGAGACGGCCTGATCCGACGTGCCGTCACCACGGTGGCGGTCCGAGTCCCCGCCTGCGCGCCTGCCTGTGTAGGCGGCGGGAATCCGGGCGGGTGTGCGGGCCGCGCCGACCGAACGGGCTCCCGGCGACGTGCGTGCCCGCGGCTGCCTACAAATCCGGCTGCGTACCAGCACACTTCGAGGTCGGCCGAGATCTCGCGGGAGTCGATCCGCTCGGTGGACTGAATTCTCGCGACAGCCGACGACTCCCGAATGTCAGTGCGCGAGCGCCACGGGCAGCGTGCCCGCCTCGGCCAGCGCCTGCTGCCGGTCGTACGCGTCTCGCGCCGCGGCGATCTGGTTCTGATGCGCCTCGGTCCAGGTGACCAGCGCCTTGATGGTCGTGTGCAGGCTCGCGCCCAGCGGGGTCAGCGCGTAGTCCACGCGCGGGGGGACCGTCGGATAGACCGTGCGCTCCACCAGACCGTCGCGCTCGAGCTGGCGCAGGGTGCGGCTCAGCATGCGCTGACTCACGCCGTCGATCTTGTACTTGAGTTCGCTGAAACGCAGGGTCCGCTCCTCCAGGAGCGCGATCACCAGGAGCGACCATTTGTCGGCGACGCGGTCCAGAATCTGGCGCACCTCGCAGTCGTTGCGCGCGTCCCAGTGCACCGCGTACAGGTCAGGGTCGGTATCCCCGCAGTCACCGGGTGACTTGAATGTGCCGTCTTCCATGCGATCGAATCTTGCCCGAAACTTCCCTTGGTAACAAGAAGTAACCGACCCCACGCTGGGGAACCGTTGATCAAGGGAGTTGCACGATGTTGCAATCCGGGCCGCCCGCGGTCTTCACCGACATGTCCGCTCGCGCGTGGGCGGTACTCGCCGTCCTGAGCGGCGCCATCTTCCTCGAGGGCATCGACGTCGCGATGCTCAACGTCGCACTGCCGTCCATTCGCGCCGATCTGGGCCTGTCCACCGGCATGCTCAGCGGCGTCGTCTCCGCCTACGTCCTGGGCTACGGCGGATTCATGCTGCTCGGCGGCCGCGCCGCGGATCTGTTCGGGCGCCGGCGCGTATTCCTGTTCTGGCTCACGGTATTCGTGGTGTTCTCCGGTCTCGGCGGCTTCGCGACCGAGGGCTGGATGCTGCTGACCGCCCGCTTCGTCACCGGCGTGGCCGCGGCGTTCATGGCGCCGGCCGGGCTCTCGCTGATCACCACCAATTTCGCGGAGGGGCCGGTGCGCAACCGGGCGCTGCTGGTCTACGCCGGAGTGGGCGCGGGCGGCTTCTCGCTCGGCATGGTGGTCGGCGGCGTGCTCACCACCTTCGGCTGGCGCTGGGTCTTCTTCGCGCCGGTGGTGCTCTCGGCGCTGATCCTGGTGGCCGCGCTCGCCCTGGTGCGCGACGCCGAGGGCCCGCGGTCCGAACGCGGCACGGTCGACGTGGTGGGCGCGATCTCGGTGACCGGCGCGATGATGCTGCTGGTGTACGGCGTCGTCCGGCTCGAACACCCGGGTGAGGGCCCCGCGCTGACCGCGGCGGTGTTCGCGGCGGGACTGGCCCTGCTCGGACTGTTCGTGCTCACTGAGCGCCGGGTGGCCGATCCGCTGGTGCGCCTCGGCATCCTGCGGAACGCGAACCTGGTGCGCACCAACGTGATCGCGCTGCTGTTCATCGGTTCCTTCGCCGGCTTCCAGTTCCTGGCGGCGCTGTACTTCCAGGAGTTGCGCGGCTGGAGCACCATGGAGACCGGGTTGGCGATGGCCGTGATCGGACTCGACGCGATTCTCGCGCCACTGCTCACCCCGAAACTGGTGGAACGCTTCGGCAACGGCCGGGTGGTCTTCGGCGGCGTCGTCATCGCCGCGGTGGCCTACCTGCTCCTGCTGCCCATGGGCCTGGATACCGCCTACACCGCGATTCTGCCCGCGCTCATCCTGCTCGGCATCTCCTTCGCCCTGGTCTACGGCCCGCTGACCATCGCGGGTACGGACGGTATCGACGAGCGGGAGCACGGCCTGGCGGGCGGGCTGCTCTACACCGCCTTCCAATTCGGCTTCGCCCTGGGCGTTTCCGCGGTCACCGCGGTGCACGTGGCCGCCATCGCCTCCGGAGCGAGCGGGATGGACGCGATCCGCACGGCCCTGTTCGTCCCGGTGATCGCGGTGGTTCTGGCCGGCCTGTTCGGCGCCTTCGGCCTGCGCCGCGCTGCCGGCTCCACGGCAGCCGAGCCCGCCGAGATCCCCGCCACCGCCGCGGCCTGACCACCGTTCGATTCGAGAGCAATTTCGACATGACCGCCAAGACAACGGCTTTCGCCGACATCGAGACCCAGTTCGACGACTACATCGGCGAAACCGTCTACGCCCACATGGTGACCGTGGATCGCCAGAACCGCCCTCGCGCCCGGGTGCTCATCCCGGTGTGGGAGACGGTGGACGGCATCCCCGTCGGCTGGCTCGCCACCTACCGCACCCCTGTCAAGGAGGCGCACCTGGCCAACAACCCGAACACCACGTTCTCCTACTGGAACCGCAAACAGAACTCGGTGCACATCGACGCCACCGCGGACTGGATTCCCCTGGAGGACCTGACAACCCGTCAGCACGTCTGGAATCTGTACCTGAACACCAGCCCCCGGGGCGCGGGCTATCCGCTGAGCAATTTCTGGACCGGCATCGAGGATCCGAAGCTGCACATCCTGAAGCTCGACCCCTGGCGCATCCAGGTGATCCGCGGGCGGGACCTGCGCAGCACGCTCTGGCAGGCCCCCGCCGAGGTGGCGGCCCGCTGAGCCCCCGTGTCGAGGGCCGCCGAAAGGCCCGGCCCCACAACCGATTCGGTGTGGCTCCGGGCCTTTCCCATGTGGGCGGAGCGGTGTCCGGTGGTCGAGTGCGGCGCCACACCTGCCGGGTAGGTGCCTCGGCGCATCGGGTCATCCGGCAGGGATCCGCACGGTGTGCTCTACCGGGGGACGAGGTAACGGTCAGCCGGATTCCCGGTCGCCCGGCCGGCCCAGCTCCAGTGTGGTTCCGCCGGCCGAGCTCAACGTGCTGATGGATTTCGAAAAACCGCGTCCAGCAACCATTGTGGTGCGGCGACGGCCCTCCTCGCGAGTTTCCGGTGCCGGGTCAGGCGGCGCGGCGCCGGCGGCGGCCCTCGCCGAGCTGCCCGGCCAGCCAGGGCACGGCCACTCGCGTATGCGCCGGACCCGCGGTCAGGTGTTCCAGTCCCCGGAAGCCCCGGAAGGTGACATCGACCCCGAGCCGGGTCCACTCGTCGCGCAGGACCGGGGCCTGCGCGTAGCCGAGCACCTGGTCCCGCTGCCCGTGGGTGAGCAGCACCGGCGCGGCCGGCGCGATCCCGCCGAGCCGGTTCTCCCGGAACCGCGCCAGCCAGTCCGGGTGGGCCATCAGATCCTCGGTCAGGTACCGGTGGCGATCGAAGCGGAACGGCAGCCCGGTCAGGATCTGGGTGACGATGTGCGTATCCGCCAGGCGCGTGGCCATTGCCCGCCCGGCCGGGGTGAGATAGCCGTCGAGATCCAGTTCCGGATACGCGACGTCCATCCCGAGCGCGGTGTACGCGAGCAGCCAGGCGAACCGCCCGCCGTCGAGGAACTCGCCCTGGAATTCCAGATCAGCGGCCACCCCGCCGAGCGCGGCCGCGGCGAGCGGGACGTCGGGCGCGTAGGTGGGCTGGAGCTGTGCGGCCCAGCCCGCCGCGGTCCCGCCTTCGGAATAGCCGAACAACGCCGCCGGCCCGTCCGGCGGCAGCGCGGCCGCCTCCAGCTGCCGGGCGGCGCGCATGCTGTCCAGCACCGCCGGCCCCAGGGCTCGCCCGACGATGTAGGGGTGCCGCCCCGAAGCACCGAGCCCCGGATAGTCGGTGAGCGCGACGGCCCAGCCGCGCCGCAGCAGCGCCATGATCAGCGCCGTCTCGTATTCGAGCCCGGTGAGCAGTTGCAGTGACGGCGCGCAATGGGCTCCGTGTCCCTGCGTGCCGATGGCGTAACCGATCAGCGGCCGCTGCCCCGGATAGGGGCGGCGCGGCACCAGCACGGTCCCCGAGACCGCGACGGGGGCGCCGAGGGCGGTGGTGCTGGTGTACAGCACGCGCCACGCGTGCGCCCGCAGGCCGATGCCCGGCAGCAGCCGCGCGATCATGGGCTCGGCCCGCACGAGGGTTCCCGGCGGTCCCGCCGCCACCCCGTCCGCTGCCGGTCGGTAGAAGTCGCGGTGCCGCAGGGCGGCCGCGCGCAGCGGCGTGGTCGGCCGTCGCATCAGCGCGCCTCGGACGGCTGATCGAGGCGCCCGCCCAGCGCATCGGTGATCGAGGCCCGAAGCACCGCATCGCGGTGAGATTCATTGGTGGGCAGTGCAGTCCCACGTCTGTTGCCTACCGCGGTCGCCGCCGGTGCAACGACCGTGTCAGCCGCACCCGGCGCGGGGCGCGGTGCGTGGACCGCGGGCGCTGAATGATCTGGAGCCGGGCGGGTCTGGAAGTCCCCGTGCCGTCGTGCGGCCGCGAGCGGCGGAACGGTCGAGCATCTCATCGTGCGGCCTCCGTCAGCTGATCGGCGGGTTCGGGCAGGGCGGCGGCGATCCAGCCGCGCAACTCCTCGCCACCGTACGACGCGATGGCGAGCAACGCCGCCCGGTGCTCGTCCGTGTCGGCGGCGCCCGCCAGCGCTTCGACCGTCTCGCGGTCGGCCAGTGCCGGATGCCGGGCGAGCTCCGTGCGGACCGAATCATCAAGTGCGGCAAGACAGGTGAGAAGTTCCCTGTGCGCACCCGCGGCGTGCGCGGCGGTGAACAGGATGCCGGTCTCGACGTCGGGTCCGCCGAACAGCGTGTCGCACAGCTCACGCCCGATATCGGAGTCCAGCCTGGCGAGCACCGACAGCCCGGCCAGTGCGGTCGCCGCGGCGCCGGAGGTCGCCGTGCGCAGAACCCGGTCGCGGCGGCCGGGCGGCAGCAGCCGGATCACATGTGCGAGGCGCTCGGCGGACGAGCTGAGCGCGGCCGTGTGCAGCAGGCCGGCGTCGTCGCCGATGCCGCGCTCGAAGTCCGCGATCAGCTCGTCGGGCGCGTGGTCGAGAAAGCTCGCCGCGGTCACGTAGTCCCGCCGGGCGAGCAGTTCGTTCGCGGCCGGGATGAGTACCGCGGCCGGGATGCGCGGTGCGAGGACCGCGATCGCGCGCGGATCCAGGAACGGGGCGGCGTCGGCCATGTAGGTCGTGGTCAAGGCGCCGAGCAGCCCCGCCGCGCGATCGGGGTGGTCGATGCCTATCGCGCCGCCCGCGCGTCCCGCGACCTCCGGCGGCACGGCCTTGAGCGCGACCTTGGCGGCCAGCGCGTTCGGAATCAACGGGGCCAGCTTCGACACCCGCGCGAAGGTGTCGGCGTGCGCGTCGTACAGCAGCGCCGACATCCGTTCGCGCAGTGCGCGAATGTCGTCCGCGCCCAGCCGGGTCAGCGACTCCAGCTCGGCCACCGGGGCGGCCACGGTCTGCGCGAGCTGTTCGAGCTGGCCGCGCGTGACGAGGTCGGTCATCGTTCTCACTTTCCGAACAGAATCGAGCGGGCGGGCCTGCGCAGCAGGGCGGGTAGTACGTTCAGCGCCGAATCCATGGCCTGGAACAGGCTTTCGTGCTGATCCGTGCGCGCCTGCCGCAGGTGTCGCAGCAGCAGCTCGGCCTCCCGATCGGTGAGCGCGTCCAGCACGGCGCGCGGCTCACCGCCGAGTTCGGTGTACAGCTCGGCCCTCGGGTCCGTCATTCGAGCGATGCTCCTGTCGGGTGAATCGCACGGCGGTGCGATGAATGATGCTCGGGTACTGCGGTTCTCGGTCAGGCGCTGCGGGACAGCCGGGGCCTGGCGAGTGTCCGGTTCACGAAATCGGCGATCTCACCGAGCGCGCGGGTGGCCTCCGGGACGAACCCGGAGGCCGCCTGGAAGACGTGCACCTGACCGGGCCAGGTCTGCAGTTCGGTGTGCACACCGTGGGCGCTCAGCCGCTCAGCGAGCAGAACCGCGTCGGGATAGACCATTTCGTCGCGGCTGGCCTGGATCAGGGTCGGCGGCAAGCCGGTGAGGTCGCAGTGCGCGGGGGACTCCAGCACGGTGTCGCGAACCGCCGCGCGCACGAATTCGCCGAAGATCGGCACCATGGCCGCGGGGAACACCGCGCAGGTTGCCGCCGACGGCGCTGCCAGCTTGGCGGTGAAATCCCAGTCCGCCAGGGGCGCCATGGCCACCAGTGCGGCGGGCGCGGGCAGTCCTCGGCGTTTGACCTCGATGGCGGTCATCATGGTCAGATAGCCGCCCGCGGAATCACCCATCACCACGATCTCCGCGGGGTCCGCACCCGAATCCAGCGCGTACCGGTACGCGTCGACACAGTCCGATACCGCGTCGGCGATGGTGTGCCGGGGCAGTTTCCGGTACTGCACGCTCAGCATCTGCGCGCCGAGCAGCGTCGCCAGGCGACCGACCATGTGCCGGTGCAGCTGACGGCCCCCGACCAGGAACGCGCCACCGTGCGCGTAGATGACGAACCGCCCGCCCACGCGTCGCGCCGGAGTGGCCAGCACCGCGGAACAGTTTGGGAGCGAGCGGAGTTCGCGCTTCACCCCCCGCACCGGCGGCAGCACGCGGCCGAGCTGATCGACGACAGGGTAGGGCCAGCGCCGCTGCGGACCGCGCGACCACGCGGTGATGACGGGCTTGACGGAGCCGCGCACGAACGCGTGCACCATCCGGCCCTGTCGACTCACCCCGTCGAAATCGGTGCGCGCGAACGCCTGTGGCGTGCCGTTGAATTCGGAGCTCATGCCCCTGCCTCCCTCTGCTGCGAAACGGCGGCGCGCCGGTGCGCCGCCGTCGCGGTTCCGCCGCGGATGCTCCGCCGGCGGGACCGGGCCGGCGTCGGCAGAAGGCGCCCGGCCGGCGCCCGGATAGTCTCCGGGCACCGGTGGGCACGACCTGTCGCCGCGGCCGAATCATCAGTATTGGCAGTCCAGGACGGGCGCGTCACTGCACCGAGAGGAGAAAGCGCGCGGGCCGATTAGTCTCCGGGAACAAGGCGCTCGACGGGTGTATTGTCCACGCGCGCAGGGCTCTCGGCCGGATAGAGCCGGTGAATGATGAGCGCCGCGGCGATCAGGCGGGAGCCCCCGGGATCGGCCGGATCGATGCCGGTCAGCTCGGCCACGCGACGCAGACGGTAGCTGAAGGTGTTGGGGTGCACGTGCACTTCCGCCGCCGCCGCTTTACGGTCGGCGCCGAATCGGATATGGGCGTCCAGCGATTCCAGCAGGTGCGGGTGGTCGAGCAGCGGCGCGATGCGGTCGGCGAGCCGGTCCCGCGCGGGTCCGGGGCGCGTCAACTGGAATTCCAGTAGTAGATCGTCCAATTCGTAGACCCCGCCCGGGCGTTCGAGCATGGCGGCCAGCTCCGCGAGTTCGGTGGCCTGCCGGGCGGGTTCCGGCAGTTCGGCGGTGGCGACCCGGTGCCACGGTACGAGCAGCACCGCGGTCCCGAGCTGCTGGGTGAGCATGGTGGCCAGGCGCAGATATCTGGCCCGGCCGCCGTCGGACCGAACCGGCAGCAGGGCGATGCCGGAGCTGCCGTCGAAGGTGTGCAGCGCGCTGGTGCCCACGAGATCGTCGAGCGCGTTCTGGACCAGGCGCAGGCGGCGGCGAGCCATGGCGTGCCCGGCGAGCGGTTCGGCGTGGGCCGCCGATCGGACGCGGATGGCGAGCACGTCGTACTCCGCGGCGGGTCTCAGGTCCGCGCTGACGGCGAGCTCGCCGACGTCCGCGCCGCGCAGCAGCGCCGCGCACAGCGCCCGCCGGGCGTCGCGTTCGATGCCCGTGAACGACTGCTCGACCGCCAGGTAGTCGTCGGCCATGGCCAGGGTGAGGTTGTTCAGCAGGTCGAACAGCACGAGCGAGAACGCGATCAGATCCGGAAGATCCTCGGGCTCGGCCAGTTCCAGCGCCATGGTCCACAGCCGGCGCGCGCCGCCGAAGAAGGCGTCGATGAGCGCGCGCACCGGAATGCGCTCTTCCACGTGCCGCTGGATCACCGGCGTCATGTGGTCCGAGATCTCGGCGACGCTGAAAGGACGCTGTTCCTGGAGCGAGTGCAGGAATCCGGTCATGGTCGCCACGATGGCGGGCAGCACGTCGGGGGTGAAGTGATCGTCCGGAAGTTCGGCCACCTCGGGCATGGTGGCCAGCGATGCCCCGAACAGTTCCTCCGCCACGGTGGGCAGCAGCGCGGTGAAACGCTGGAAGAGGGCGGAGTCGAGATCGAGTTCGGGGCGTACGGCGACCATCGCCAAATTGTCACCGGCGACAGAGTTTGCGGCAAGTTTCCTGAAGAACCGCTTCGCTGGACAGCTGTCTTGCACTCGAGAGACAAAAACCGATCGGGATCTTCTGCGATCCGTGCAGTGACACTCCTCACGCGGCCGCCCTAGATTCGAACACCGGTCCGGATTATTCGGGCCAACGCATTCGGGCCAGGGGAAGGATGCCGCAGGGTGGTAGTCGAGGTCGGCGCGGGGGAGATTCGGAATGCCGGGGCCTCGAGTCGGCGAACCGTGATTTCAACGGTTCGCCAGAATTTTGCTGAAACCGTCTTGGATGCGATCCGCACCTTCGGGCGCGCCGTCGGCATGGCCGAGGAGTCGGTCGTCGTCGCGTTCGGCGATATGGCGCGCAACCGATTCCAGTGGCGCGAGATGATCATTCAGGCCTGGCGGCTGATCACCGTGACCGCGCTGCCCGGATTGCTGATGGCGATTCCCTTCGGGGTCATCGTCTCGGTACAGGTCGGCAATCTGATCCACACGCTCGGTGCGGATTCGCTGCTCGGCGCGACCGGCGGACTCGGCGTGATCAAACAGGGCGCGCCCATGGCCACCGGCTTCCTGCTCGGCGGCGCGGGCGCGGCGGCCATCGCCGCGGACCTGGGGGCGCGCACCATCCGCGAGGAGATCGACGCGCTGAAAACCATGGGCATCAATCCGATTCAGCGGCTGGTCGTGCCTCGCATGGCGGCCATGCTGCTGGTCGCGCCGCTGCTCAACATCCTGATCATCTTCATCGGCGTGCTCGCCGGATACGTCGTGGCCATCGGCGGGCAGGGCGTCACCCCGGGCAGCTACTGGGCGACCTTCGGCTCGTTCACCACCACCGCCGACGTCTGGGTCTCGCTGATCAAGGCGCTGGTCTTCGGCTTCCTGGTGGTGATCGTGGCCTGCCAGCGCGGGCTCGAGGCCAAGGGCGGACCCCGGGGCGTGGCCGACGCGGTCAATGCCGCGGTGGTGCTGTCGGTGGTCTCCATCGTGGTAGTGAACCTGGCCATCACCCAGCTCACCGCCATGTTCCTGCCGACCAGGCTGGCGTGATGGCCGCGCCGTACCGGCCCCGCGCCCTGGCCTGGACCGCGCGGGTGCCCGGTCCGCGCGGCGCGCTGCGCCCGTTCGAATCGCTGGGCTTCGCGGCGGGCTTCACCTGGCAGGTGCTCTCCGCTGTTCCCTTGGCGCTCATGCACTATCGCGCCGAGACGCTGCGGGCCATCACCAATATGACCTGGGGCCGCGGCTCGGTGATCGTGGGCGGCGGGACCGTGCCCATGATGATCGTGCTCGGGCTGGCCATGGGCGCCTCGGTGGGCGTGGAGTCCTTCGCGACGCTGAACATGCTGGGCCTCGGGCCGGTGACGGGCGTGGTCTCGGCCTTCGCGACCACCCGCGAACTCGCTCCCATCGCCGCCGCCATCGGCTTCGCCGCCCAGGCCGGGTGCCGCATGACCGCCGAGATCGGTTCCATGCGCATCTCCGAGGAGATCGACGCGCTGGAATCGCTCGGCCTGCGGTCGGTGCCCTTCGTGGTGACGACCCGCGTGATCGCCGGGGTGGTCGCCATCGTGCCGACCTTCCTGGTCGCCCTGGTGCTGAGCTACCTCGCCTGCCGGGGTCTGATCACCCTGGTGCACGGGCAGCCCGCCGGTGTCTACGACCACTATTTCTTTCAGTTCATCTCCGGATTCGACATGCTCGCGGCGGTCGCCAAGGTCGCCGTCTTCAGCACCGCCGTCATTCTGATCCATTGCTATCAAGGATTTTTCGCCGTCGGCGGACCGGAAGGTGTCGGCATCGCCTCGGGCCGGGCGGTCCGCGCGAGCTTCGTCGCCATCATCGCGATCGACATGGTGCTCTCCATCGCGCTGTGGGGATTCAACGCGGCCATCAGTTTCACGGGATAGGGATATGCCGCACTACGGAATGCCTGGCGTACAGGTCGACAGAAGACAAGCGCTCGCGGCGGGGGCCGTGATCACCGTCGTGGTGACGGCGATCGTGGTCGCCTGGACGGTGACCTCGGGTCTGCGCGAACCCGACCGGGTGCCGGTCACCTTGCGGACCGAGCGGATCGGCGAGGGCATCCGGCCGGGTGTCGACGTTCGCCTGGACGGGCTCGCCGCCGGCACGGTGGACGACATCGAGCCAGGGGAGCGCGGGACGCAATACATTCGGCTGCGACTGGACCCCGAGGCCGCGCGGGCGCTGGACGACAGCATGCTGGTCGACTACGCCGCCGCGAACCTGTTCGGCATCAGCGAGATCGATCTGCGCCGGGGCGCGGGCGGGGCGCCGCTGCGGGCGGGCGCGGTGATCGATCTGACCGGTCCGGGCGCGGCCAAGGCGTACGACGCCACCATGGGTAGTCTGCTGCGCTCGCTGTCGCAGGTGACCAATGACGTGCTCACGCCGCAGCTTTCGAATGTGCTCGCGCGCATCGCCAGTGATGTGGGTGCCTTCACGCCGCTGCTGCAATCGATGGTCGTGCTGGCCCGGACGGTCGCCGACACCCGCACGGTGCCGCTGTCCGAGCAGTTCGGGGCCTACGGGTCGACCCTGGACGGTGTGGGCGTCTTCGCCGGAGCCATCGTGGACGTGATCGGCCAGGCGTACCGCATCGACGTATTGCGCACCGACAGAGCGAAATTCGACGCCACCATCGACATGGTGGTGCAGCGCCTGTTCCCCGCGCTGCAGAACACGCTCTACCACGCCGCTGATCAGTTCTCGGAGTACGCGGGCATGCTCGCTCCGATCCTGTCCGGTGCCGCGGCGATGGTTCCGGAGCCGCAGCGATCCAGTGCCGAACTGCGCGCACTGCTCGACAGCCTGCGCGCGGCCATGCCCGATACCGGGGCGGGACCGGTCCTGAACGTGGACCTGGATCTGAGACTGGTTCCGGCACTGGCCGTTCCGCTGGGCGCCACCGGGGAGGCGCGATGAACACGGCGGGGCGCGCGGGCTGGCGACTCCTGGTGTTCGCGGCCGCCATGCTCGTGGTGCTGGCGCTGATCGTCACCGCCATCCGCCGGCCGGTGGCGGGGGAGACGACACAGTTCCAGGCGCTGTTCACCGACGCCAACGGGCTCAAGACGGGCGATGACGTCCGCATGTACGGCGTGCAGGTGGGCAAGGTGAAAGCCATTCGCCTGCACGGGAATCTGGCCGCGGTGGATCTCGACGTCGAGAACGACTCCGCGATCTACGACAACAGCAGGTTCGCCATCCGCTACCAGAACCTGACCGGCCAGCGGTACGTGGACATTCAGCAGGCCGCCACCCCGGGTACCCGCACCTCCCCGGGGACCGATGTCGGCACCGACCGCACGGTGCCGTCGTACGACGTGACGAGCCTGTTCAACGGGCTCGAACCGGTGCTGTCCACGCTCTCCCCGGAGGCGCTCAACCGGTTCGGTGAGAGCATGCTGGCGGTCATCGACGGCAACGGCAGCGGTATCGGCCCCGCGCTCGACGCGATCGGTCAGCTCAGTTCCTACGTGTCCGATCGGCAGGCCGTGATCTCCACGCTGGTGCGCAATCTCGCGGAGATCTCCGACCGTATCGGTGGTCGCTCACCGCAACTGGTGACACTGCTCGCCAAGCTCTCCGATGTCTTCGAATCACTGCAGGTCAAGATCGACGGCCTGATCGACTTCGCCCTCACCGCCCCGCCGGTGCTCGATCCCATCGACCGGCTGCTCGCCACGGCCGGTCTCACCGAACAGCGGAATCCCGATCTGGACGCCCTGCTGCGCACGGCGTTCCCGAATCCACAGGACATCCTCGACATGTTGAGCAGGCTGCCCGGCGTCGTGGCCGGTCTCGGCGCCACGCTGCCCGGTGGCGGTGCTGCCGAATGCGGCCGCGGCGCCGCGGACATCCCCGCGCCGCTGGCCATCCTCGTTGCCGGACAGCAGGTGACGATATGCCGGCGCTGACCATCCCCGCCGGTGTGCGGAACCGACTCCGCCGGGACGACACCCCCCGCGACGCGGCCGCCCAGCGCCGCTGGGAAACCCGGCGCGGCCTGTTCGGAGCGCTCGCGGTCGTCATCGCACTCGTCGCGGTCGCGGTGCTGTACGCCGTGCCCTTCGGAAAGCACACGTACACCGCCGAATTGACCGAGGCGCAGTCGGTGCGAGCCGGCGACGACGTCCGTCTGGCCGGCATCTCCGTCGGCAAGGTCGAAAGCCTGGAACTGCGACCCGACCGCGTCCTCATGACGTTCACGGTCGACAGCGCCGTGTTCCTGGGCCGCGAGACCTCCCTCGACATCCGGATGCTCACCGTCGTCGGCGGCCACTACGTGGCGCTGTTCCCCGCCGGGACAACCGCATTGGGCTCGGAGCGTATCCCGGCCGATCGAGTGCGGCTGCCCTACAGTCTCGCGGAAGCCTTTCAGGACGCGGCGGCGCCGATCCGCGGCGTCGACGGAGCGACGCTGCGCGGCAACCTCGATGCCCTGGCCGGGGCACTGACCACCGCGCCGGACGGGCTGCGTCAGATGCTCGACGGCGTAGAGAACTTCGTCGACGTGCTCACCCAGCAGCGCTCGGATGTGTCGAAGGCGATCTCCATCTCGGACGAATACCTGCGGGGACTGGTCACCGCCCGCGGCGAACTGAAGCGCCTGGTGGACAAGGTCAACGTGCTCGAAACGGTGCTCGGCGACAAGCGCACCGAAGTCCGCCTCGCGGTGGAGACGCTGAACCGGGTCGTCGGCCGGCTCGCCGGCGTGCAACCCGCCTGGGAGGGAACCCTGAAACCGATGGCCGAGCGGATCGCCGCCGTGGTCCCCGAATTGGACAGGCTCGGTGCGCAACTGGAACCGCTGCTGGGGGCGGTGCAGGCGCTGGCCGGACAGCTGCGCGCACTGACCACCGCCGAGCCCGGCGTCACCGTCGACCGGTCCGAGGTGGTCCTGGACGCCCAGGCCGCGATAGACCCGGCCGCGTTCGGCGAGTTCTGTGTTCCGGTGCGGGGCAGGGACTGCCGATGATCATCAGACTTCTCGGCTCGCGCGGGTTCATGTCGGCCGCGGGCGCACTCGCGGTGGCGGCGCTCGCGGTGGTGGGCTACCTGATCATCGTCCAGCCGCTGCGCGCGCAGAACGCGTACTGCGCCATCATGTCCGACGGCATCGGGCTCTACCCCGGCAACGAGGTCACCATGCGCGGCGTGCCCATCGGCACCGTGCGTTCGGTGGAACCCCGGGGGCGCACCGTACGGGTGGACTTCGACGTGGACGTGGATTACGCACTCGCAGGTGATGTTTCGGCCACGACCGTGTCGCCGACCATCATCGCGGACCGTGCGCTGGCGCTGCTGAGCCCCGACCCGGACGGCCCGCGCTGGGACGGTTCGCAGTGCATCACCAAGACGCTGACCCCCAAGAGCATGACCGAGACCCTCGGCGCGCTGGCCGAACTGTCCAGGCAGACACTGGGTCCCGACGGCGAGAGCCCGGATGCGCTGCGGCGCGGCGTCGCCGCCCTGGACGCGGCGACCGCGGGCACCGGGCCGCAGCTCAACGAGATCATTCGGAAGCTCGGCACCGCGCTGAACTCGCCCGACGCCGCCATCGGTCACCTCGCCGGCGTGATCGACTCGCTCTCGGCCCTCTCGCGCAGCATCGCCGGGAACTGGGGCGACATCAAATCCATGCTGGTGCGGCTGAGTTCGGTACTGAACCAGGTGAACAACGAATTGTTCAGCCGCACGGTCGAGATCATCGACGGCTTCCAGCGGGTGCTGCCGATGCTCAACGACATCACCACGCTCTTCGGTGATCCCATCTTCCGGGTGCTCGACTCCACCGTGCCGCTGGCCGAATTCATCGGGGCGCACGCGAATACCCTGCGCGACCTCATCGGTACCGCTCCCGTGCTGACCGGCGCGTTCGCCGCCGTCACCGATCTGCGGCCCGACGCCACCGGAATCGCCTATCGGCCACCTCGTTTCGCGATTCCGCAGCCCCAGGCCGAGCAGGTCTGCGCGGCGATGAACGCGGTCACCGCCGGTGCCTGCGCGGGTGCGGCGAACGGCCTGGTGGACCTTCGACTCGTGCAGCTGGTGCTGGGAATGGCGGGTGCGCGATGACACGGCGTTCGATCGTCCGGCGTTCGATGATCAGATCCACGGCGACCGGTTCCGCCGGCCGGTGGCGGGCCGGGACCGGGCGCGCCCTGGCCGGGCTGGCGGCCGCCACGCTGCTGCTCGGCGGGTGCGCGTTCGATCCGGCCGCGGTGCCCATCCCCGGTACCGAGGTCTCCGGACCCGCGTACGAGATCGGCATCGAGTTCAGCAACGCGCTGAATCTGCCCATGCGGGCCAAGATCTTCGCGAACGGCGTGCGCATCGGGACGGTCGAGGACGTCACGGTGCACGAATCGGCGGAGCCCGGCGGGCACGGCGGCTACGTGGTGGTGCGCGCGAGCATCAGCGAATCGGTGCGCCTGCCCGTCACGACCACCGCCGACCTGCGGCAGGACACGGTGCTCGGCGATATCCACCTCGCCCTGACCACACCGCCGGACGGGTTCGGCGAGCTGCTCGGCGCGGGCGGAACCATTCCGCTGCGGCAGACCCGGCCGCCGATTCAGATCGAGGACACCCTCGCGGGTATGGCGACGTTCGTGCAGGGCGGTGCGATCAATCGGATGCAGGAGATCGTCAACCGGTTCAATGCCGTGCTGCCCGAGGACCCCGCGCAAACCGCCCGGATCGCGCAGGTGGTCGGCGGCGACGCCATCGATCTGGCGGCGAATCTCGCGCAGGTCGAGTCTCTGCTGAACGGGCTCGGCGGCACCGCGGCGAGCGTGCGCGCCAACGGCGACGAACTGGCGGAGCTGCTCACCGATGACGGGGTGCGGCAGGTGTCGGATTCGGTGACCTCCATCGTCGGTGTGGTCGGCGTGCTGGGCGCGCTCGGTGACGTCGCGCACTCGCTGGCCTGGCTGGCTCCGCTCGCGCAATCCGGTGACGCGGCGGCGGCCGCGTTCGTACCGCTGGCCCTGACCGGGCGGCCGCTGGATCTGAACGCGCCGTCCAATCTGAACGCCCTGGTCGCCCTGATTCGCGACAAGATCATTCCGTGGGTCGAGCACGGCCCGAAGGCGAACATCACCGCCGCGCGGATCACCGGGGCGGGGGAGCCCCCGAGCACCGACGACCAGATCGCGCACATACTCGACGCCCTGCGCATGATCGGAGCCGTGCGATGAAGGCAGGCAACGTGTTCTCCCTCGGCGGGATCGCCCTGATCTGCGCGATCTGCGTGGCCTACCTGAGTTTCGGTGTGCTGCGCGCCGACCCGCTGTCCGAACCGATCCGGGTCGCCATGGCGCTGCCGGAAACAGCCGGGCTGCAGGTGGGTTCGCCGGTGCTGCTGCTCGGGGTGAAGGTCGGTGAGGTCACCTCGCTGCGGCGCGCGGCCGCGGGGATCGAGGTCGGACTCGAGGTCGAACCCGAACGACCGATCGCGGTCGACAGCACGGTGACCATCGAAACCCTGTCCGCGCTCGGCGAGCCCTACCTCGAGTTCGTGCCCGGCACCGACGACGGTCCGCACCTGGTCGACGGCGACCGGGTGCGCACCAAGGCCGTGCGCGTTCCGCCGTCGATTCCGGAGGTGGCCCGGGTGGTCACCCAGGTCATGAACCAGCTCGATCCCCGCGCCATCGAATCGCTGATCGGCACCGCCGGAACGGCATTGGCGGGCACCGAGGCCGTGGTGCCGGATCTGGCGCGCGCCACCGACGTGCTCGCGGCCACCCTGATGACCCGATCCCCGCAGATCGCGTCCATGCTCACCGATCTGCAGTCGATGGTTCCGGACACGGCCTGGACCGGTCCCGCGTTCACCGCCGCCGCACCGGATTTCGTGGAGTTCGGGCAGCGCGTCGACGAGATCGCCAGGGCCGTGGAACGTCTGGTGCGTACCGGTGACACCCCGGCCATGTACCTCGAGGGCCAGGGCCTGGTGCCGTTCCTGGACCGGCTCACCGCCTGGATCGACAAGGCCGGACCCGAACTCCAGCCCTTGATTCCGGTGCTGCTGCCCTTGGCCGAGAGCTCCGCCGCCGCCCCGCGCATCGATATCGGCGCGCTGATCAGCCAGGCCCTGGCCGCCACCGCGCCCGACGGCGCGATCCGGCTCCGGGTCACCGTCAACTAGAGGTTCGAGGACACCATGAGCGACGAGACAACGGGCAGCGCAACGGCATCGGAGACCCCACCGCGTCTCGACAAGGCGCCCGCGCGGACGCCGGCGAGCGGCACCATCTCGGTGCGCCGATCCACCCTGGTCACCGGGGCCGCGCTGCTGGCCGCGGCGGCGGTCGCCGGAACGACCACGACACTGTGGCTGTCGGCTCGCTCCGACCTGAATGCGGCGGACGCCGCCCGGAGCGCGGACCGGCGGGCCGAACAGGTCGCCACCGACTACGCGGTCGGTGCGGCCACGATCGACTACACCCGGGCCGACGCCTGGGTTGGCAAGCTCAAGGCCAATACCTCACCGGAGCTGGCCGGGAAGTTCGACGCGACCGCGGGCAAGCTCCAGGAGATCCTGGTACCGCTGCAGTGGATGTCCACCGCCGCGCCGGTGGCCGCGAAAGTCGCTGGGACGGACGGTGATCTGTACCGGGTGAACGTCTTCGTGAACGTGACCTCCAAGAGCGCCCAGAACCCGGACGGCGTGCAGACCACGGTGACCTACACCGTGAGCGTGGATGCCGCCCGGGGCTGGCAGATCGTCGACGTCGGCGGTAGCGAGGGCGCCTTCCCCGCCAAATAGCCCGATGCCGGGCGCGGTGCGGACCGAGACGGCGCTGTTCGGGAACGATTCCGCGCGGCGGGGTTGGTTCGCGACGCGATGCTCCCGGCGCGGGAAAGCACCGGGAGCACAGGAGCTTCGGTCAGCCCCGGTGATCGCTCGGCCGGGCGTCGAGCTGCTTGCGCAGCACCTTGCCGCTCGGATTGCGCGGTATCCGGTCCAGGGAGCGGAATTCCTTGGGGACCTTGTAGCGTTCGAGCCGGTCGCGAATGTGGGCCTTGAGCTCGTCGTTCCCAGGCACCGAGTGACCGGCCGCCGGGACGACGTACGCGCGCAGTACCTGACCGAATTCCGCACTGGGAACCCCGATCACGACCGCGTCGCCGATCGCCGGATGGTCGGCCAGCACGTCCTCCACTTCTTTCGGATAGATGTTCTCGCCGCCGGAGACGATCATGTCGTCGTCGCGGCCGTCCACATACACCCGGCCGTCGACATCGAGGTGGCCCATGTCGCCGGTGTTCACGTGGCCGTCGACGATCTCCTTGACCGGGGTCGGCGAATTCGCCTCCGCCACATAGCCGTGATAGCCGAGGCCGCCGCGCACGAAGATGGTTCCGGTCTCGCCTGTCGCGGCGGGGGTGCGGTCGGCGCGCAGCACGCGCACCGAGACCCCGATGGCGGGCCGTCCGGCGGTCTTGGGCGAGAACAGCAGGTCCTCGGGGGTGGCGATGGACACCACCCCCGCCTCGGTGGACCCGTAGCCGTTCACCAGAATCGGGCCGAAGGCGGCCAAGAACTTCGAAATCGTCACCGGGGCGATGGGGGCCGCGCCCGTCACCGCCAAACGCAGTGAATCGGTGCGGAACTCGCGGCGGCGCTGCTCGGGAACCGCCATCAGGCGCTGGATCATGACCGGAACGCCGACGAAGACGGTCGCCCGGTGTCGCTCGATATCGCCCAGGGCGACTTCGGGATCGAAGCGGGTGCGGGTGATCACCGTCGCGCCCAGCGCCAGCGCTCCGGTCAGCAGGGCGAGACCGAAGCCGTGGAAGAACGGCGGCGCCAGCACCAGGACGTCGCGGGCGGTGAAGCGGGTCGCCGACATCGAGGTCGCGACCATCTCCAGCAGCACGCGCTGACCGATCGGGCGGGAAACGCCTTTGGCCAGGCCGGTGGTGCCGGAGGTCAGCAGGGTGATCTTCACCGGGACGCGGACGCGCGGCGCGGAGGGATGCGACTGCCGGGCAAGCGAATCCAGGGTCGGGCCGGTCGCGTCGGCGTCCGTGCGCACCCGCGTGCCCCGGTACCCGGCCGCGGCGACGGCCGCCTCGTACTCCGCGTCGTGCACCAGGATGTCCGGCCGGTGCCGATCCAGAATCTGCGCGAGCTGAGCGGCGGGCAGATCGGTGTTGAGGAAGACCAGCTCGCACCCCAGCTGCGCTCCGGTCACCATGGCCTCGATGAAGCCGCGGTGGTTGCGGCACAGCACCGCAAAGGTTTTCGCGCCGGGATGCGTCGCGTTCAGAGCGGCGGCGATGGCCTCGGTGCGGCGCTGAAGGGTTCCGTAGGTGACCGCGCCGCGCTCGTCGATGATCGCGGTGCGATCGGCGTGCCGGGCGGCCGAGATGGCCAGCACCGTCGCGAGCGAGGGACCGTACTGTTGCACAGCGGCCCCGATGCGGACCGCGGTGACCGGGCCGACCGGCGTCAGCGCGCCCGAGGCGAAGAGCGGCAGCACCGCGTCCCGCCAGCGGAAACCCTTGGCGTCATGCGGCATTGCCGTCCCCCTTGACCACGGCCAGCGAGGCTCGAGTGTCCCCGAGGAAGCGGTAGAGGAAGCCTGCCCCTATCTCGAGCGGATTCTGCAGCAGCGCCGCCAGCACCGCGCTCGGCCGGCCGTAGACGGGGGTCAGCGTGCGCGGTTTGCGCACCACGGCGCGGGCGATGATGTACCCGGCCTCGCGGGCGGAATGCCCGGGCAGCGCGGAGATCCAGCCGCTGGGCGCGCTCATGCGCGTGAACATGGCGCCCGCGTAGAGGGTGGTCAGCGTGACGCCGTCCGGGCGCGCCTCCATGCCGACCGCGCGCATCCAGATGTCGAACGCGGCCTTGGAGGACAGGTAGAAGCCCCACTTCGGCGCGACCGGGAACATGACCCCGACTGTCGAGACATTCACGATGTGGCCGGATCCGCGCTCGCGCATGCTCGGCAGCAGCGCCAGCGTCAGGCGCATCGGGCCGATGTAGTTCGCGGCCGTGGTGGTCGCGAGATCCTTCGGCCGGTTGTAGGACAGGTGGATCGAACGGCGCAGCGACTTGCCCGCGTTGTGCACCAGGTAGTCGACCCGGCCGAACTGCGTGAGCACCTGTCCCGCAAAGGAAGTGACCGAATCCTCCGACGCCAGATCCAGCGGGATGGCGACCGCGCTGCCACCCGCCGCCTTGATCTCGGCCACGATCAGTTCGAGCTGATCGGCCGAGCGCGCGCCCAGCACCACCGTCGCGCCCGCGGCGGCGAGCATGCGCGCGGTGGCCTCGCCGAGGCCGTAGGACGCGCCCGTCACGACGGCGATCTTGCCGTCCACCTCGCGGCGCAGCCGGTCCGGATTCTTCAGCCCGAGTGGGCCGATCAGCCAGGCGATACCGCGCCCGAGCGGACCGGCCGCGAGTCTGTTGGTGGGTCCGGTGTCCAGGGAATCGGTCATCGGTCGGGCTCCGTCTCGTCGTCGAGTGCGAATGCGGTGGGGGAGTGCGCCGTATCGGGATCAGCCGGCGCGGTGTGGTTCGGGTGCTGGGCGTGGTCGAGCAGGGCGGCGATGGCGCGAGAGGACAGCGGCGTGCCCGGATCCATCGACAGCACCGCCTGCGCCGTGCCGAAGAAGTTGGTGAGCAACAGCTCTCGCAGCTGCTCCCGGCTCACGACCGGGGCGCGCAGCCAATCGGCGACGGCGCTCTCCACGAACCCGAGCCAGCCCGCGAGCGCGGTGCGAATGAGAGCGGTGCCCGGTCCGCCGGAGACCTCCTGGAGCATGGCGCGGACGAGCTGGTCGAAATACCGCTCGGCGACGGCGCGCAACTCCGGGTCGGTGGCGCGGGCGCTCAACGCCAGCGGGGAACCGAGGTATCGCTCGGCGTGGGCGAAGTACAGGTCCAGGCCCCGGACCAGCCGGGAGAGCGCGGGGCCGCGCAGTGCGCGCAGGCTCTCCCAGAATTCGGCGGTCACCGCCTCGACGGCGGCCAGGTACAGACCGCGCTTGCCGCCGAAGTGATAGGTGATCAGGCCGATCGCCACCCCGGCCCGGCGGGCGATCTCGGTGGTGGAGACCTCGTCCACGCGCTGGGCGGTGAAGGTGGCGACGGCGGCGTCCAGCAGCGCGGCCCGCGCGCCGCCGCCCCGGGCAGACGAGGTTGAAAGTGTTTCAATCGGCGACTGGGCCGGATTCTCTTGAACGGATTTCAAAGCGTTTCCGGTCGCGCCTGCATCGTCGGAATCCGCCGTAACCGAGGTGTCGCCCTCGGTTACGGCGTGATTCGCGGCCTCGGCGTGGATCAGTTCCAGCACTTCCAGACACAGCTCGTTCTTGTTCTGAAAGTTCGAGTAGACAGCGCCTTTCGAGTATCCGGCGGTCTCGGCGACCTGGGTCAGCGAGGTATGCGCCGGACCCTGCGCGACGAAGAGATCACGCGCCGCGCGTACCAGGTCGGCGCGAGTGCGCGCCCGGCTCTGCGCCCGATTCATCCGTGCCATGCGAATCAAGATACCAACGGAATTTGAATACCGGAAGACTCGTCACGCGCGGGCTCTCTCCATCAACACGAACGGCACGGTCAGCAGGGCGAGGACCGCGCCGAGCCACGGAACAGCGGAAACGCTCGCCCCGGAGTTCAGGACGGGGCCGGCCAGCACCGGCACCAGGCCGATGCCGAGCTGAAACGCGGATACCGTGGTGGCCCCGGCCAGGGTGGGTGCGTCACCGGCGATGGTGAACACGCGGCTGTAGATCGCGGGATTCAGGACGAATCCGGCGATGCCCAGCAGCAGCACGAGCGGGATGACGGCGAGCGCGTGCCCGGCCAGCGCCGCGATCAGCACCGAGCACAGGGCGATACCCGCCGCACCGGTCAGCAGGGCGCCGTGCGGCCGCCGATCCGAGATCCGGCCGCCGATGGCCAGGCCGATATACGCCCCCACCCCGAAGAGCACCAGAATCGGTGCGAGCCAATCATTCTCGATACCCGTGACGGTGGTCAGCAGCTCGGCCAGATAGTTGAAGGTGATCATGTAGGCCGCGGTGCTGAGCAGGGTCGCCGCGTAGACGAGCCACAGACTCGGCCGTCGAATGGCCGCGAACTCGCGATCGACGCTGCTCGGCGCGGACTCGGCCGAGGTCGGCGGGAGCAGGACGGCCACCGCGGCGGCCGCCACGACCGTCAGCGCCACCACCAGCCAGAAGCCGCCCTGCCACCCCGTGCGGTAACCGATGAACGTGCCCGCCGGCCCGCCCAGGATCATGGCCAGGCTCAGTCCGCTGATAACCACGCCCGAGGCCCGGCCCGCCCGGTCCGGGGCGACCAGGCTCACCGCCGTCACCGCTGCCACCGCGAAGAACCCGGCGTAGGCGAGCCCCGCCACGAACCGGGTGACCAGCAGGGCGGGGTAGGTGCCGATGAGCAGTCCCGCCGCGATGCTCGCCGCGAACACCACCTGCGACAGCACCAGTGCGGTGCGCCGCGGCCAGCGCAGGCTCACGACCGCGAACGGCGGCCCGCCCACCACCACACCGACCGCGAACGCGGTGATCAGGCCGCCGACGGTGGCCATGCCGACCCCGATGTCCGCGGCGACCGCGGGCAGCACCCCCGCGAGCAGGAATTCCGCGCTGCCCATCGCGAAAAGACTGAAGGCCAGCAGATATACCCCGGCGGGCAGTCGGCCGCCGGTCCCCGGGGCGCGGGCCCCGGACTTCTCGATTGTCGAACTCATGCTTCGGAGCGTGCTGCCCACGGCGAACACCGGCAATGAATCGTTGCCGAAACAGCAACGCCTCGCGTCTACTGGATCCGGTGGAGAATCACCCCGCCCTCACCGCCACCCTGGCCCAGGTCGGCGTGCGCCTGCGCCGCCTGCGCGAGTCCAAAGACCTGTCCCTGGCCGACCTGCACCGCCTGACCGGCATCTCCAAGAGCACCCTGTCCCGCCTCGAATCCGGCAACCGCAAACCAAGTTTGGAGCTACTGCTCCCGATAGCCGCCGCCCTCGGCGTCCCCCTGGACGACATCGTCGCCGCTCCCCGGATAGTGGATCCCCGCCTCCCGCAGCAACCCCGCCACACCGCCGGCCGAGTGATAGTCCCCCTCTCCCGCACCCAAGGCGAGCCGAAGGCCTACAAACTCTTCATCCCCGAGTCCGAGTCCGCCCCCTTCCCCCGCACCCACGCCGGCTACGAGTGGCTCTACGTCCTGACCGGCCGCCTCCGCCTGATCCTCGGCGACTACGACATAACCCTGGGCCCCGGTGAGGTGGCCGAGTTCGACACCCAGCACCCTCATTGGTTCGGCTCGACGGGTCATGGTCCGGTGGAGATCCTGAGTTTGTTCGGCGGCCAAGGCGAACGGATCCACATCCGGGCGAGATCGACGTCGTGATGTGAGTCGAGTTGTTCTGCACCGCAAGCTCTTTCGATCACCGGGACGTTGGCCGTGGCCTCGAGGAATGCGCGGTCGATCGCTCGGGCGGGGTGGTCAGCCGAGATCTACGTCGGTCGCCGCCGTGGCCATCGCGGAATAGCCGGCGTCGCTGGGGTGCAGGTGGTCGCCGGAGTCGTACGCGGCCGCCAGGCGCCGTGGGTCGGCCGGATCGGCGAGGGCGGTGTCGAAGTCGATGACCTCGTCGTATTCGCCGGAGGTGCGAATCCAGTCGTTGACGCGCGTGCGCTCGGATTCGTTGTGCGGCGAGAAGTAGGGCGACCCCTGCATGGGTAGGAGGGTAGCGCCTATCACGCGCAGACCCCGGGCACGGGCCTGGCCGATCAGTGTGCGGTGGGCGGCGACGAGTTGATCGGCCGACACCGGAACCGGGGGTTCGCCTACCTCCGGCGCGCCGGCGCTGAGTCCGATGTCGTTGATGCCCTCCAGGATGATGACGGTGGATACGCCGGGCTGGTCGAGGGCGTCCCGGCCGAACCGCCGCAGCGCGCTCTCGCCCAGCCACTCGGAGTCGACGGTGACCCGGTTGCCGCCGATGCCCTGGTTGAGCACCGCGCGCGAGTTGCCCTGTGCCGCCAGTCGTTCGGCCAGTTCGTCGGGGAACCTGTTGTTGGTGTCGGCGGTGGATCCGACGCCGTCGGTGATCGAGTCGCCGAACACGACGATCCCGGCGGTGCGCGGCAGGATGTCGGCCACCTCGACCCGGGACAGGTAGTACCAGGCCCGGGTGGTGTCGGTGAACGCCGCGCCGTCGGTGTCGGCGCGGTGGTCGCCGGCCGCGCGATAGGAGGTCGCGAGGGCCTGGGAATGCTGGGTGACCGGCCCCGTCGCCGCGGCGAGGTGGAGGGTGACGGCCAGCGTGTCGAGCGGCGCGACCAGCAGCAGCACCGGGTCGGTCAGCAGCTCCGCGCCCGGCGCGATGGTCACGGACCGCGCGCCGCCGAATGTCATCTCGCGCAGGGTGTTCGGGACGATCGCGGCGCCGGACGCGCTGTGGGCGAGATTCGCCCCGGTGATCGGCAGGGGCGCGGTGCCGTACCGGTTGGACAGCTGGATCCGCACGACGGCGCCCCCGGCGGTCACTCGAATCTTCTGGCGCACGGTGTGATTCGCGAATCCGTCCACCGACCAGTTCGGTTCGGGGAACTGGTCCGCTTGGTACAGCGCGGTGGTCCAGGCTGCGGACCAGCCCGGCGGGGTTGTCACCGCGTCGGCCGGAGGCATGGTCGCGGGCAGCGCGAGCAGCGTCACCAGCGCGAGCGCGGACAACAGGTTAGCGAAAACACGAGAGCGGGAGCGCACGACGAAATCCGTTCTGCGATAAGCGGAATGAGCCCGCGCGAGCCGCGCGGTACGACAGCGATTGCTGTACGTCCAACGCTATGACGCGAGGGCGCGTGCTCCAATGTGCGGCTGACTCGGAACCATGCTCGAAAAGAGCAGCCGATCGCCGACGCCGCGCTGTTCGATCCTCACACCGGGCGTTCCAAAGGCGTGGTCGTCGCCAGCGGCGCGGTCAGTCGAACCAGCGGCCCGGCACCTGGCCGATATCGACATTCCATGTGTAGTCGGAGTCGCAGATGATCGGTTGCCCGGTGGCTGGATCCGTGGCCCTGCGGCCGATCTCGTAGCCGTAGCAGGCGTCGCCCAGGTCCGGTTCGGACGCCGTGGAAACCGGTGCGGCGACGCCTGTGGCAACACCTATCGACCACTGAATGAGCAAGACGAGAGCAGCGATCTTCATTTGGGGCCTTCTTCCGCCGGCCGTGCGTACTTCCCCTGATCTTCCGTGCCTTCGATTGTCCCGCACGGTCAAGTCCGGATCGACGCGCCTGACGACAAACAAACGTCGCCGCCGGACAGGCGACGACGCGGGAAGGAGAGAGGCATGGCCCAGGCGAATCGCACCCCGGGTGGGAATCGCCCTGCGACCTGCCCTTCAGGGCATCGGGCCGAGCCTCGGTTGTGCCCTCGGCAGGAATCGAACCTGCGACCTACCCTTTAGGAGAGGGTTGCTCTATCCCCTGAGCTACGAAGGCTGGGCCGGTGCGGTGGGTTACCGAGCCGGACGTCGGGGAGTCTACCTGGTCCGGGGCCCGTGGACAGCATCGAATCGGGGCAGCGCGGCCGGGTACGGCGCGCCGCCGGGGTGTCAGCGGCGGTCGGCGCGCTGCTCCTCGAAGTCGGCGGGGTTGAAAGATTTTGTCTTCCAACGGAACAGGACCGTCGCGCCGGGCCAGTTGTTGGTGATCCGGCCCGAGGCGTTGCGGTACCAGCTCGAGCAGAAGTTCCAGGGGGTGTCCTTCAGGCGCTTCTGCAGCCAGTCGTCCCAGGACTGCTCCGCCTCGGCGCGCGCGGACAGGTAGCCGCCGGGCTTGCCCGCCAGGTACTGCGCGACCTGGCGGATGTAGCGGGCCTGCGACTCCAGCATGTAGATGATCGAACCGGAACCGACATTGGTGTTCGGGCCGTACATCATGAACATGTTCGGGAACTCCGGCACCGACATGCCCAGGTACGCGCGGGCGCCCTCGGGGGTCCACTGATCGATCAGCTTGCGGCCGCCCAGACCGTAGATGTTCATGGGCGCAAGGAATTCGGTGCCCTTGAAACCGGTGCCGTAGACGATGACGTCCACCGGGTGTTCCACGCCGTCCGCGGTGCGGATGCCGGTCGGGGTCACCGCCTCGATGGCGGTGGTCTCCACGTGGACGTTGGGCTGACCCAGCGCCGGGAAGTACTCGTTGGAGAACAGCCCGCGCTTGCAGCCCGCCGCGTAATCGGGAGTCAGCTTGGCGCGCAGGGCCGCATCGGGCACCTGCTTCTCGCGATGGCGGTCCGCGATCGCGATCACCGGGGTCTTCATGGCCGGGATATCGGTCAGCGCCAGCGCCAGCACCTCGAAGAAGCCCCAGATCGCGAAGCGCTCGGCGAGCCGGGTGGCGGGGAGGCGCTCGAACAGCGTGTGATGCAGCGCGGTGTACTCGGTGTCGAGCTTCGGCAGCACCCACGCGGCCGAACGCTGGAACAGCGTCAGATGCTCGACCGTCGGCTGAATGGCCGGAATGTATTGAATGGCACTGGCTCCGGTGCCGATGCACGCCACCCGCTTACCGGTCAGGTCGACCGAGTGATCCCACTCCGCGGAGTGGAAGGCCGCGCCGGTGAAGCTGTCGATGCCGGGCAGATTCGGCATGGCCGGGCGGGAGAGCTGACCCACTGCGGGAATGAGGATGTCGGCGATGTGGGTGTTGCCGTCGGCGGTGCGGACACGCCAGATGCCGTTGCGCTCATCGAATTCCGCCTCGGTCACCTCGACCCCGAATTCGATCTTCTCGGGCAGCCGGTGCTTCTCGGCGACGTCGCGCATGTAAGCGTGGATATCGGCCTGGTGCGAGAAGCGGCGCGGCCAATCGGATTTCGGCTCGAACGACCACGAATACAGGGGCGAGGGCACATCGCAGGCGGCACCCGGGTAGGTGTTCTCCCGCCACACCCCGCCCAGGTCGGCGGCCTTCTCCAGGATCGTGAAATTGGACAGGCCGTGGCGTTGCAACTCCAGCGCCATGCCGAGTCCGGCGAACCCGGCGCCGATGATGAGGATGGACGGCTCACGATTCATAACCCGACAGTATTGGGTATCGGTGCTGGTCAGAAAGACATACCCGGACACTGAATCGATATTTTCGGCCACATTGGGCCGGTCGGGGTCGAAATGTTTGCCGGGAGTCCGGCGCGACGACCTCACAGCCGGAATTTCGGACCGGTGAGCGGCGTCTGACCTGCGCCGCTGTCGCCGACTGGACACCGCGCGGCCGCCTTACCTATATTCACGGAAGACTGTGCTCCAATTTGCTTGTCCTGGTTAGTGATTGGCTATTCTGCGGCGCCGCAGGGGGCGTCGTAGCCGTCGATCTTCTCCGGGACTTCGAGGCCGGCCGGTCGTCGTTCACGCGGCGGCGGGTCGGCGACAGGCTGCGGGCGGCGAAGGTGGGGTTCGCCGCCCGCAGTCATTTTTCCGTTCCGACCGGCCGTGTGTGTCTGCGGTCACCCTGCCATCAGTTACTGCGGGTAACACTAAATCGGTTACCCGAGGTCACAGCTCTGTCCGATTCGACTATTCTGCCGGATAAGTGACCTGGTTCACGGTCGCGAGGAAACGGGCAAGGGAGCGGTTGGGAAATGTTGAGCACAATGCAAGACGAGCAGCTGTCACTCGCGACGCTGCTGCGTTACGCGAGCACCTTCCAGGGTGAGAGCACCATTTCGACCTGGACCGGCGACGGCGTGCGCACCCAGACTTTCCGGGAGATCGGCGCGGACGCCGCCCGTCTCGCCAACGCCCTGCGTGACCTGGGCATCGGCGAGGGCGACCGGGTCGGCACCTTCATGTGGAACAACAACGAGCACATGGTCGTGTACGTGGCGGTCCCCGCCATGGGCGCGGTGCTGCACGCGCTGAACATCCGCCTGTTCCCCGAGCAGCTGGTCTACGTGGCCAACCACGCCGAGGACCAGGTCGTCATCGTGGACGGCACGCTGCTGCCGATGTTCGCGCAGTACCTGCCGAACCTGAAGACCGTCCGCCACGTCATCGTGGCCAACGGCGACGCGAGCGCGCTCACCGCCCCCGAGGGCGTGCAGGTGCACTCGTACAGCGAACTGCTGGCGGCCCAGCCGGACACCTACGACTTCCCGGTCGTGGACGAGCGTTCGGCCGCGGGCATGTGCTACACGTCCGGCACGACCGGCGATCCCAAGGGCGTCGTCTACTCGCACCGCTCGAACTTCCTGCACGCCATGCAGGTCTGCGCGCCCAACGGCATGGGCTTCTCCGAGGCCGACACCGTGCTCGCCATCGTGCCGCTGTTCCACGCCAACGCCTGGGGCCTGCCGTACGCGGCCATGATGTCCGGCGCGAATCTGCTGATGCCCGACCGCTTCCTGCAGCCCGGGCCGCTGCTGGAGATGATGGCCGCGGTCAAGCCGACCTTCGCCGCCGCGGTGCCGACCATCTGGGGCGGCGTGCTCGCGGGTCTGCAGGCCCAGCCGCAGGACATCTCGCACTTGCGCACCTGCGTGGTCGGCGGCGCCGCGGTGCCGCCGTCCATGATGCAGGCGTTCCAGGCCAAGCACGGCGTGCGCCTGCTGCACGCGTGGGGCATGACCGAGACCTCGCCCCTCGGCTCGGTCGCGCACGCTCCCGCGAGCGCGGAGGGCGACGAGGAATGGGCCTACCGCTACACCCAGGGCCGATTCCCCGCCGGCGTGCAGGCGCGCCTGGTCGGCGACGACGGCAGCGTCGTCCCCAACGACGGTGTGGCACTGGGTGAGCTGGAGGTGAAGGGCCCGTGGATCACCGGCTCGTACTACTCGCCGACCGGCGCCGAGGTCGATCCGGACAAGTTCGACGACGGCTGGCTGCGCACCGGTGACGTCGGCAAGATCAGCCCCAACGGCTTCCTCACGCTCGTCGACCGGTCCAAGGACGTCATCAAGTCCGGCGGCGAATGGATCTCCTCGGTGGACCTGGAGAACGCCGTCGTCGGCCACCCGGCCGTCGCGGAGGCCGCGGTCATCGGCATCCCGGACGAGAAGTGGGACGAGCGCCCGCTGGTCGCCGTCGTGCTGGCGGAGGGCGCCGACGCCAAGCCCGAAGAGCTGCGCGACTTCCTGGCGGACAAGTTCGCCAAGTGGCAGCTGCCCGAGTACTGGACGTTCATCGCCGAGGTGCCCAAGACCTCGGTGGGCAAGTTCGACAAGAAGCGGCTGCGGGCGCAGTACGCCGACGGCGAGCTGACGGTCACCGCGCTGTAGTCCGGTTGCCGCGGGGACCGGACTACCGACGGTCCGGATTCTCGCTCGACGCACAGGTCACGCCCGTCCCGGTGTATCCGGGGCGGGCGTTTCCGCGTCGTGGCGGGACCCGCCGGGAACGGGTTTCGCGGCGCGGCGGGGTGCGAGGTTCGCCGAGCCATTCCGTTCGAGGGCTCGCGGTCGTACGGTTGTTTTCGCGGGCACACGCCCGCGGTCGCCGGTGGCAGCCGGCGGGGGTGGACGAGGAGGTCCGGGTGGAATCAGCAGGGGCGCAGGGGCAATCGCGGGCGGCGTACCGTCCGGCCGGTCCGGCGAACGGGGTGCGCGCATGACTCTCGGCCTGATTCGCGCGGTGGGGGAGCGGGCCTATACCGAGGTGGAGTCGGCCCGCCTGATCATGGAGGCCGGGCTGGCCCGGGTCGAATCCCCGACGGTTCTGCTGGCCGCCGCCACCGCCATGCTGCGGTACGGCACGCTGGCCGCCGGTCTCCGGCTCTCGGCCGCCCGGTACGGCGGGCGCACCGCGCTCATCGACGAACTAGGCTCGCTGACCTTCGCCGAGTTGGAGGACCGCTCCAACCGGCTGGCCAACGCCTGGCGCGAGCGCGGCCTCGAACCGCGCGAGGGCGTGGCGATCCTGGCCCGCAACCACCGCGGCCTCCTGGACGCCACCTTCGCCGCCGCCAAGTGCGGCGCTCGAATCATCCTGCTCAACACCGATTTCGCCGGTCCGCAGATCCGCGACGTCGCGACCCGCGAGGGCACCGACCTGCTCGTCTACGACGACGAGTACGCGCACATGCTCGACGGGGTCACCCCGCGCCGGGGCAGCTACCGGGCCTGGACCGACGACCCGCGCGAAGACAGCCTGGAGTGGCTGATCGACATCGGCTCCTCGGCCGCGCCGCCCGCGCCCGGCGTGGAGCCCAAGATCATCCTGTTGACCTCCGGCACCACCGGCACCCCCAAGGGCGCCCCGCGGCCCGAGCCCAAATCCCTTGCCGCCCTGGGCGGTCTGCTGTCCCGGGTGCCGTTCCGCGCGAAGGAGGTGACCGAATGCTGCGCGCCGATGTTCCACACCCTCGGTTTCGCCTCCGCCATGCTGGCCCTCGGCTTCGGCTCCACCCTCGTCGTGCGCCGCCGCTTCGACCCGCAGGCCGCCATCGACAGCGCGGCCGAGCACGGCGCCACCACCATGATCGTGGTGCCGGTCATGCTCGCGCGCATGGTCGACCTGGGCGGTCGCGCGCTGACCGGCAGGGATCTCTCCGCGCTGCGCATCATCTTCGTCGCGGGCTCGCAGCTGGGCGCCCAGCTGTGCCGCGAGGTCACCGCGACCTTCGGTCCGGTGGTCTACAACCTGTACGGATCGACGGAGGTCGCGTACGCCACCGTCGCCGGGCCCGAGGATTTGGCCGTCGAACCCGGCTGCGTCGGGCGCCCCGTGCTCGGCGCCCGCGTCCGGATCCTGGACGAGAACGGCCGCCGCGTTCCCACCGGCACGACCGGCCGCATCTTCGTCGGCAACGTCATCCAGTTCGAGGGCTATACCGGCGGCGGGCACAAGGAGGTCATTCGCGGCCTCATGTCCTCCGGCGATGTTGGCCACTTCGACTCCGAGGGAAGGCTTTTCATCGACGGCCGCGACGACGACATGATCGTCTCCGGTGGCGAGAACGTCTTCCCCTGCGAGGTGGAGGAGCTGCTGCACACCCATCCGGCAGTCCGCGAGGCCGCCGTCGTCGGCGTCCCGGACGAGACCTTCGGTGCGCGGCTCAAGGCGTTCGTGGTTGTGCACGAAGGGCATTCGCTCAGCGCCGAGGACACCCGCGAATTCGTGAAGACGAACCTCGCCCGCTACAAGGTGCCCCGCGAAGTGGTGTTCCTGGTCGAGCTACCCCGCAACCCCACCGGCAAGGTGCTCAAGCGCAAACTGCTCGAGGCGTGACGCCGCCCCGAAAATACCCCTTGAGCCTGGGTATTTTCGGCCCGGGTTAGGGTCCCCTTATGAGCACAGTGTCGCTGGGTCGTATCCGGAGCCGGCTGGCCGCCGGCCTCGCCGTCGTGACGGTGGCGGGCGGCGCGGTCGCGCTGGCCGTGCCCGCCGCGGCCGAACCCGCCCCCGCCATCGAACTGTTCGCGGTGGACGGCACGACGCCACTCGGTGACACCGTGGTGCATCCCGGCGACAAGATCGTGGTGCGCGGCCGCGGCTTCGACCCCGCGGCCAACACCGACGGTCTGCCGGTGCCCGTCCCGCCCGGCGTCCCGCACGGCACCTTCGTGACCTTCGGCGGCTTCGCCCCCGACTGGCGTCCCTCCACCGGTGCGCCCACCGCGTCCCGCGGGGTCAATCGCGGGGCGGTGCAATGGATCCTGGGCGAGTCCGCCCTGAACCGGGTCCCCCGGGCGCCCTTCGATCTGCAGCGCACCATCCGCAACCAGTGGGTGCCGCTGGCCGCCGACGGCACCTTCACCACGGTGCTCGACGTGGTGCAGCCGAGCAAGGTCCCCGCCGACGCGGTCTTCGGCGTCTACACCTACGCCGCCGCCGAATCGGTGAACCCGGCCCAGGAGCTCGCGGTGCCCGTCCGCTACGACCCCGCGCCCGGCCCGAACACCCCCGAACCGCCGTCCGCCGACCTGACCTGGGCCCTGGCCCCCGGGTTCGCCGACACCGTCACCGGCCCGCTCCAGGGCTCGATGTCCGGCACGAACGGCGCTGCGGTCCGCGACAAGTCCCTGACCTTCGAACTCGACGAAGCTGCCATCGACCCCGCGACGGGCCTGGGCGAACTGCGCTACCGCGGCACCGTGGTCGCCTCGACCCGCTTCCACCTGGGCGAGATCGCCCTGGCCAACCCGTGGATCGAGTTCACCGGCTCCGGAACCTGGCTCACCGCGGAGACCTCCACCACCGACACGATCGGCGTGGACGACCTGCGCCGCATCCGCCTGGCGCGCCTGGACGCGCCCGCGACCCCCGACCGCACCGAATGGTCGCAGGTGTCAGCCACTTTCGAGCCGGCCCTGACCCCCACCTCTCTCCAGCTCTACGCGGGCCGCCCCGCCGCCCCGCTGACGTTCCGGTACTGATCGCGGATTCACGCTGCGGCCGAGATTCGCAGGGCAGCATCGGCCCGCACGCCACCGGAGATCATCACGGCGGGCCTGTGCTGCCCCGGGCGCGCCACAATGGGGTCATGGCAGCCCGATGTTGTGCCGACCCGCTTCTCACGCGGATCCTCCTGCTCGAACGACGCGGGGTGCCGCACGGCCAGCCCGCGCACGCGGCCGTTTTCGACTACACCGAGATCGGGCGGTGCGCCGCCTGCGGTGGCGGTGTGGTCGAGCACTTCTCCCATGACTGCTGGGAGTCGGAACACTCGGAGTGGGACAAATATTGGTGGTGGCGGATCGACGTCGCCGACATGCGGCTGCTGATCAAGATGACCGGCTTCTGCCCCGCGCCGCTGGACGCGGAATGCACGTGCTCGCTGCACCGCAACCTGAGCGCGGAAACGCCGCGCCCGCTGCCGCCGTCGGTGGAAACCGCGGCCGAGGACGCGGTCGTGCCCCGGGTCGGGGTACGAGTCATCGGCGGGGTATCGCGGTGGGAAGCAGTGGAAGAACGCGACCAAACCGAATAGACGACATCGACGAAAAAGCCGCTGTCACAGAGTGATTCGGCCGCCACGCGAAGCGCCGAGCCGACTACCCCGCCAACCGGGCCAGTAGCGCGGCGAACTCCGCCCGCGACAACCGCCCGTCCCCATCCGAATCCGCCGCCGCCAACAGCGATTCCGCGCTCTCGTGCGTCAGATCCGGGCAGGTGCGCAGCAGCGACTCGAGCTCGTCGAGCTCCAGCAGCTCGTTGCGATTCGCGTCGAAGGTATCGAACGCGGCGTCCGCGTCGGTGATCTCGGGATCGCGCCCGAGGCGCGCCGCCTCGAATTCCGCTCGGGAGACCAGGAAATCGCCATCGGTGTCGGCGGCCGCCACCAGCCGCTGCACCGCGTCGGGATCGATCTCCAGGCCGAGCGCGGTGATGCCGGCGAGGATGTCGTCGGCGGAGATCTGGCCGTCGCCGTCGCGATCCCAGAGGTCGAAGGTATCGGCTGACTGGTCGCTGGCCACACAAACTCCTCGAAAGACTGACTCTGCTGTCGTGCCTTCCGATCGTATGCTGAGCCTGCGCGTCAGGCGGTGCCGTAATTGGAGGACAGGTGTTGGGGGATGGCAAGCTCGGCCACTATCGGCTCGAGGAGTTGCTCGGGCAGGGCGGTATGGGCCAGGTCTGGCTCGCGTACGACACCCGCATGGGCCGCGATGTCGCACTGAAGGTGCTGCCCTCCGAACTCGCGAACGACGCCGACTATCGGCAGCGGTTCGAGCGCGAGGCGCGGCTCGCCGCCAAGCTGCGCGGCCCACATGTGGTGCCCATCCACAATTTCGGCGAACTCGACGGCCGGCTGTTCATCGACATGGAACTGGTCGACGGCGTGGATCTGGCGCAGGTGCTGCACGATCGCGGGCCGCTGTCGGTGACCATGGCGGTGGACATCGTCGGCCAGCTGGCCGAGGCGCTGGACGTCGCGCACGACGCGGGCCTGGTGCACCGCGACATCAAGCCGTCCAACACCCTGTTGCTGCCCAACGGTTTCGTCTACCTCATCGACTTCGGCCTGGCGCGCGGCGCCGGGCAGACGGCGCTCACGTCCACCGGCGGCGCCGTGGGCACCTGGGGATACATGGCGCCCGAACGCTTCTCGGGTGAGGGCGGTATTCCCTCGGACGTGTATTCGCTCGCCTGCGTGCTCTACGAATGCCTGACCGCGCGCCGTCCGTTCGGCGACACCGATCCGGCGCAGCAGATGCTCTCGCATCTGACCGCGCCCCCGCCGCGCGCCTCCGGCCACAACGCGGCGGTACCCGCGCGGTTGGACGAGGTCATCACGCGGGGCCTCGCGAAGGATCCGGGTCAGCGCTTCGACACCGCGGGGGAATTGGCTGCCGCCGCGCGGGCTGCCCTGCGCGAACAGACCGCGCCCGGGCGGGCGCCCACCCCGCCGCGCCCGATGCCCGCGGAGAACCCCCGGCCGTACGCGGCGCCGGCCTATTCCGCCGCGCCCTCGTATCCCGATCCGCCACCCGCGCAGCCGTACCCCGCCGCGCCGCTACCGGCCACGGCGGTGGGATCGGAAATGCACTGGAGCCCCATGGGTTACGGCGCGGCCGCGCCCGAGTACGGCTATGCGCAGCCCGTTGCGTCGCCCGGATCGTCGGCGCCGCTGCGGTATCCACCGCCCCCGGCGCGGAATCCGATCCCCGGGTCCCCCTACCCGTCGGCCCCGGCCGGACAGCCCCTGGGCCACGGCACCCCCCTGCCGCCCGGCAGGCCCAAGCCCGCCAATCGCCTCGGTCAGCTGTCCTGGTGGATCGTGCTCGGTGTGTGCACGGCGTTCTTCGGGTTTCTGTCGCTGGTCTGCGTCTTCGGACTGTTCGCCGGTGACCAGAGCATCGGCACGCGAGTGGCCATCAACGTGGTGTTCCACGTGCCCACCGCGGGGTGCTGCTGGCTGGTACGCCGCGAGCTGCGCAAGCATCGCATGCGGGCCATCACGGACTATCCGCGGTGACCACCGAAAAATATTGAGACGCAAGCGAATCGGGGCGGCCCGCACCCCCGCCGCCCCCCATAGGCGCGCCCACCCCGCAGCCGGTTCGCACGTCCGGGGGGGGGGGGAGCAGCAGCGCGCGGGGGGGGACGAAAGGGGGGTTTGTGTG
>NZ_JBSHMS010000046.1:0-47900 GCF_053645575.1 Nocardia sp. NPDC055321
CGCGAGCTATACCAAGGACAGCTCGTCGGCAGGCTCAGATGAGGAGACGTGAATAGCCCTCGGGGACGTTCTCCACGATCACCGCCTCATAATGCTCCCCGCACGCGCGGGGATGAGCCCGGGCTCACCTCGTCGAGCGAAGGTCCGCGGAGATGCTCCCCGCACGCGCGGGGATGAGCCCTCGGCGTGCGAGTGCATCGAGAGCTTGCGGTGATGCTCCCCGCACGCGCGGGGATGAGCCCTCCCTCGCGACCCTGAAATTGAATCCGGGCAAATGCTCCCCGCACGCGCGGGGATGAGCCCAACCTTGGCTGGTCGCACTACTGGGAATTCTTATGCTCCCCGCACGCGCGGGGTTGAGCCCAGGAGATCATCGACGGTCCACAACATGCGGTGATGCTCCCCGCACGCGCGCGGATGAGCCCGCGGTACCCACGGCGCCGATGCCGGTCTTGACATGCTCCCCGCACGCGCGGGGATGAGCCCGGTCGTTCTCGGTGGTCATGCTGCCGATCCTCATGCTCCCCGCACGCGCGGGGATGAGCCGTGGTGGCCGGTCGCCGAGGCGCGCCGCCGGCAATGCTCCCCGCACGCGCGGGGATGAGCCCTCAGACGATCGCGGCAGAGCTGCGCACCCAGAATGCTCCCCGCACGCGCGGGGATACGCAGGCCGACTCCCCGTTGGCCACACCTCACGGGTGAGACAATTCCACCCACAGGTCGACGCCGCCGCACAGGGCATCCGAAAACCGACAGCACCGTGCGCGGCAGAGTTGGGGTTTCGACGCGGTGAGCGGAGAGGGCTGCCATGGCATACGTGGTGATGGGCACGCAGGTCAAGGCGATGCCGAAGCTTGACGGGTCGCTCAAGGGGAAGGTGTTCGACTTCCTGCAGAAGATCCAGATCAATGACACCACACCGGGTTTGCACATCGAGCCGATCAAGAACTCGGTGGACTCGCGGGTTCGGACCGGGCGGGTGGATCTGAAGTTTCGGGCGGTGTTGTTTCGGGTGGACGGGTCCGCGGGGAGTACCTACTACATCTATCTGGGGACGTGGCCGCACGATGACGCCATCGCTATGGCGGCCAAGTCGGTGTTGCGGGTCAACCCGGTGAACAACGTGTTGGAGGCCATACTCGGAGGCACAGAAGGGAAGTCGGGTCGGCGTACGCCGACCGTAGTGCCCGTTCCCGCCGGCGATGTGGGGTTGGCCGGGACCGGCGAGTTGCCGTTCCTTGTCAAAGTTGGGTTCACATTGACCGCACTCACCGATCAGCTCGGACTTGCCGAGGAAGTGGCGGCGCGGGCGCTCGCGGCTGCCGATGACTATGTGATCAACGAGCTGGCGGCCGAGGTCGGCGGGTGGCAGGGGAACGCACTGCTCGAACTCGCTTGCGGCACGGGGATTGACGAGATTCGGGACAAGCTCGGGTTCACCACGTCGTCGATCGACCGTAGCCGGGGCGAGAGTGATCAGATCATCGAGGCGCTGGAGACCCCGGCGTCGCAAATGCAGTTCACGCTGATCGACAACAATGACGAGCTGCGGCGGGTGCTCGAAGGTGGAGACTTCGCAGCCTGGCGGACCTTTCTGCATCCGGAGCAGCGAGACTATGTCGCGCGGGATTTCAGCGGCCCGTTCCGGCTTTCGGGCGGCGCCGGCACCGGCAAGACGGTGGTGGCGATTCATCGTGCGCGAATGCTCGCCAAGCGAGATCCCAACGCGCGCATCATCTTGACCACGTACAACAAAGCCCTCGCGATGGGCCTGGAAGCGGATCTGCGCGTGCTCGATCCGGACGTGCGGATCGCGGACCGCCCCGGGGAACCGGGCGTATACGTCGCGGGTATCGACAAGCTCGCCGGTGCCATCGCACATCACGCCACCAGCCTCACCGGGGCGCTCGACGCGCTGTTCGGACCCAGCGGCCGCGGCTACTCCCCGAAGCGAACAAGAACCGATCAGGTCTGGCGTACCGCCGCGAAGTCGGTGCAGAGTGGGCTCGAAGCACGGCTAGCCAACCCCGGGTTTCTCGAAAACGAGTACGTGTCGGTCATTCTCGCGAACAAGGTGTCGACAGCTGATCAATACGTGAAGGTGGCCCGGGCCGGGCGGGGCGTGCGGTTGAGCCGGGCGCAGCGACTCTCGGTGTGGATGTTGACCGAGGAGTTCCGGAAGCGCAGCCGCACCGAGAAGAGCCTCAGCTTTCCCGAGGTGCTGGCGGTGGCAGCGGAGCATCTCCAGCAGCGAGTGAGCGCGGGCGAACCCCATGTCGCCGACCATGTTCTGGTGGACGAGGCTCAGGACCTGCACGCGACCCACTGGGCACTGTTGCGTGCCCTGGTGGGCGACGGACCCAACGATCTGTTCATCGCGGAGGACTCGCATCAACGGATCTACGGACAACCGGTTGTGCTGTCCCGCTTCGGAATCAAGATTGTCGGACGGGCTCGCCGACTGACGCTCAACTACCGGACCACGGCGCAAAACCTGCATTTCGCGGTCAACATACTGGCCGGCGGTGACTATCACGACCTGGAACAGGGCGAGGAGTCCACGCACGGCTACCGGTCGGTGCGACTGGGACCCAACCCCCAGCTCATCGAGTGCCACACGGCCACAGATCAATTCGATCGCATCACCGATCTGGTGTGGCAATGGATCACCGACGGAGTCGATCCGGGAACCATCGCTGTACTCACGCGGGGACAGCACGACCGCGACGAGTTCGTGACCGCCCTGGTGACCCGAGACATCGAAGCTCGAGCGCTCGAGAGCAATCCAGCCGCTCCAGGCGTAGTGCAGGTGCTCACCATGCACCGATCCAAAGGCATGGAGTTCTCGCGGGTCATCCTCGCCGGGGTTGGCGAAGCACACATGACCGCGGCGGGCGGAATGCGCGCTGTCCTCGAGGAGGAACGCGACGAGGCCATGCTGAGGGAACGCTCACTGCTCTATGTCGCGGCGAGCCGGGCTCGTGACGAGCTCGTGGTCACCTGGCACGGGACGAAATCGCAGTTGATCGGCTGACGATTGACTCGACGTCGCCATCGCGACCGGCGAGAGATGGACGAATGCCTCCGCGCGATGCGTTGCGAGCGAAGGCACTCGGCTGTCACGTCAAGCCTGCCAGATCCCGCTCTCCAGGAAGGCATCCCACGCATCGGCGGAGAACCACAACTCGGGCCCGCCGGGGTGCTTGGAGTCCCGCACGCCGACGCGGGCGACGTCCTGGTACACCTCGACACAATCGTTAGCATTCGAAGATCGACTGGATTTGTACCACTGCCGAACGGGCGGTTGACTGTTCACGCCTCGTACTCCTTCGCAACTCGTAACACCAGATCTCGGGTGCCTGCTTCAGACAACGCTACCGCTCGCAAGGCCGAGATCGCTTCCTGATACCGACCCACAACGTCAGGTTGCTCGTGGTAGAGCGCGCCGACCGCACCCTCGAGGTAGACAACGGTCGGTTCGACCAAACCCCCTTCCGAACGCGGGAATTCGAGCATGTGGAACGACTGAATCACCAATCCGCGGTGCGGGCTGGTACTGAACGGAACGACGCGAACACTGATGTTGTCGCGGTTGCTGACCTCCACCAGCCATCGCATCTGCGCTGCCATCACGGCGGATGTGGCCGGCTGGTGCCGCAGGGCGGCCTCTGACAGGAGCACGTCCATCGCGAACTTGCCCTCGCTCAACCTGGCCTGCCTGCGTTCGACCAACTCGATCCTGCGCTCGACATTGACGGCCGACAGCCCAGGAACCTCCAGGCGAGCGAGCGCCCGCCGGTAGTCGGCCGTTTGCAGCAACCCTGGGACCAAGACGAGTTGGTGCGCGATGGCGCGATCGGCAGCCGCTTCCAATCGCAGAAAATGGGGAAAGTGCGGTGCGATCTGATCCGCGTACGGCTGCCAGAATCCCTTCGAATTCCCTTGCATTTTCTGCTGTTTCGCTTGCTCCCTGACTTCGCCCCACAGCCGAAGCGCCTCGGATCGGACGTCCGGTCTAACCTTGTACAAGTCGAGCAGCTGAGCGATCTGCGATGTCGCGATCTTGGTTGGGATCCCGTCCTCCATACGCAGCAGGGTCTGCTTGGACGTTTCGATATGCAGTCCCGCCGACAGGCTGCTGACCTTCGCTTCTTCACGAATCTGACGAAGGAACTTTCCAAATGCCCTACGGGAAACGGTGCTCATTTCATTAGCCTCGCTATCCGGGTTGACACTTTCTGGACCGTACCAATCTGGCCCGCCCACCATAATTTCACGGCCATTCCAATTCTCGCGGTGCATTGACTCAATCCGATGTCTACTTGACCCACAGCACAACCGGCGGCCTCGGCCAAGTCGCCGTTCGACGACCAAAGCGATCACCGACCAAGGAGACATTCAAATGCTTTGGGAATCCTGGGTTTTGCTAGTCCTGTTTCTCGGCGGCCTGCTCACCGTGATCGCAGCACTGGTGGCCGACCTACGCGAAAACGACGGCCACCATGATCGACCGGCCGTGCTCCCCCTCGAGTTGTCCACCGGCAGCAGCTATCCCATGATCTCGCGCTGCTTGCACGGGAAGCACCGCGCAGCCGGCCCCGATCGAAGGCGGCACCCATGACCGGCGTCTCCTCGCGACTCGATCACCACCCTGTATCGGCGTACCGGGTCGACCTCCGCTATCCCCACGGTGTCCGGGCCCTACTGCACCCACATCGCCACTGCACCCCCGGCCCCGGTCAAAGCACCACCAACTGCGGCCGGCTGCGCCAACTGCTCGAGATCGCAGAACGCAACGAATGGCATTGGGCAACAGCGATGCTCACCCCGATCAAGCCGGTCAGGGACACCACCGAACGCTACGGCCCACGCCTGAAAATGCTGGAAGAACACACGGTCGGCACGTCAGAGAGCCGAATGACCCAAACCGAAGCGATCGAAGCCAGGGTCTACCACCGCGACTGCGATCCACCCTGCGCCCGGGCTCGCGCCGCAGCCGAACGATTGAACGACGACTTCGGCCCGAAACCCGCGACCGTACTGCGCTTTCCGCATCGCCTGGACCTTTGATCAAAGGCACAGAACCCGAACGGTCCGAGATTCGACCAATCCTTCGTGTTCCCGGCCTGAAGACACTACGCGTCGCAAGTCAATCGTGATGGATGGCGGAAGCCCAAAGATCACACCTCCATGCCGAATCTCCTTGCCGCACTACATGACGCACACGACATGACAGAGACCGATACTGTAAGCGTAAGACTTGCTATCACCACCGTGCCGGCCGAAGCACGCAGTCCACCCTCTGAACAGAGGAGCAACACCGATGATGGCCCCGGGTCCCCGATCGAAAGTGAATGAAAACTGCCCAACCATCGAGAAAACATGCAGGTCAAAAAGTATGCTCCCCGCACGCGCGGGGATGAACCCTGACTCCCTTCTACGCCGACTGGCGAATCCGGATGCTCCCCGCACGCGCGGGGATGAACCCTACGCGGCGATGAGCGTGAAGGTCATGACGTCATGCTCCCCGCACGCGCGGGGATGAGCCGGGATCGGTCGGCGCGCTGGTGTCGTCGGTGGCATGCTCCCCGCACGCGCGGGGGATAAGCCCACGACAACCGTGGCCGAAACGGTTCGCCCGTCGACGCAGGGTCCGGCGTGCGGGGCTCGGTGCCAGACCGAGCCAGCGCTCGCCGTCACCCGAGCCGTGTGACTGACGTAGGGGGCTACGCCGTTACCCGTTGTCGCCAAATGGATCACGTTCAACACACCACCCCCGGCGTCGAACCCAGCAGTGGAACAGTGACATTCGCCCCGCTGCCACGATGGTCTGGCGTGTTCGACTTACAGCACCGGACATCTCGGATTGTCCGGGGCGGGTTCTCCCGCAGCGCTCACCGACAACTCGAGCAGCGGCGTCGCCAGCCCGCCACGCTCCCTCAGGAATCGCACCCACTCCGGCAGCAGCACCAACGCTTGCTCACGGACGGCGCCAGGCCGCCAGTCACCGATCAACGCCCTGTGATAGCCCGCTCGATGCGGTGAAACGCGGTCCCCCGGTTCTGGGGATGGCATCCAGGTACCACTCCAGAATGATCTCCTCGACCACCTCGGGAGCAACGTCCCGCGACGACCGCCCGCTACGCCACGCCTGGAAGGCATGGAGCACCGGCACCAGGAAGCCGACCTTGTTGTCCGGATGGCTGGGCCATTCCTTCCCCCGACGATCCCACGCGACCGCGAACTCGCCCAGCCCGCGCGTGGCGCGGAACCAAGGCTCATCCCCGCGCGGCAGGGAGCACCTCGACGACTCCGGTGTCGTGGTCGACGCCCAGGGCTCATCCCCACGCGTGCGGGGAGCACACCCACGGCACTTCGGGTTTGGTGCCCATCCAGGGCTCATCCCCACGCGTGCGGGGAGCACGAGAAGATGTGGCGGACGGAACTGAGCCCCGAGGGCTCATCCCCACGCGTGCGGGGAGCACTTCGCCAGTGCCGTGTTCTCCACGGTCATCACCGGCTCATCCCCACGCGTGCGGGGAGCACCTCTATCTCTGGCGCCGCGGCGCTGTTCATCGGGGCTCATCCCCACGCGTGCGGGGAGCACACTTCCTGACCAGCAGGTCTTCGCGCCAACAGGCCGATTTTCATTCACTTTCATTCGTGGCCTTCTTCGTACGACTACGGACCGCCTTTCGATATCTGCTGGCCTTGCTCCACCCTGCCCGGGGCCTGCTGGGCTTGTGATCGCCCGGATGTGGACGACGCATCAGGAAGACGCCGTCGACGTCGACCGGCTCCCATTCATGTCGATGGACCTTGAAAGCCAGGCGTTGTTCAGAGCGCGTGGAGTAGATCATGATCGCGCGGCCGTCCTTGGACAGTTCCGTAACGCGCTCCCACATCAGGTCCCGCACCCGCGCACCGATGATTCCGACGAAAACTCAGCGACTGACCTCGAGTAGCCAGCGGGTCAGATGCCCACGCAGACCTGCTGGGCAGGCACTGAGGACAAGGACTACCACGGGACTTCCTCATCGTCGTAGGCTACGCCGCCGGCGACATTGCCGGTCCTGTCCCATAGTTCGACGATGTCGGTGTCCCACTCCTGACCCGCGCCCGGATCGCCAGGCATCAGCAGTTCGTGGACGTCTTTACAGCAACTCATCGCCACCCATCCGGACGATGCCGACAGACTCCGCCGGCCCCGACCGCACCACAAGACGGACTGCACGAGATCAGCGAGAACTACGAACCGGATAGCGTTGGCGTACCGGACAATTCATCAACTCTCGCCACCACCACGTTCCAACCGATCCGAGAACCTACCACCGCCACATGTGTAGCCTGATTACCGCGTAGTCAGCGCGCGCCAGGGAAGGATGGGCATGGACCCGATCACTATCATCGTCACAGCTCTCATCGCAGGCGCCGCAGCGGGCGGCCAGGATGCCGCTTCAGCGGTCGTCCGCGACCTGTACACCGCGCTTCGCAACCGCATCAACCGTGGCGGCGATCCCGAGGCCGTTGCGGCAATCGAGGCCAACGAGAAAGCGCCCGGCAGCAACGTGGACGAGATCGCAGCCCTGCTCGATCGTCGCAACAACACCCCGGATTCCGAGGCGGAGGCGGCGGCGAAAGCCCTACTGGCACAACTGCCATCCAGTCACGTCGAGCAGGCACGAGCACAGATCGATCTCCGACGAGCACAAGGCGTCCAGATCGGCGACAACAACGTCCAGCACAACAACTTTGGGTAGCTGGTCGGGCCCACCGAGCGGATCGCGAACCCGCATCGCCTCAGGCTGACGTGCGGGACGGCGTGTTCGCATTGATCGCCCTGAACCAGAACGGATCTCGAGATGGCGGCGCACGGTGCCGAACAGCGTTTGGCCAAAAAGCCCGACCAGGCAGCGACCCACTACGCACGATCGAATCACGTCTCGCAAATCGGCAATAACAACGCCCAACACAACCATTTTTACCCCCCGAGCGTCGCCGATCCCATCGCACCGCCGACTGGCGGCTACCTCCCCTCCAACCCTCATGGGTATGTGACCCGTGATCGCATAATCGACGAGGTACGCACGGCGATCGAGGACGCGAGAGCCAAGACGACGTCCACCTCGGCCGTGGCGCTGGTCGGTATGGGTGGCGCTGGAAAGTCGACTCTCGCAGCCGCGATCGCGCGGGATTGCAAACCCGCCTTCGCCAATGACGTCTACTGGCTCAAAGCCGAGCAGGGCATGACTGCAGTCGACCTACAGCAACAATTCGCCAAACAACTGGGGTCGGCCGAGCTGTTCTCCAGCACCGAAGAAGGCAAACATCATCTGGCACGTTTGCTCGGTGCCCGAGCCGTGCTGTTGGTTGTCGACAACGTGTGGAGCATCGACACGATACCGGCGCTGGGCGTCGTTCGTGATCATGGAGTGCTGCTGTTCACCACGCGCGATCGCGGCATCGCGCAGGCCATCGGCGCCGCCGAGCACGAGGTGGCCGAATTGGGTCTCGACGAGGCTCTCGCTCTCCTGGACAAGCGAGCCGGACTGGGCAACAGACGACGCCCGCCCGTCGCGGACGAGTTGTGCAGGTGGGTCGGGCAGCTGGCGTTCGGAGTCGCCCTCATCGGCGGAATGATCACCGCGAGAGGGGGTCACATACGGGACTGGCAAGGCGTCTGGGATGTGCTGCGATCTACCGATGTTCAGGCGATCGCGAACGAAGTCAACCCCGACGAGTACGACCATTCCAACGTTCTGGCCTGTATCGCACTGAGCATCGACGAGTTGCCCGATGACGACCGGAACCGATATCAGGAACTTGCCGTCTTCCGCGACCGCGGCCTGGTTCCACGCTCAGCTATCAACGCGCTGTGGGCTTCCTCGGACATTGGTGCCGCAGACGCTGATTTGCTGCTCACCCGCCTCGTCAACAGATGCCTCGTACAGCGAGAAGGAACCGATGCTTCCGACGACGTTTCGTTCACCTTGCACGACCTCGAATTCAAGGTGGTCCACCATGAGTTGACCAAGGCCCGCGATGTCGAGTCCGCGCATCGCCGCCTCATCGGCGGCTACTACTCGTGGATACAGCGGGACGAGCGAGTCGAAGTCACCGGCGGCGCACTCGCGAAACAGTGGGCTGCCGGGCCCAATGACGGCTACCTGCTCCAGAACCTCGCGTTTCACCTGACCAACGCGAACCACTTTGAGCTGCTCTCCGAGCTGCTGACCAGTTATGCCTGGATGACACGCAAGCTCACGGACACGGACATCGCTCTACTGCTGACCGACTACTCACATCAAAAGCCCTTGCTGGCGCCGGTGGCGATCGTTCACGAAGTACTCCAGCTCTCATCACATGTACTGGCCACCGAACCTGGTCTGCTCCCGGGTCAGCTCATCGGTCGACTGCTCGGCGACGAGGATCCGGGGCTTCGCGCACTCGTGGACTCCGCGCGCCCACCGAACGGACAGTGGTGGATGCGGCCCCGGACTCCCGGCAGTCTCACCCAACATGGCGGGCCGCTCGAACGTCGCCTGCCCGGTCAGGGATCGCCCGCCAAAGCCGTGACGTTCACGCCCGACGGCCGATTCATCGTGTCCGGCGACGGCAACACCGTACGCGTATGGGAAGCGGCGACCGGCCGATTCATCGACACGATCGATCACCATCGGCAGCACGTGACCGCTCTGGCCGCGACGTCGGACGGTCATCAGATCGTGTCGGGCAGTCTGGACGGAACGGTTCGAGTGTCGGCCCTGGCCACGGGACGCCAGGAAACCGTTCTACCGGTATCGGAGCAGGTCTTCGCGGTGGCGGTCACTCCCGACAGCAAGTACGTCGTGGTCGGGTGCAGCGATCGGAACGTGCAGGTGTGGAACGTGGCCGACCAACGCATGGAGTACGACCTGCCGGGCCATAACGGGCGTGTGACCGCCGTGGCGGTGTCCTCCGACGGCCGGATCATCGTGTCCGGCAGTTACGACAAGACAGTCCGAGTGTGGAGTACGGACAGTCGCAGCGGACGTGAGCTGGGCTGGGACAAGCGCGAGATCGAGGCTGTGGCAATCTCGGCCGACGGCCGATACGTCGTGTCCTGTAGTCGCGATCGAACCATGGTCTGGGATACGCACGGCGGCGCCACATCCGAGCTCGAATTGCCCGGCCGCGGAGTGCATTCCGTAGCCATCAGCGCGGATGGCGCACACATAGTCACCGCGGGGCGCGACAAGATCGTCCGGGTATGGGATCGGCAAAGTCTGCGCGTGCGCGAGATGCCAGGTCACACCGACTCCGTTCAGGCCGTCGCTATCTCTCCGAGTGAGCAGCACATTGTCTCCGGCGACAGAGACAATTCTGTTTGCGTGTGGAGATTTTCGCAGGATCAACGCCCCGGAACCTCGACGCTCGATCACTCCCGAGAAATCGAGATGATCGCTTTCACAGGCGACGGCCACCGTGCGCATTTCTCCGGCCGCGGAAGCACTTTCAGCGTGTGGGATTGGCAGAGCGCCGGCATCGACCATCCGCTGCACGAGCAGCTCGGCGACAGTGCAGCGACGGTCGTCGGCTCCACCGAACGGCACCTCATCCTCGGCGGCAGCGACGGGAAGGTGCAGGTTTGGGATCTAGTGGAAAAGCGACTGATACCCACGACAGACGCTCATACACAACGGATCACAGCAGTGCACCCAACCGCCGATGGCCGGCATTTCGTCACCGCGAGCAGCGACCGAACGGTGAAGGTCTGGGGTCTACCCGGCGGCCAACTCGAACGCACCCTGACCGCTCACCGCCATGAGGTCTACGCGGTCGTGGTCACACCTGACAGCCGGCAGATCATCTCCGCCGGCTTCGACCGCTTCGTCCTCGTCTCGGACCTGGACAGCGGCCGGGAGCTCTGCCTCCTGCACGGCCCCGATGAGGAGGTGACAACGCTGGCGGTTACCTCCGACGGACGGTTCATCGTGGCCGGCGGCAAAGACCACAGGGTGTGGGTGTGGGATCGCGAAGAACCGAAAACCCCACGTCCCCTCGTCGGCCACACGGATCGCATCCGCACGGTAGCGGTCACCGCAGACAACCGGTACATCCTCTCCGGCGGCGACGACCGCACCCTGCGGCTCTGGAGTATCGCGACCGGAAGTGAACTGGCGCGCTGGATTACCGACACGGCGGCGATCACCGCATGCGCCACCCACCCGAGCGATTCCAGCACAGTGGCCTACGGCGACAGATCGGGGCGGCTGGCCATCCTGTCACTTCATGGCCCGACGCCGAGTCACGACTGATCCCGCGGAGTCCGAAGCCACGATCAGCTCTCGTCCGCGCCGATCGGTTTCATCAGCAACAGCCCGCACCCATAGGCTTTGGCACGACCGATCCCGCCGATGATGGCGTCGACGAGAACCTCCGGATCGGTGACTTCCAGTTCACCCCGCACCTCCGCCCTACCGATCCGCAAGCCGGGCTTGCCCCCAACATGACTCAGCTTGGGGAGAATCCGGACATCGAGGCGGTCGGGGACGGCGATCGCACCGATTCGACGAACTCCACGCTCATCGACCGGGGACTCGCCCACGGGCTGGAGACGGTCCACGAACCACCGCCGAGCGTGGGCAGGTGTGTTGTCGGCCAACCTCTTCAGTTCGCCGCGGGGTGCGGCGGACTCGCCACGCGGAACATGCCGGCCGCTCATCCGCACCGGGTTGACCACCACGCGGAAGCGGTATCGCTGGCCTGTTTCCACCTTCTGGTCGATGTTGAGGATCGCCGGTTTATCGATCAGCTGCCGTGTGTCGAGGCGGGACCAGTCCGGCGGAACCCGCGACTGCACGACAACGGTGAGGATGTGCCTTCTGAGATCGATGTTCGACGTGTGCAGGACGCCCATCTGGGCACGAGCGTCCCGCTCTCCTTCCTCGACCCACCCGAGGAACCCCACCATCACGAGTCGATGCATCGCCTGCGCGTCGAGCAGTGCCCGCTGGGATTCCGGATGTCGCGCATTCAGCTGAAGGATGCTGTGGCAGGTGACCAACGGGGTGCTCACGAAGCCTCCCAGGTGATCGCCGGTTCAGTGATGACCATGGACTGTCTGCGTTCCCACCGCTGCGTGTGGACCCGGCCGCGGGAGGAGAAACTCATCGGCTGGTCCTGCGTCGCGGTCGAATTCGGCTCGTTGGGACCAACCTCCAACCACGCGTACGGCTGGGAGACGGTGGCGTTGGGTAGCAGTGCGGTGCGCTGCAAGACCGCGGCGATGTCACCGGCGTGGACGCCATGGTTGAGCCGCTCGGCGGGTGGACAGTTCTTTCGCCCCAACCAGAGCATTCGCCGCGGATGATCCAGCCGGTCGCCGAGCCGGACCAGCAACTCCCGGTCCTCGCACGAGACCGCCGCCACGAACGCGGCATCGGAGAGGTACCACCGCGTGGTGATGAGCCCGGAACGACCCAGGGCCGATTTGGCCCTGAGCGTGCCGGTCGGGGTGGCTGCGATCTCCTTCGGGGCGCCGTACCAGTCCGCGACATCGAATGACCCGAATGGAGCCGGTTGATCGGACTCGCCCGGAAGTCGAGCCGGCGGGATACGCCGCTCATCCAGCAGCAGATCACGCGGCCGGATCGGAAATGTGCCGCCACCGACCGTGTGGTAGTCGCTGATCAGTACACCGGGCCGATCAGCCCGAACCCCGAATCGCAGGCCCGCGAGCCGCTCGAGCGGCAACGCATCCGAATAGTCTCGACCACTCTCGTCGCGCTCGTGCCCATCCGCCGCCGCCAGCAACCCGATCACCCCGCTCTTGGTGGGCCGATCCGGATCCGTGTCGCGGTGCTGAAACTTGGAGAGCCTCCCCCACGCCTGCAACGGACCCGCCAAGCGGATCAGCAGCGTCGATATCACCGAATTTCCCCGTGCGCCAGGCCCTCGAAGGAGTCGACGAAAGCTATGGACGCGCCATCGAACTCGCCCGCGGAAGCTCCGGCCTGATCATCGGTCCGGAATCCGTCGATGTCGATGTCGTAGGTCAGTGCCTTGCCCGCGGACAGGCCGGGAAGTTTCGCGGCGGCGAACCGATGCTGGGTCAGGAGTCGCGCCACGGCTTGCGTACTCACCGCCTGACCATTCGCGACCAGCGGCCGCTCGAAGGTTGACGCGTAGTTGACCGGACGCGAACCACTCACTGCCAGAATAATTTTCGGCAGCGTTCCTTGGGCTCCGGTGTTGTTCTTCTTCGCCATCGGCACCGCGTGACAGAACGCGTCGACGAAGGCGTGTTCGGCAGCGTCCGCCAGCTCCGCGAGCCGCTCCGCCGGTACGCCGGCGCGCTGAAGATTTCGACGAAGCTGCGCCCGATCGAGGACGGCGTTGCGATAGAAGGTGCCTGAGGTCAGGCTTTGGTAGCCGGTCATCGCCGCGCCGCTGTCGTCACCCGACCACCCCTCGATCGCGTCGAATCCAGTTCTGATTTCCGCGTTCCTCCGGTCGTTCTTCCGGTCGTCCACCGCCGTGAAGAAGTCGTCGTCGACCTGTGCCGCGTCCACCGTGAAGGAGTGCATCGACTGGATGGCGCCGTCGACACCGTCCGCTTCGGCGATCTCCGCGAGCATCCGGCCGAAGAGCGCGATGTCGATCGCATCGGCTGGAGCAAGGGCCGCCACGAGCGCCCTGCGTACTTCTCCCGGAAGGGGAGTCACCGCCGGCTTCTGCGCGTCGTCCTCGTCCGACTCCGCGGACTTGGCGGTCCGCTTCTTCCCATTCTTCTTCTCGACTTCCAGGCGTTCGGCTTCCACCCGCAAGCGGGTCATTTCCGCGTCGAACCACTCTTCGAGCGGGGCAGGAGGACTGTGCAGGATAGCCGCCAACGCAGCACCGGAATCCGCGGGAGCGAAGACGGCCACCTTGGTCTTCATCAAATCCTTCCGCGTGTCCTCCTCGAAATTGAGCTTCAAGTGCGACAGTGCCAGCCGTGCAATCGAATTGGCCCTGTCCTTGGTCCAGCCCAGCTTCACCAGCTCCTCGGAGGTCGCGATCGCCCACTCGCGTGTCCTGATCCCGAAGCTGTGGTTCGCGAGTGGGCCTCGGCCGTTGTTGGCCTGCGTCCGCATGTACATCCGCTCAGCACGCCGCCAACTCTGCGCCGATACCCTGGTGCGCGTAACTTCCCCGTAGACAAGCGATTTGGGCAAGTTGTTCTCATCGCGATTCAGGAGAACACCCGAGAACGTGATGATCGAGTGGAGCGAGAGGTATTGGTTGTCCACGGTCAGCGCAGCTTTCTCGAGTTGGACTGAGGAAGGTAGAAGTCGCGGGCCCAGCTGTGCTGAACAGTGCGCGCCGGATCCGTCCAGCGGAGTAGATCGATGGTGAGCTGATACCAGTTCGGAGGCGTGGCGGCGTCCGCGCGAATGAGGTCGATTCCGTGCTGGACGCGGCGAAACGGGGCTTCCCTGGATACCAGGATCTGACTTATCAACCGAACGCATCCGGGATTATCGGTGCCTCGGTGCCCTTGCGCGCCAACCTTCGTCAGCGCGAATGCCACAGACCCCGAGCCGCGATGAAGCTGCGACTCCCCCGCGTGGAATCGCGCGAACAAGAATGCGACCGTCTCGAACACCTCGACCGCATTCGAGCTGAGCGGAGTGCCCCTGGGAGCGGCGAAGTTTCCCGCGAGTAGCCGCGCCACCGTTTCGGCCCGGGGCCGCCGCAGCTCGGCCAGGTACCCGGTGTTTCGCGCTTCCATCAGGCCACCGAGCCATCCGGACAGGGACGCGGCTGCTTGCTCGCCGATCGTCCGTTTCGGCGGGCTGTCAGTCTCGGTCATCGTGATCCCCACTCCTTGAAGGAGCGGGCCCGTAGCCCGCTCTGCAGCTTGTCGCGGGCCCGGACCCTTGCCTGCCAGCCCTGTGCGTTCGGTGTCAATGACCTCAGCTTTTCGTCGAGCGCGTCGATCGCGATGGCCCGGATGGCGTCGGCGTGGCTGTGGAGCTCGGACTGCGGGTCATGTCCGACAGCAGCACCCTCCAACGCGCGATGGAACGAAGCGTCGGCCCTCGCCCACAGGTACGTGGTGGCATCGAACCGCTCCATGAGGTTCTTGCGTTGCTTCGGTGGGCAGGACGGATAGGCGTGGACGAATGCCGCGGACGCGGCGTCTTTCAACGCCTTGACCGCGTCCTCGGTGATCTGCACGCCCACCTCGGACACGAGCTTCATCGCGCTCTTCCGATCAGGCTCGGGGTCGAAGGGGAAGGTGTCCCTGACCCAGCCACGGACATCGTTGTTCTTCGCATCCAATCCGACGACGAGCAGTCGAACGGGCCGGCGTAGCTCGCTCCCGAGCAGGTTGAAAAGACCGTCCCCGCGGCCGGGCGCGAGACTGGCCGAATAGATGGCGTGCACGTCGCGCCACAGAGCGCGATCCACGCTGGCCTGTAAGGGCTTTCCCTTCACGAACACCGTGTCGTACGCGGTGTAACCGTCGCTGTCGTGTTCGGCGGTGACCGTTTCACCCATACCCAGGAGCACACGATCCACCACCGGCCCACCTTCGCCCGCTGGCACTCCGCGCAGGAGAACTCCCCGGCCGACGGTGCTGTGCCAGTCGGCGGGACCGTCCAAAGTCCGGACTTCCCTGAGGGATTTGAACAACCGTCGTGGCCGGTCGGACCAGGTCGCGTTGAAGGTTCCACCGGAAGGACCGATGCTGAGGTTGAGTCGGAGCGTGTCCCCGAGCGTCTCGCCGACAGCCAGGACTCTGACACGGGTCCCGAGCCGACCCACGGCGCCACGGGTGAAGGAGTCCCCGTAGCCGACCGTGCTCGCGAGTTCCTTCACCACCCCTTCGGTCTTCACGCGACCACCGAGTCCGTAGCAATGCTGGGTGACCATCGCCAGGAATGCGTCTCGCGCGCTGACGGGCTCGGGATCGCACAGATGCACATGATCGGCGAACTGGTTGTAGTTCTTGGCACGTTCGAGCATCAACTGGACAGGGCTGTAGCCGCACGTCCCGAGGACCCCCGCCAGCAGCGGGTTCTGCCCGAACGGGCGGATGGGGTCGAAGAGGTCGAAACGCCCCGCACTGTCACTGCTGGACAACCAGTCCACAACGTCGTCGAGTGGCCGCTCGTCGTCGACCCACTCGGACCACTCATCGGGCGACCGCGGAGTGAATCCTGCGGCATGACAAACGGCAAGAAGAAGTTCGTAGCAGGCTATCTCGGTACCGGGAGACGGGTGCGTGATCGCAAGCGCGTCCTCGTCCGCCGAGGCGAATACCTCCCGCAGACTGCGCCAGGCCAGGCTAGGCCCAGAGCGACCGCGCTCGACATGCGAATCGCGGGCGATGTCGTCATCTCGGCGGAGCTCACCGGTCGTGAGAACAGGTAGGCAGGGTTGTGACAGCAGGTCGTAGCTGACCACACCACAGTCATTTTCGGCCAGAGACACCCGTGATCCTCTCGGTCCGACCACGTCGCAGAAGAAAGTCGAAAGCACCGGACCGCCGCTCGCAGTTGCGAGGGTAGTGACACCCGATGGCCGCCCCGCCCGAACGAACAACACCAAACCCAACCGGCTCGATCCCGAGCACAAGCACCCCCTGACGCGACCAGCTTCTCATCAAATCGCTTGCAGCGTACGACTTCCCATCGACATCAGCCAGAAATGCGGATCAATCCGGCGTCTCGCCCTACGCCAGTCGCGATCAGCAGCCGACCGAGGCCCGGTGACACCTTCGGGCTACGCGCACTCGACGCAAGCAAAGCTGGAGCTGTCGCGTCCAGCAGAGTGGTGTAGCTGCGCGTACCTCGGCCGATTCGACTGGCCCCGACATCCAAAGCAACAACGAATGCCCCACCCCTGCCACCGATAGTCATCGTCAGCAGGCACGGAGTCCCTCATGATCATTCCTACCCACTTGAACCTGGCCCAGGAGTCCGCCACGTGCGGGGAGCACCTGCTGGCCGTCGACCACGCGATGGTCCACGCGGGCTCATCCCCGCGCGTGTGGGGAGCATCGATTTGTCGAGGTCGTACAGGTAGGCCACGCGGGCTCATCCCCGCGCGTGCGGGGAGCATCGCCTGCGACCCCGTCCGGGCCCTGCTCTAGCCGGGCTCATCCCCGCGCGTGCGGGGAGCGCACTTTTTGACCTGCGTGTTTTCTCGACAGTTGGGCGTTTTTCATTCACTTTCGATCGCGGTTGAGGCCATGGTTGATGCTGCTCCCTTGTTCAGAGGATGGCGGCTTTCGTGCTCCTTGCGGGTGCGGTGGCAGGGACGAGTCTTGCATCCAGTACGGGTCTGCCACCTCTCGAGAGTCATGTTGCGCGGCAAGGGGATCACGCTGAGCGCGATCCGGGCGACCTGAGGGCAGACGACGGGAACGGCAGCGCGTGATAACCCGATCGTGGTCCGTTGACAAGGTCTGAGACCCACTGCAAGCGCGGAGCATCGGTTCGCCCTACCGGTCAGGCGCGGCAAGTTGCGAGCGCATCCAGGGATGCGGATCAGTGAGCGGCTCCCGCTTCGAGCGAACCTCGGCCCACAGATCAGCCAACGGCCCACCGGCGGTGTAGAATCGGCCACGGCCGGTGCCATGCGCCTGCAAAACGCCCGTATCGACCAACTGCGTCAAATCCCGACTGGCCGTATGTCCCTCAACCCCAGCACGTTTCATATAGACGGCACGACGCATTCGGTAGCCGATCACAGCGTCGAAAATCGCGCTAATCGCCCGCTCCGGCAAAGAGTGATCCGCGACGAGCCGATCCAAGCCCACCCAAATGGCATTCGCGTCTACGAATCGCCGAGCCACGCTCTGCGCCTGCATATGGTGAGCTCGCAGGTTGAACGACAGCCACAGGAGCGCGTCACCTCGCGGAGCCCAGTGCCCGTGACCGGTGTGTGCCAGTGCGGCGAAGTAGTCGGGGTGTTGGCCCCGAGCCACTCCGGCATCGGGCCGAGCAGAGACAGTTTAGCCAGTCCCGAACGTGCGCTGTTCACGCGGGCTCCAGAGCGGTGGCAACACCTGCGGCCGGATGGAAGACTTGCTCTCGTGGGGCGTCCCGCAGCACCCGTACCGGTCGCGCCAGGAAGGTTTGGAGTTGGCACGAACCCTGACGTCCAGCCGATCGAAAGTGAATGAAAACGACCGATCGGCGAGACAACGCGCAGGTCAAAAAGTATGCTCCCCGCACGCGCGGGGATGAGCCCACAGAGGTTCCGCCCGCCACCAACAACACCCGATGCTCCCCGCACGCGCGGGGATGAGCCTGCGGGCAAGGTGTGGTTTTCGAGCCACTGGGTATGCTCCCCGCACGCGCGGGGATGAGCCCGCCTGGCTCCAGCCCATCGAAATCCCTTGGCCATGCTCCCCGCACGCGCGGGGATGAGCCCCAAATCGCAGGCAGCGTAGCACTTTTCAACGAATGCTCCCCGCACGCGCGGGGATGAGCCCATGTCGGGCGCGGCTGAGGCCGTACTGACGAAATGCTCCCCGCACGCGCGGGGAGCACTGCGACGAACCATCGTCCCAGCGCCTGGATCGGCCAGGTCCAGCCCATCGACCGGCAGCGCCGCCGAGTTCGACAGCGCCGGCCTCAGGCGGCAGCGCACGCCAGCATCGGAAAACCTGCGACCGCGCCCACCGCGATATCGGACGCCCGAGCCGTCACGCCGTTCGAATCGGCCACTGCCCGTCGATATCCCCCGCGTCCCGCCCCTTCCGCCGCAGCCACGCCGCGAAGTCCTCCTGCCGATCGTGGTGCCAACCGGTCTGCACGGCCGTCAACTCCGTCGGCGTCAGGGTGCCGAGATCAACGACGTAGCGGGCGGCGAGGATCTCCACCAGTGCCACAGCGGCTTTCGCGTCATTGCCGGCGTCGTGTGCGGAACCGAGGACGGCTCCGTAGTGTTCGCACAGCGCGGACAGCGTCCGCTTTCCCGGGCGGTAGCGATCCAGTTCCCGATCCATCACGAACGGATCCGCGATCGGCCCGTGGACCAACGGCGGGTAGCCGAGCCGCTGTCCCTGCCTGTCCAGCACGGTGAAGTCGTAGCTGGCGTTGAACGCCACCACGACATAGCCGAGCGCCCAGACCCTTTCGAGTTCCGCACGTAACTCCGCGTAGCCGAGCGCGTAGTCCACACCCTCCGCGCGTGCCCGTTCCGTCGTGATGTGGTGCACCGCGGTCGCCTCGGCCGGAATCGACACCCCGGGATCGAGTAGCCAGCCTCGATCGAGCGCCGCATCCGGGAACACCAGGGCGGCGGTGACGATGCGCGCGGTCATCGGATCCGGCGAGGTCGTCTCGAGATCTATTCCGGCGAGCGGGCTTTCGGTCCATGGGACGGTCATCGGCGGGAATCTAGTCCATCTCGACCCCGCGGCGACGAGAACCCGGTCGATTGCGCTATCGGCTATCGGCATTCCAGCGTGGTCGGCAGCGAAGAATATTGGTGCCGTGCGCCGGAACCGATGAAGTCCTCGGGGCAGGGTCGCCCCGCCCGGACGCCTGCAACACCCCGCGGCAGCCGGTCATACCGTACAAACCGCGTGACTTTGCGGTGCGAATCCCTGAAACCGCCACGGATCTCGCCTTCATGTCGGTTAATGTCCAACCGTGGCCGAGATACAGCCGCCCTCCCCTTCCCATCGTGGACCGCGCCGCAAGCGGGCCACCACCCTCCGCGTGCGCGCGACGGTCATCGGCACCGAGCCGGCGCTGACGCGGGCGCTCGAAGTCTCGTCCGAGCTATTCCTCAACGACCTACACGAGGTCCTGGGGTGGTGCTTCGGCTGGGTCGGGCGCGCCGACCACGAATTTCGTTGCGGCACAACCTTCGACGCCGCCGACGCGGAGCGCTATGTCTCAGCCGCGGCGGTCGCCCGGGGTGACGCCGCAATCCCCGAATCGGGAGTCCGCCTCGACGAGATCCTGCGCACCCCGGGCGATTCCCTCTACTACCTGTACGACTTCACCGACCTCTGGCCCCATCACCTGATCCTCGACGGCTTCGAGCCCCGCACCGCCAAGACTCCCCGTGCCGTCTGCACCGACGGACGGCGAGACTGTCCGGCCGATGTGCCGGGCGGAATACAGCGGTACGAGTATTGGTCCGCCCGCGCCAATCCCCACGACGAGAACGGCTTCGCGGCCTTCAACTACCTCACGCCGGAAGACATCACGACGCAGACCGAGGACTCGGAGCCCACGCCGTTCGTCATCGAAGAGATCAACTATGGACTGGTGAGGCAGTTCGGGTACGGGCGCGATCCGAAATAGGCTACGTATCAGCTGTTTTCGCATCCTCTTCCGTCGCTGTCCCTGTCCAGGTCGTACTCGTCCGGTCCGATCACGCGGACCGGGCCCGTGAAGCCGGGTCCATTACCGCCGCCACCGAGGCAGTCGACGTCGCTGTTCCTCTCCACGCACGGGTCGTAGGACGGGTGACAGTTGCCGGCCAGTGGAGGCGGTGGCGGGCAGAACTGGGTCGACCCGCTGTTGCACAGAAAGTCGGTGAGCGGATCAGCGGCGGCCTGGATCGGCCAGACGATGGCGAAGGCCACCGCCGCGCACGCCGCTGATCCGAGGAATGAAGCCGAGCTCATCGCTGCTTCCGATCTTCGAGATCCCCTCGATCAATTCCGGCTATTTCGCGGACGGGTCAGGATTCTTCACATCCGATTCCGTTTCCATCCCTGTCCAGGCGATACACATCCGATCCGTGCACGCGCACCGGGCCACGGAGGTCCGCGCAGTCGACGTCGCCGGTGTTCGGCACGCACGGGTCGTAGGAAGGGTGGCAGTTGTTACTGGGCTGGGCGAATACCGCCTCGGACGTCGAGCTTTCCACCGCGCCGAGCGGAGCAGCGCCGGCTTGCGCCGGCCAGATGATTGCGATGGCAGCGACCGCACCGGCGGCCGAGCCGAGGTATGACAGTGCCTTCATGATTACTTCCGATCATTCGAAACTGATCTAGATCATTCTCCAGCTATCGGACAGCAACGGAGCAAACAGAGACCTAATCGTTGGCAGCGAGAACCCCCGCGCACGACGTCCCGTATCCCCTTCCGAGAGGGTCGCGAACGACCGCGGAAACGATCACATCGGAGGGCGCAGTGAGCCACGTTGAGCAGACGGCCGAGCAGTTCGCCGAGCGCATGTTCGGGGCCGCGCTCGGGGCCATCGACATCCTGGCGGCGCACCTCGGCGATCGGCTCGGCTGGTATCGGGCGCTGGCCGAGGGCGGGCCCGCGGATGCGGCGGAGTTGACCGCACGGGCAGGCGGGGATCGCCGGTACGCGCGGGAGTGGCTCGAGCAGCAGGCGTGCACCGGGGTCCTGACGGTCGATTCGGACGGGCGGTTCGCCTTGCCGAGCGGTGCGGCCGAGGTGCTCACCGATCGCACCAGCCTCAATTACCTTGCACCCCTTGCCCGGATGATCGCGGGAGCCGGCGTTCAGATGCCCGGACTGGTACGCGCGTACAGCGAAGGCGGCGGGGTCGGCTGGTCCGAATTCGGCGTCGACATGCGCGAATCACAGTCCGATATGAACCGGCCCTGGTTCGAGCGGCGCCTGGCCGCCGACCTCGCGGGCGTCGAAGATCTGCACGCTCTCCTCGCGCGGCCCGGCGCCAGGGTCGCCGATATCGGGTCCGGCGGCGGCTGGTCGTCGATCACGCTCGCACGGGCATACCCGGAGCTGACGGTCGACGGATACGACATCGACGAGCCCTCGGTCGCGATGGCTACCGAGAACGCCGCGGACCTGGCCGGCCGCGTCAGCTTCCGGCACGCGGACGCGACCGTCGATCTGCCCGAAGCCACGTACGACGCGCTGTTCGCGTTCGAATGCGTCCACGACATGCCGCACCCCGTCGACGTCCTCACCGGCATGCGCAAGGCCCTGCTCCCGGGCGGCGCGGTGATCGTGATGGACGAGGCGGTCGAGCCGGAGTTCACCGGACCCGGCGGCGAGGTCGACCGCCTGATGTACGGGTTCAGCCTGCTGGTCTGCCTGCCCGACGGCATGGCGCATCCGGACTCGGCCGGCACCGGCACGGTCATGCGGGCCGCGAAGCTGCGCGAGTACGCCGAGAAGGCCGGTTTCAGCGCCGTGGATGTACTACCGATCGAGGACTTCGGCTTCTGGCGGTTCTACCGGCTCACGGTCTGACCGGCCGGTCTGACCGAGGACCAATCGCCGGCGCCGGTCCCTTGCTACCGGCAGATACCCCGTACACCCGACCCCGCGGCGCGGAACCGCGGCAATGTCGCCGACGGAGTTCGACGTCCGAATCAGGCACTTCGGGGTCCGATCAGCAAGGCCGCCAAGTCGTCCGGCTTCGTGTTCTCGACCCCGACAACCCGGTATCCACCCTCGGCCAACCCGCTGTCCCGGTCGTCGTCCTCACCCTCGACCAGCGCCAGCCGCCATTCCGGCCACACTGCCTCGACCGGCCAGTTGTGCCTGCCGAGTTCGACGCACATCTCCGGTTCGGGGGCGCCGTGTTCGCTCAGCGCGGCCAGCAGCGCGCGCACCGCGGGCGAGACGGGCTGGGTCTCGGCATCCCAGCCCCCGCCCCCGGCGGTCTCGCCACCCAGTGCCGTGTTCCGGAACCACAGCAGCGCGTCACACAGCCGCCGGTACTCGGCGGGATCCTTGAGCGATTTGATCGAGAAGGTCGGGCGCAGGGCGAGTTTGCCCTCCGGGATGTCCACGCCGGCGATCTCGTTGAGGCGCAGGCGGAACTCGTTCCGAAGTTCGTTGCCGGTGAAGGGTTCTCGTACGACAAGGTGCTGAAAGACGATCTCCAGCTTGCCGGGACCACCGTCTCCCGGATAGAAGGCGCCGGGCCAGATCGGGCCTGCCGAATCGCGATTGAGCATCAGGATGCAGCTGGTGGACTTCGCGCCCGTGCCGTATTCGAGGTGTCCGCCCTGGGATTCCCAGAAGGCCAGAACCTTGGTCACCGCCTCGGCAACCGGAGCCGGGTTCTTGTCGGCGAACTGGGCGAAGAAGCGGGCGCGGCGGTCGACCTCGCTCGCCGTGCCGGGCCGCACGGCAGCGCTCGCGTCGGCTTCGGTCATGCCGAGCAGGTCCGCGAGGTCGCGGACGTTCAACCGCTGGCCGGGCGCGGCCACGTTGCGGTCGTTGACCGTAATGCCTTCTGTGCGAAGCACATCCACCACATCACCGCGGTCCGGTCCGTCGCCCCAGTTGAAGCCCTCCGCGACGCGGCCCGCGTGGTCGAGTACCCGGTGGGCGTTCGGGTACACGCGGGTCATCTGCTGGCCGATCGCGATGGGGCTCGAGCCGACCAGCGCGGCCAGGTCACCGTAGGAGGTCCAGGTGCCCGGCGGCAGGACCGACAGCGCGCGGCGGAGCAGACTCCAGTCGCGGGTCTTCTCCACGCGTTCCACACCGCCGATCGGGCTCGGCCACAGGGTGATCGCACGGTCGGCGAGTTCGGCTGCCCGCGCGGCGATTTCGGCGGCGCCCCAGGTTGCGGTGGCGGCGATGCGGCGGTTCATCTCCAGATGGCTGTTCGCCAGCAGGTCCTGCTTGCGCTCGAACGGGTGATTCGACAGGCGTGAGTTCTCAGCGGTGAGGGTCAGGTTGCCCAGCGTGTGCACGAGCCTCCCGTGCCGGTCGCGGGGCGATTCGCCGTCCGCCGCACCGACTTCCAAAGCCGCCAGCCACTCCGGACCCGGTTCCTGCGGCAGCACGTGTTCGATGGTCAACTTGGCGTTGACGAAATCGACCGGCTCGGGATGCTCGTAGCTCTCCTCGAGCCGTTGCAGCACCAGTCGGCGCTGTTCCCACTTCCCGTACCAGTAGAAGGGTTTCGTCGCGATAGCCTCGCGCAGCTCGTCATCGGTGGCCCAGTAGCGTCGCGGGGCGGACAAGACGTGGCGCAGGCCTTCGACCACCGTCATCCCGTCGGGCAGCTGACCGGGCAGCTCCTGGAAGATGCCGCTCAGGCTCTGGGTCGGGCGCTGGCAGATCATGCGGCGCACCAGGAACGATTCGATGTAGGACAGGGCCATGACCAGCTCGTCCGACGAGATGACGCCGGTGTCCCGCTTGTCGAGCAGCATCATCAGAACCGGATGCGTCGTCGCGGCCTGCCACTGGTCGATCCGCCGCAGGTACCGCCGCACCTCGAGGTTCGCCTCGTGCTCCGGATCGATGATGCGCCGGAAATGCATTGCCTTGCGGTGCAATTCGCGCACGTATGCCTCGATATCCTCCTCGGATTCACCGTCGCGGAGGAATCTGCGCTGCTGCGCCGAGTACATGTCCTGCCGGCGGACCCGTACCCCGCCGTCGAGCACCAACTGCAACCACATCAGCTGTTCGAGCTGCTCGTTGCTCAGGCTGCGTTGCATAGGCAGCCAATAAGTCTGGTAAACCTGCTCGCCGCGCTTGGGCAGGCGCATGAACAGGTAGTTGCGCACCAGGTCCGCCTGCGAGAGCTTGAGCCCGGTGTTGTTGAGCGACTCGAAGATTCGGTGGACGTTGTCGTCCCTATCGGCGACGACCTGGACCAGCGTCAGCCGCGTGGTGATCGCCTTCTCGATGTGCGAGACCTCGCGCGGCTCAGCGGGATCGTCCAGGGCGATCAACACCTGCCGGAAGTACCGGTACGCCGACCCGATCCGGTCACCGCCGGTGCCGGCGTGCGTATTTCGGACGTGCTCGCTGTAGGCGGGCCGGTCGGCCTGCGTCGGCAGAATCCGAAAGTAGCCGTCGTCCTCCTGGAACTTGTTGATCAGGTATTGCTCGTTGATCCGCTCGCGCTGCCGCGGATCGGTGTAGTGATCCCGGATCGCCGCGAGCGCCAAACTCAATGTCGTCAGCCGCTGCTGGCCGTCGACGACCAGCCACCGCGCGAAACTCGCGTCGTTCAACGGCGAAGGAGCCAGCACGACCGACCCGCAGAAATGCGTGGTCCCCTCTTCCCCCGCCGCAAGCAAATCCGCCTGCTCACAGATGTCACTCCACAGCTGCGCCAACTGCTTGTCGGTCCACGAATACGTCCGCTGATACAGCGGGATCTGAAACTGCTTCTCCCCCTGGACCAATGCCGCCAGCGTGGTCTCCGACGCCTTCATTCCACCCTCACCCTCACCTGATGCTTCGCTGGGGAACATTACCGGGATCACGGCTGACCGGGCCGCGTTACCGCGGCGGACCATCACCCGCCACGAACCGCGGTCCGGCCATCTCACCGATGTCGATACGAATCCCCGCACGTGCGGAGAGCACCGCTGGTGACCGGCAACACGACCGATTCGACCGGGCTCATCCCCGCGTGTGCGGGGAGCACTCCGCGTTCGTCCGGCTCGCCGACTTCGTCGAGGGCTCATCCCCGCGCGTGCGGGGAGCACGGCCCCACGCATTCGCAGTGGCTCGACACCGGGGGCTCATCCCCGCGCGTGCGGGGAGCACACTTCCTGACCAGCAGGTATTCGCGAGCATGGGCTGGTTTTCATTCACTTTCATTCGCAACATTCCTCGCGTGACTACGGACCGCCTTTCGATATCTACTCGCTCTGCTCCGCTGACCCGGGGCCGCTAGGCTTGTGACGCCAGGACGTACCACGGTGTGCCCCTTCAACACTCATCGGCATTCCACCAGCCCCGGCTTGGCCAGGTACTCACCATGCACGATCCAGGTCATGGAGTTCTCGGGGTCCATACCCAGCCGGCGCGGGGCGAAATCGCGGTTGCTCGGCTCGGCGATCAACTCGCCGTCGTGACCGGCGAGCGACGGACGAGCGCTCTCACGAGATGGGTCGCAGCCGGCGGCGCTCAGCTCTCAAGTCACGCTTGCCAGATCTCGCTCTCCAGGAAGGCATCCCATGCATCGGCAGGGAACCACAGTTCGGGGCCGCCGGGGTTCTTGGAGTCTCGCACGCCGACCGCATGGATTCCCAGACTGATCTCAACGCATGCCTTCGCTCCCTCGGATCTGGAGGACTTGAACCACTGTCGGTGTGGCGGTTGACTGTTCACGCCGCGAGCTCCTTCGCGATTCGCAACACTGCGTCTCGAGTGTCGTCTTCGGGCAACGCTACAACTTCCAACGCCGAGATCGCTTGACGATACGTCTCGAGAACATCCGGGCGCTCGTGATACAGCGCTCCAATAGCACCTTCGAGATATACGACGGGCGGCTCGACCAGGCCGTGACTCGGGTGCGAGAACTCGAGCAACGTGAAGGACTGAATCGTCAACCCCCGATGCGGCATTGACTCGAAGGGGATCAGACGAATGCCGACGTTGCCCCTCGCTCCCACTTCGGCCAGCCAGCGCAACTGCCCTGCCATGACCGCAGGGGTGCCCGTCCTGTGCCGCAAGACAGCCTCCGAAATCATCGCGCTCATCTGAAAACCAGGCTCCGCCAACCTTGCCTGACGACGCTCCATGAGTTCCACCCGCCGCTCCAGATTCACAGCAGATAAATCCGGCTCGTTGATTCGGATGACCGCCCGCTTGTAGTCGGGTGTTTGAAGCAGTCCAGGGACCAATACGAGCTGATGCGAGAAGATGCTGGACGCCGTCGCCTCCAGCCTCAGATAATGCGGGAAATGGGCATCGAGTTGATCCGCGTACGGCTGCCAAAAGCCCTTCGAATTACCCTGCAGCTTATCGCGTTTCGCCTGTTCCTTGACCTCGCTCCACAATCTGAGCGCCTCATCCCGCACCTCGGGTGCAGCGCGGTACAGATCTAGCAGCTGAGCTATCTGCGACGTTACGATCTTGGTAGGAATCCCGTCCTCGAGACGCAGCAGAGACTGCTTCGAGGTCTCGATATGCAGCCCGGCCGACAGTCCACTCACCTTCGCACTCTCACGGATCTCACGAAGGTACTTGCCAAATGCCCTGCGGGAAACGGTACTCATTTCGTTAGCCTCGCTATCCGGGTTGACACAAATTGGACCGGCCCGGACTGGACCTCCAGCAAATTCTATCGCTGGACCGAATTGTATGGTCCAGAACGCAAATCCAGATGTTTACTTGACCCATACACCCACGGCGACCCCGGCCACGTCGTCGTTCGACAACCAAAGCGAATACCGGCAAAGGAGACTCTCAAATGCTTTGGGACAGCTGGGTTTTGCTCGTTCTGCTGCTCGGCGGCCTGCTCACCGTGATCGCAGCGATGGTGGCCGACCTACGCCACAGCCAAGCTCGTCATGAACAATCAGCCGCACTCGTTCTCGAATTGTCCACCGGCAGCAGCTATCCCATGGTCTCGCGCGATCCGTGCGGGAAGCACCGCGCGGTCCGCTCCGATCGGAGGCGACGCCCGTGACCGGCACTTCCTCACGACTCGATCATCACCCCGTACCGGCGTACCGGGTCGATCTCCGCTACCCACACGGCGTTCGGGCCCTACTGCACCCACATCGCCACTGCACCCCCGGCCCCGGACACAGCGCCACCAGCTGCGGCCGGCTGCGCCAACTGCTCGAGATCGCAGAACGCAACGGATGGCGTTGGGCGACAGCGATGATCGCCTCCACCCAGCCGGGCGGGGACACCCCCGAACGCTACGGCCCACGCCTGAAGATGTTGGAAGAACACGCCGTCGGCGCAACAGAGAGCCGAATGACCCAAACCGAGGCGATCGAAGCCAGGGTGTACCACCGTGACTGCGACCCGCCCTGCGCACGGGCGCGCGCCGCAGCCGAACGATTGAACGACGACTTCGGCCCGAAACCCGCGACCATACTGCGCTTTCCGGAGCGTCCGGACCCCTGACCGGAGGTGCGGTCCCGATCGGTGCGATATGTCACCGCTCCCTCGCGCGCCCGACTGAAAGTCTCTGTCCGCACGCCGATTCCGACAGACAGGTGAAGCCGCGTGGTGAAACGGCAGGCGGTTGCGTCCACTCCCCCGATCCACAGGCTGCCACGCGGCACCGAGCTCATCGCGTCCGCGCCAGACGGTGGCACCACTCGCGACCGGATGGAAGACTCGTTGTTGAGGGCGTCCCATCCCTCCCGTACGGTCACCTCAGGAAGCTATGGAGGTCGGCGCGAACCATGGCTTCCGACCGATCGAAAGTGAATGAAAATCGACCGGTCGGCGAGGAAACGTGCAGGTCAAAAAGTATGCTCCCCGCACGCGCGGGGATGAGCCCAGTCACACTGTCACCAGGGAGAATGGTCGAGGATGCTCCCCGCACGCGCGGGGATGAGCCCGTGCTCGCCGCCCAGATGGACGCGACCCCCGAGATGCTCCCCGCACGCGCGGGGATGAGCCCCGTATCGAGCTGGCTTGGGGCGAGGTGCTTCTATGCTCCCTACATGCGCGGGGATGGGTGAGCAGGCGACCAGGTGTCGCTTCGCGAGACCACATCGCGGATGCGAAATATGCTGCCCTTAAGTATTTTTCGCTCCGCCGTCAGTCTCAACCGTGCGGCCTTCTCACCAAATATCGCCCGCCGAAGCACCCCCGCGTCCAACCGATCATGGGAGAATCGACCCCGAACCAGTCGTGAGGGGGATCTCGATGGTGCTGGCGGCGCGTTATCAGCCGGGCGCGACACGGCGTCCGTTCGTCAACCGGGACGGGGTGATTCGGCGGTTCGACGAACTCCTTGCCGGGGCCGCGACCGACCCGAAAGTGTTGCTGCTCACCGGAGTCGGCGGGATCGGGAAGTCGCGGCTGCTGGCAGAACTGCGGGATCGGGCCGGGAAGCGGCACCCGACCGCGATGGTCGACTTTCAGATCCCCAGCCAGCGGCAGTCGATCGAGGCCCTGGCCGTGCTGCGGGCGCAGTTCGGGGCGCGGAAGATCAAGTTTCACCGGTTCGACATCGCTTACACCGTGTTGTGGCAGCGGTTGCACCCGCATCTGCCGGTCAGTGTCGAGTCCTTCGCGTTCGCGGAGAACAGTGAGGTGCTGACCGAGATTCTTAGTGAGGCGACCGGGATCCCGGTATTCGGGACGGCGGCCCGGCTCATCGAAATCGGGGCGCGGCGGACGACGCGGGCCTACCGGATCCGGCACGACCCGGTGCTGCGGGAACTCGATCAGTTGACGCTGTCGCAGCTGGAGAGCGCGGTGTCGTATCTGTTCGCGGCGGACCTTGCCGCCGGCGCCGAGGGGAAGCCCTACGCGGTCTTCCTCGACGCCTATGAGGCTCTGGTCGGCGGCGTCGATCGAATCGGCCGGGCGGCCAACTCCGACGCCTGGCTGCGAGACCTGGTGGCGCAGCTGGACAGGGGGCTGGTGGTCATCGCCAGCCGGGAGCCGCTGGGGTGGGAGCGGCACGATCCGGAATGGCGGGAGCGCATCGAGACGATCCGGATCGACGACCTGCACACGGTGGATCGACATCGGCTGCTCGACGCCTCCGGTGTCAGCGATCCCGTGGAGCGCGACGCCATCTCCACGGCGAGCGCGGGGGTGCCGTTCTATCTGCATCTGGCCATCGACGCCCGGCTGCGCGGCGGTGTGGTCGCTCCCGGCGACCTGGTCTCCCCGGGCCGGATCCTCGAACGATTTCTCCTGCATGTGCGGCCCGATGAAGTGCGAACGCTCGAATTGCTCGGCCTGCCCAGAACTTTCGACTTCGAGATATTTCAGGCCGTGGGGAACGCGTTCGGCCTGCCCGTTCATCTGATCGCGTGGAAATCGCTGATCGCCTACTCGTTCGTCTACTCGGCGGACGAGGAGGGCGGCAGCGGACGGTACCAGTTGCATCAGCTCATGGTTGCGGCGTTGCGTCAGCGGCTGGACGCCGAGGTCGCGGCTACGCTGCACGATGTGCTGCACCGACTGTGGCGTTCGCGTGGGGAGTCCGTGACGGGTCGCGTCGTGGCGCTGCGCGAGGCGAGCTATCACGGACTGCGGGCCGGCACCCTCACCGCGGCCGGACTGCTCGAGTACGCCGATCGACTCGCCGCGGCGGGCGGCAAACAGGGGCTCGACGCGCTACTGATCGATCTGAACCGATATCTCGCCGAGGATGGCGTGACGCGGGCCGATGTCGCCGAATTGCGCGAGCTGACAGTGTGTTTGGAGGTCGAAGCCGCGCTGCTGCTCGGGGACGCGAAACAAGCCGATCTGCTGACCCGGTCTATCGACGAGAGCCGAACCGGGCCGGTACCCCAGCGACTCGCCTTGGCTGCCGCCAACGCCCGGCGCATCCTCGGGGCTACCGATGCAGCGCTGGTGATCTACCGGTCACTCTGGGCGAACGCGCTCGGACGGGTGCGGCTCAGCGCAGGCCTGTGGGCCGCGGACCTGCACATGTGCCAGGGCCGATTCGCAGAGGCTTTCGCCCTGTGCGATCGACTGGTCGAGCTCACCGACGCCGGGGATCACGAGTTGCTCGGCGACATCGCGCGACTGCGGTATCTCGCGTGCCGGACGTCCTTCGACACCGACGGGGCAGCCCGCTACCTCGACGAAGCCGAGCGCAGTTATTCGACTGCGGGAAGCATTGTCGGACAGGCGAATATCGCGACCAATAGAGCGGAATTGCTCGCGCTCGTCGACCCATCCCGGGCCATCGCGGCGGCATCCGCGGCCATGGTCGTTCAGCGCGAGCTCGGGGCATTGCACGAGCTCGGCAAGGTCCACACCGCGCTCGGTATCGCACAGCTGGCGCTCGGAAATCTCGACGCGGCCGAGCGGGCATTCGCCGACGCCTGCGAAACCCTGGAACGCGCCGGGTACCGATCGGGCCGAGCGCGGGCGGAGCTGTTCCGAGCCGGGTTGCACGCGCGACGGGGGCGGCGCACGGAGGCTGTCGACGGAGCCCGGTGGGCGGTTCGCGAGCTCGAATCCGCGAATGTCTATCCGGGTCTCGTTCTCGTCGCACGTGCGGTGCTGGCGGCATACGGCTGGGCGGATCCCGAAGTGTCGGTGGCTGCCGCGCGGGCGCACCGCCGCATCCAGGTTCCCGCACCGGACCGAGACCTCGGTCTCGATGCCCAACGGTTGATTGCGCGCGTGCTCGGGCTCGATCCGGATGCCTACTACCGTGAGGCGATAGGCCGAACCGACGCCGCCGCAGGGTATTACAACCACAATGTGCGCGTGGTGACCGATGCCGGGGTGGTCAATGTTCGCATTCCGGTTCATGGCGCCGATGTCATGGATCTGCGTCTGTGGCCCGAGGTCCAGGTGCTGCGGGCGATCGAGCCCTACGTCGCCGCGGCGCCTCGACTGCGCTGGGAATCGGCCCGGCCCGCCTATCAGATTCAGGATTTCATCGAAGGCGAACTGCTCAACGACCTCGCACCACGCGGGCACGCCGTCCCCGATTGCGTACCTCGGGACGTGGCAGCGCTGTTCGCGGGCCTCCGCCGAATTCCGACCGAACTGCTCCCGGCGGCGCCCGCCACTCTCAGTGATGACGCCGCGCGTTTCGCACACCAGCTGTCGGATGTGACCCGGCGCGTCTACGACGAGAACCACTCGCGCTTCGGCGCGCTCTACCGCAGCCTGGGTGTACCCGAAACTCCGCTCGCCGCAGTGGTTTCCGCGTGGCGCACGCTCGAACCCCGCCCGTTCCGCCTGGTCCACGCCGACGTGCACCGCAGAAATATGATCGTGCAGAACCGGAACAGGGTGATGTTCCTGGACTGGGAACTGGCTCTGTACGGCGATCCGCTGTACGACGTCGCCTCGCACCTCCACAAGATGGGCTACCAACCGAACGAGCGTGCGTCTCTGCTGGCGCAGTGGGCAGCCGCCGAGCCGGAAGCAGCGATCGGCCGCTGGGAGGACGATCTCCAGACGTACCTCGACCACGAACGGGTCAAGTCCGTGATCGTGGATTCGGTGCGGTACTCGAAGCTCCTCTCCGAAGGTAGCCGGACGGCAGAACAGGAGCGGGCGCTGGTCTCGAACCTGACGACGAAGCTGGATATGGCCCATGAGGTTTGGGGCACCGGACGCCGGTTCGAGCCGGGGTACGTTGAGGCGCGGCTGCGGGCGATAGGCTGAATCGTGCGTTCGTGGACCCGATTTAGCGTTTCGGGAGAGAAGCGCCGAGGCACAACGAAAGTGAATGAAAAACGACCGGATGGCGCGGAAACATGCAGGTCAAAAAGTATGCTCCCCGCACGCGCGGGGATGAGCCCCCGCTCCTCACCGTGGCACTGACCTGAGGTCAATGCTCCCCGCACGCGCGGGGATGAGCCCATTCTGGCCGGAATCCGCGAGACGGCCCCGATATGCTCCCCGCACGCGCGGGGATGAGCCCTACCACGGCGGAGAGCAGGCGTTCAACACCTCATGCTCCCCGCACGCGCGGGGATGAGCCCTACTACTACTCGTGGAACGGCGTCAAACGCTGATGCTCCCCGCACGCGCGGGGATGAGCCCCAGGTCTTCATCGTGGAACGGTCGAAGAAGCCATGCTCCCCGCACGCGCGGGGTTGAACGTTCGACCGGGTGCTTTCGGCTGATTCCTCTGGAACGCGCCCCACACGCACGGGGGGGCCGAGCTACAACAGCGGATAAAGAGGCACGGAAAGAGGAACATCGACCGGAGTCTGCCTCGGTCGGCAATCGCGCCAGCAGTGGTAGTTCGCGAGGCGGGTACCACCGCAACGACCGCGCCCGCTCAGTCGACGCCGATCAGAACCGGCGTCAGCGTAGCCGAGCACTCCCCCGTGGCGGCAGCTCGAAGAACGAGTTGCCCAGGCGCGCCCGATCGCCCGCGGGGACGTACAGGTCCGGATACTCGCGTAGGACCAGGCGGCCACGAAGCGCCGAAAGGTCGAGATCCCAATCGAACTGGTTCAGGTACCCGCACCGTTCGCTGGAGCGGTCGAGGTCTTCCTCGGCGCGGGCTCGGGTCCATCGGTTCAGTCGGCACAGGCGCTCGACCACCTCGTGTTCGAGGCCCTTCACCCGGGCGAGGCCGGAATGCTGCACCTGATGGCAGCCGGGGCAGACCGCGACCAGCCGTTGTAGCCGTTGGACCGGCCGACCCGAACCGAACTCGAACACCCATTTCTCATGGCAGTCAGGGCGACTCGCACGCCCGTAACGCACCGCCTGGTCGCCACAGATCTCGCAGCGGTCACCCGCCGCCGTGCATATCGGGATCCGGAGCGCGTCCCAGATCTCACGGTCGACGATTCCGCGAATGTTCGAACCATGGGTGTGGGGAGGTAGCAGATCGGACCGGATCACGACCCCATCGGGCGCGTCGCTCCCCGCGAGCGTGTCTACCGCGACATGGTCTTGCGCGCTGAACACCATGCATCGCAAGGTATCTCGAGCCACCGACACGGTGAACGACCCGACGATTCACCATGTCCGCATTCACCCGGAACCAGACGGCACCGGAGGCATCCGCGGAGGTTCATCCGCCCAGAGAACGATGTCAGCAGATAGCCAATCGGATACCGGCACGCATTCTAGGCACTGATACCCAGACATTTCGCCTACCTAATGCTCTGACATAATCGCGCTACCAGGCTAAACCTGAACCACGATTACCAGCGCTCGCAGTTTGCCGGGCGAGATACACCTCGGGGGACCCGCATGTTCCAAGTCGACATCGACGAGCTGAAAGCGCTCGCGACGACGGTCACCTCCGTGGGCGACGAGATCGACAAGATCGACGTGCGCACGAACGGGGACCTGATCGGAGCGGCTCTTCCCGGCATCGAGATCGGGGCCGCGTGCGCGCGGGCGGGCGAGTACACCGAAGGCGCGTGGTTGCGGGTGGCCGAACGACTGCGCAGGCTGGCCGGCATCGTCGATCAGTGCGCCGATGACGTGCGGGTGACCGACGCGCAGTTCAAGAACAGGCTCGACGCCATGGACTTCTTTCGCACCGGGGATGGCGCGTAGTGCCGGGTCGCGGGGATGTCGAGGCTTGGAAACCGGAGAAGCTGTCGGCGTGGGCGCAGGAGCTCGAGGACGATACGACCGCCTACGAGGGACAGCTCGGCTCGACGCTCACTCATTTCCGGGGAACCACGTGGTCGGGAAACGCGTACCTGGCGGCATACGACCGTTTCACCGAGGAGCACGAGCAGGGTCGCAAGCTCTCGCAGGAGATCCGAGACGTCGCGACCGCGCTGCGTGCCGCCGATAACCGACTCGCCAACGAACGACGGGTGCTGCTCACGCGGGTGGCCGACACCGAACACGACCCCGAGTGTCCCGTCGGACTGACGGTCGGTGACGACTGGACGGTGCGGGCCCGGCCGTTCGCCGCCGGGGAATTCTCGGCGGCGGACGAGCGGAAGATCCAGGACCGGATCGATCACCACCGTGGCCTGATCAACGCCGCTCACACCGGGCTGGTCACCGCTGTCGGTGAGCTGGTCACGGGGATCAATGCCGCCGTGGACGAGGTCCGGGTGCGCGGCAACCAACTCGGCGACGGCATCGACGCGCCCGGGCCCACCCCCGTCGACCCGGCCGCACTGGGCCGCCAGGACGGTGACACCGTCGCCGACGGCAAGCTCTCGCGCGCGGAGATCGCCCGGATCTCCGGTCGGCTCGAACAGGCCGGACTCACCCCCGAACAGCTGTCGGCGCTCGCGGACGGCGGGGAGATCACCGTCCCGCAGTCGACCATGGACTACCTGTCGGGCCTCTACGACAGGGCCGGGCGTGACGGCCTCATCCAACTCGCGAGCGGACTACAGGCGAACGGGTCCCCCGAGGCGCTGCAGCTCCGCCGGGAACTGGCTCAGGGGCTGCTGACGCTGTCGACGGAGAAGGTTGTCACCCGGGGCTCCGACGGACAGGTCGACGGCCGCGGCGGCTGGGACAGACTCGACCCGGAGGTCCGCGAGTTCATCGGCACCCGCCCGAACATCGCCGACGCGCCCGACGCCAACACCCGCCTGGTCCCGGATGACTACCGCGGCAAGCTGTTCGGCGCGCCGATCGACGACCGGCACGGGCTGTTCGACTACACCCGGGACATGGCCACGTTCGCCGGCTTCATCAACGGTGCGGACCCCGCCTACGCGCCCGGAGAGCGATTCGGCGTCGAGCTGCAGCGTCAGGCCGCGCACCAGGCCTGGATTCTCGATCACGGCGGGTATGCCGGGTACGGGTCGATCGGGATCAACGAGCCGGACTGGCTGCGCGATACCGAGCGCAGCGCACAGGACCTGCTCGGCGTCGGCGCGCGGAACACCGAGTCCAGTTACGCGCTGCTGACCGGCAACGGGTCCGAGGAATTGTTCGGCAAGGACGTTCCCGGGCAAAGCTATGAGAAGTACGATCCGAAGCTCTATTCCTCTGTGTTCCAACATGATTGGAAAGACGGCGGGAAGGCGGCCGGGTCGACGCTGGAGTGGATCGGCAGCACATCGCACGATGTCGACTCCGACGGGAAGCCGACGGTTCAGGCCCTGCACGCACGCGAGGCCCTGACTCGACTACCCGACTTCTTCGCGTCGTCCGAGGACGCACAGGATCCCGCGAAGCTCGGCGGGAAGCCGGAACTCCACCGCAGCGGCGGACTGGACGTCGACGCCTTCGACGCCACCGCGAAGGGATTCTCGCGCAACCCCGAGTTGGCCCGCTCGCTCGCGCACGTCATGGGATCGAACATCGATTCCTATATCGACGGCACGGTACCCAACACTGCGTATCTCGCCGCCGCAGGCGAAGCACAACTTCAAGTAACAGACGCGAATCGCTTGCTCTTCCTATCCAGCCAGTCGGAACAAGGGCGTTTGACCCTCGAAGTCGCGCGGCAAGCCTACGAATCCGAAGTTCTGACACAAGCGTTCAGCCAAAGCGGCAAGCTTCCCGGCGACTACGCGAGCGACAGTATGCAGCAGTTGGCGAGTCTGGGTGCCCGAGTCACCAACGCGGCGCAGAATGCCCTGACCTACCAGGACGGGAACAAGATCCACGACTATAACGCGAACCTGCGGGAGATCTTCGAAAAGAAAATGGCCGCCGCGGAACTCATCTCGGAGGTCACAGTCGGTTCTATCGAGCTCGCGCCGGTTCCCGGCGGAGACGCGGGCGGTGTGGCCGCCGAGATGCTCGCGGAGCGCGTCGCAGGCGGGTTGATCGAGCGATTCATACCCGAACCCGATACGTTGGGGACACCGCTATATCCGAACGTGACCGAGATCAACGCACAGGGATACCGGAACTTCCAGCAGGAAATCATCAATTCGGCATTCGCCTCCGGAAAGCTCGATCCTGCACTGATAGACAGCGATACCGGCCGACCGCTGAACTTGAACGAATCCCAGCCGGATGCACGACGTGATGCACTACGGGCTTATCTCGACGATCAAGGGTTCACCCAGACCGCCACCGACTACAACCAGACATATGGCATCGAGGTTCTGCAGGGCGTGGGCAGGGACGGCACAAGCCTGTCGGTCATCCTGGCCGGCCGAGAGGACATGATCGACGACAAGGGGCGAATCAAGTAATGAAGCAACGTGGTTTGACTCGGGCCGTTATTGCCGCAACCTGCATCGTCACTTCCGCCTCGGTCGCGGGGTGCTCGTCGGGCACCGAGAACGACAACGGTGCGCCTGCCCCGACCACTGCAGCGACGGATGCCTCGTTCCCCTACCCCGGCCTGCAATTCAGGTGGGACATCGCGGTGCCGCTGGACGAAAATGCAAGTGCGGCAGCTACATTCGCACTGGAAACCGAAGCGCTCGAGAGCAGGATGCGAGTTGGGGACTACAACTCGCTGCTGCCTCAGATGAATGCCCGCGTTTCGTGGGACAACCGGCCATTCCCGGACGGGCTCAGGGTGTTGCCGGAGACCGGCGGTTCGCTGACCCGAGCGGTGGCTGTCGACGGCGTTGGCGACGGCCGGTGGGTTGTCACCTACTGCGTTTACAACACGCCGGGCGCTTACACGAAAGACGATGCCGGTTCGCTGAAACTCAGCCTCCCGGACTGGCTCTATTCCGCCTATCGATCGAATGTCGCACTGACAGAAGAGAAGTCCGGGTCCGGCGAAACCTCGGCAACCCCACGACTGCTCGTGGTCAGCAAAACCCGCGATGGCTTCCCGTCGCCCTTGACTCGCCTGGACGATCGCGAGACCTGCCAACCGTTCATGCCCGAGCCGTTCATCCAGCAGCCGCCGGCACCGATCCTCGCCGGCAAGTAGGACAAGAAAAGGAGCAGGACAAGAAAGTGAGACTCCGCAGGCTATCTCCAGCGCTGGCGACCACGATCTGCGTCGCAGTCGTTTCAGCTTCCGTCCTATCGTGCTCGCGATCCGGACCCGACGGTGCGTCGGCAACGCCCGCTACCACACCCACGGGACGGTTTGCTCTTCCCTACCCCGCACTGCAGTCGCGTTGGGATATCGCACAATCTTTGGACGAACAGTCCACTGCCGCAGCACGGTTCGCACTCGAAACGCTCATGCTGGAGCGCAGGATGAACCTGGGCGAGTACGACGCACTGCTGAACGAGATGAATGCTCGGGTCTCCTACGACAACCGGCCACTACCGCCCTACTCGATGCCTCCGTTGCCCGAAACGGGTGGGACATTGACCCGGGCGGTCGCCGTCGACAAGGTCGCGGACGACCGATGGGTGGTCACGTACTGCAACTACAACACGCCCGGCGCCTACACCGAGGGCGATGACGGTTCGCTGACTTTGAGCAATCCGGACCTGCGCTACTCGACGTATCAGTCGAATGTCGCTCTCACGAAGGAGAAGTCGGGATCCGGCGAGACATCGGACACCCCGCGTCTGCTCGTCGTGGATGCGGCCCGTGCGGACTTTCCGCGTTCACGCACAGAGCCGGACGACGACGCCACCTGTCGACCGTTCATGCCCGAACCGTTCATCCAGCAGCCGCCCGCTGCCGTACCAACGAGCAAGTAGCCGTGCCGAACGAAACCTGCGCGGTTGGAGCACAAACCGTCAGTAGCCTTGGCTCACGAAGACGACCTGATCGACAACAAAGGCGCGTCAAATGATGACGCAAAAACGCCTGGCTCCGACTGCCCTCGCCGCGATCTTCATCGCGGCCGCTTTCCCTACGGTTGCGGGGTGCTCGTCAGGCATCGAGAACGATAACGGTGCGCCTGCCCCGACCACCGCGGCGACAGTTGCCTCGTTCCCTTACCCAGGCCTGCAATTCAGGTGGGACATCGCGGTACCGCTGGACGAGGCTGAAACCGCCGCGGCACGATTCGTACTCGAGACCGAAGTCCTCGAAAGCAGGATGCTCATCGGCGAGTACGACTCGTTGCTGCCACAGGTGCTGCCCCGAGTCTCCTACGACAACCGGCCGTTCCCTCCTTCCTCGCCGCCGCTACCCGAAACCGGTGGCACTCTGACTCGCGCGGTCGCAGTCGATGACCTCGGCGGAAATCACTGGGTCGTCACCTACTGCGACTACGACACCCCCGGCGCGTACAGCCGGGGCGCCGACGGCGCTTTGGAACTGAGCACACCGGAACGGCGGTACTCCGCACGCCAGTCGAATGTCGCACTGACACAAGAAAAGTCAGGTACCGGCGAGACCGCCGACACTCCGCGCCTACTGGTCGTATCTGCGAACCACAACGGCTCTCCACGTCCACGACCGCAGCCCAACGACGACGAAACCTGCCTGCCGTTCATGCCTGAGCCCTTCGTACAGCAGCCACCCAGCCCGGTGCCGGGTAAGTAGTCGAACGGGCATCTCACCACGGCCAGGGGATGTCGACCACGGCGGCAACCGGAACCGTCGTGATGCCGATCCAGCGCACACATTGCCCCGAGCTACTCCCCCAACCAGTCGCCCAGCTGCGGCAGATCAAGGCGCGCCACGCCCGTGAACCGCGGCGGGCGCTTCTCCAGGAACGACGAGATGCCTTCCGCCAGATCGGGGCTGGTCGTCGCGTGCGGGATCGACTTCTTATCGAGGGCGAACGCCGCCTCCGGATCGCCGTCCGCGGTCATGGCCACCAGCGCACGGCGGATCAGGGCCGCGGACGTCGGGGCGACGTTCACCGCCAGATCGCGGGCCAGGGCGTAGGCCGCGGGAAGGAGATCGGCGGTGGGGTGGGTGCTGGTGATCAGGCCCGCCGACAACGCCTCCCTGGCATCGAAGAGGCGGCCGGTCAGCATCCACTCCTTCGCCTTCGCCAGGCCGACCAATTGGGGCAGGAACCAGGTCGAGCCGCCTTCCGGGTACAGGCCGCGGCGGGCGAACACGAAGCCGAAGCGGGCGTCCTCGCTCGCGAGGCGGAAGTCGGCGGCCAGGGTCATCGAGATGCCGACGCCGACCGCCGCGCCCTGGATCGCCACGATCACCGGCTTGTTCGAGTTCACCATCGGGCGGGCGACGCGGGTCGAGGGCTCGTCCCAGTCCGGGTCGGTGACATCGCCGAGCGAGGGCTCCGCGAAATCCATTCCCACGCAGAAGTAGTCGCCGGCGGCGGCGAGCAGGATGACCCGGACGGAGTCGTCCAAGTCGGCCGCGGTCAGGGCGGCGCCGAGCTCGTCGGCCATGGTCAGGGTGAAGCCGTTGCGGGCGTGCGGGCGGTTCAGGGTAATCGTCGCGATCGCATCCGCGACGGCGTAGGTGATCGTGGAGTAGGTGGCCGGATCACCCGGGTTGCCGTCGTCGATGGTCATTGTCGATCTCCCTCGGATTGAGCAAATGGAACCTGAAGCTTCTCAATGCATCATCGTCAGGTCAATCGCCGAGTGAGTTCGGTCGATCCGGGGAGCCCGGCACACCGCCGCACGCTGGGACCGATCCGGCCGCTACGGCCAGGAAATACGTTCGCCGAGAACGCTTTCTATCGTCGGCAGGGCGCGCCCGCAGACGCCGCCCTCCACCTTCTCGTCGCCCAGCGGGTCGATGAGGATGAACACCATCCGGCGGGGGTCCTGGTACAGGGTCATCGCCATGCAATCGGTCGCGTCGTAGCCGGAGAGGTCGACGGCGCGGCCGATCCTCGCACCCACTTCCCTACTGCGGTCGTTCGGCGGGGTGATGGTGTAGTCGTCTTTGATCAGGCCGTGGAAGTCGATCTGGAGCACGGGACGTTCGCCGCCCCAGTCGCAGCTGACGGTCTTGCTCGGGATGTCGAAGGTGCGATTCGTGGACAGGCCGGGGGTGCCGGTCATCTGTTCCACCTCGGCCGGGGTCACCAGGGTGCACGGGTCCACGTTGCCGAAGATCGCGAGGACATCGGACTCGGAGCGGACCGCCGCGGTCGTTTCCACGGGCGCCGGGGCCGAATCGGCGTCGGGCAGTTGATCGATGAGCGCCGTGCCGACCCTGACAACTTCGGCGCACATGTCCCCCGACGGCTCATCGCCCGTGGCCGGGAGGCCGAACGTCTGGAACACCGCCATGCCCGTCGACGTCTCGGCGCCGACCGCGCACACCGCGCGCCGGTCCGGATCGAACGACATGGTGAACAGCTTGGCCGGACGGCCACCGAGCGTGGTGTCCTCGGCGGGGGTGTACGACTGCGCGAACATCGGATCCGATTGGAAATCGCCGAGTTTGCGCGGTCCGGTATACATCGAGAAGGTGCGCCCCTCGGTGGTGGACTGCCAGGCGCAGCCCTTCCACCCGTTGAACTCGACGCCCGTGGTTCCCGGCCGCTTGTCCGCGTCGAGCAGGCCCGCGGGTGTCAGCGCCGCGCTCGGCATTGTGCACGGGTCGTTGTACACGGCCATTCGTTCGTCGACCGGCGCGGCCGGGGAGTCGGTTTCGCCTGTCCCACAGGAGACGACCGCTACCGCGAGCATCGCGACAGCGATGGCCCCCCGCACTCTGCCCAAGCCATCAACCACTGACACAACCTCCCCGTGAACCACTCAAAAGCCAGCGAACAGCCTGAATGATTGCAGACGGGCGCCGACGGCCACGCAATCCCCAGGCAGGAGAGCGAAAGGAAGCCCGTCGAACATCCTCCGCCAACCCCTCAATTCGCGTGCATGACCGCCGTGAACGTCATGCGGTCGCCGCGGTACAGCGAGCGGCGCTGTTCGATGGGCACACCGTGCTGGTCATAGGACACACGGTTGAGCAGAAACATCGGCGTGCGGGCATCGACCACGAGCAGGGCTGATTCGCGGGCGTCGGGGTTGGTGGTCTCGATGCTGTCCACGGTCTTCTCGAATTCGATTCCGCGACTGCGGATTTCGGCGTACAGCGAGGTTTCGGTATCGAAGGTCTCCACCAGACCGGGATAGCGGTGGGCAGGGAGTTTCGTGGTCTCCAGGCCGACGCGGACGCCGTCGGTGATGAACACGCGCTCCAACTGGATCACCGGCCCGCCCTCGGGGATCTCGAGCCGCTCCGCCAAGTGGGCGTCGGCCTCGAGCGGGGTCCAGGCGACGAGCAGCCGATAGGTGCTGAGCCCGTTCGCCTTTGCCGCCTCGGTGTAGGAGCCCATGGCCAACGGCAGCGAGACCTTGGGGCGCGCGACGATCGTGGTGCGGCCTCGGCGCTCGATTCGACCGGCCACCAACAGTTCTCGCATGGCCTGGCGCACGGTCTCCCGGGCGGCGTCGAAGCGTTCGGCGATCTCACGCTCTGCGGGAAACGATTCGCCGGGGGTCATGCCGTCGAGCAATTCGTCCAGGCGAGCACGGATCACCTGATGCTTGAGGACGCGAGGAGCTTCGGTCGCGGTCATGAACCAAGGCTATCACTTGGTGGTACATACCAGTGGTATAGACCAAGAGGTAAACCGCTGTTCACCTGCCGATCAACCACAGGGCACGCCTTGGTCTATACCAAGGCTCATCGTTCTAGGCACCGCCTCCCCGGTACGCGATTCAGCTCGGAACAAAGGAACGACCCCGCCATGAAGACCACACTCCGCCGCCGCGCCCTCACCGTCGTCGGGCTCGCCGCCTCACTCACGCTGCTCATGTCCGCGTGTTCGACCTCGAACTCCGAGAACGCTCGCACCGCGCAGGGCTTCCCCGAAACCATCACGCTGGCAGCGGTTCCGGCCGAGAACTCGACCGACATGCGCGCCAGCTACGAGCCGCTGATCAAGCTGCTCGAACGGGAAACCGGCGCGAAGGTCGAGTTCAAACAGGCCTCGGACTACGCGGGCGTGGTGGAGGGCATGATCGCGAAGAACGTCGATCTGGCCTTCTTCGGCCCGTTCGCCTACGTCGTGGCCCGCACCAACGGCGCCGCCATCACCCCGCTCGGTGCGGTGATCAAGAACCAGGGCACGCCGCCCGGTTACCAGTCCTACGGACTGGCTCGCTCGGATGCGGCGAACATCAACGGGCTGAAGGACTTCGCCGGCAAGAAGGTGTGCTTCGTCGATCCCAGCTCCACCTCCGGATTCCTTTACCCGACCGCCGGGCTGATGGAGGCCGGAGTCATCAAATCCGGTGCGGAGAGCGATATCTCGGCCGCGATGACACCCATCTATGCCGGCGGTCACGATGCCTCCGCCCTGGCCATCGCCAAGGGTGACTGCGACGCCGGGTTCGCCTTCGACACCATGGTCGAAAAGACGATGATCGAAAAGGGTGACCTGCAGCCCGGTCAGCTCAAGACCGTCTGGAAGTCGGAGATGATCGCCGGATCGCTCTTCGCCGCCAACGACGCCCTCGGCGCCGAGACCATCGCGAAGCTCACCGAAATCTTCACCACTAAGGTCGATGCCGACAAGCTGCAGGCCGCCGGATACTGCACGGGCAAGGACTGCCGGATCACCGACGAGCGCGCCTGGGGCGTGGTCTCCATCGACGATTCCGCCTACAACGGCGTGCGCCATGTCTGCCAGGTCACCGGCTCCAAGAAGTGCAAGGGCTGAGCCATGTCCCAGCGCGATCTCAAACATCCGGCCGTGGCGGGCGACCAAGTGGCCGTCTCCATCCGCGATGTCACCAAACGATTCGGCGACACCGTCGCGCTCGATGGCGTCTCACTGGACGTGCGCCAGAGCGAATTGCTCGTGCTGCTCGGACTTTCCGGTTCCGGGAAGTCGACGCTGCTGCGTTGTGTAAACGGGCTGCATCCCGTCACCTCGGGAGCGATCGAGGTGGGCGGAGTCCGGGTCGACACCGCGACACCGCGCCGGTTGCGCGAGATGCGCCGCGATATCGGGTTCGTCTTCCAGCACTTCAATCTCGTCGGCAGGCTCAGCTGCCTGGAGAACGTCCTGATCGGCGGTCTCGGGCAGCTGACCCTGCCGCGCTACGGGGCACTGACCTATCCCAGGCGCATGCGTGCCGAAGCCCTCACGCATCTGGACCGGGTGGGGTTGGCCGACCTGGCCGAGCGCCGCGCGGACACGCTCTCGGGCGGTCAGCAGCAGCGGGTCGCGATCGCCCGCACCCTCATGCAGAAGCCGACGCTGGTCCTGGCCGACGAACCGGTTGCCTCCCTCGACCCGGAGAACGCCGGGATCGTCATGGAATTGCTGTTCCGGGTCTGCATCGAGGAGAAGCTGACCGTGGTGTGCACACTGCATCAGGTCGACGTGGCGCTGGGCTGGGCGCACCGGCTGGTCGGGCTGCGCAACGGCCGCAAAGTCCTGGACCGGGCCGCAGTGGGAATGAGCCGCGACGACGTGATGGCCATCTATCAGCGGGTGGATCCCGCCGCGGCTGTGCCCGCGGAACCGTCGTGAAAGCCCTGCTCACCGGCCCGCCCGCGGCGACCGCCACCCCCGGTCGCCGCCGGGGTGTGGCGCGGTACCGGCTGCCGGTGCTCGCGGTCGGGGCCGTGCTCGCCACCGTCGCCTCCGCATCGTTCATCGACTTCGCCCCGGCCGCCCTGATCGAAGGCGCCGACGAGGTTGGGGCGCTGCTGAATCGAATGCTGCCCCCGCGACTGGACGAGCCGGCCCGCATCGCGACATTGGGGCTGGAGACACTGTTGATGGCGGTGCTCGGCACGGTGCTGGCAGCCATCGCCTCTGCACCGCTGGCATTTCTGGCGGCCCGCAACACCTCGCCCCATCCGGCGGTGTACGCGGTGGCGCGTGGATTCATCACCTTCTGCCGCGCCATGCCGGATTTGCTGTTCGCGGTGCTGTTCGTGCGTGCGCTCGGAATCGGCGTACTGCCCGGAATCCTCGCGCTCGCACTGCATTCGATCGGGATGCTGGGCAAGCTGTTCGCCGACGCGATCGAGCAGACCGACGAGGGACCCCGAGAGGCGGTGCGGGCCACGGGCGCGGGCTACTTCCGCGAAATGCTCAATGCGGTTGTGCCACAAGTCGTTCCCTCCTGGATAGGGACATTCGTGTATCGAATCGACATCAACCTGCGGATGTCGGTGGTACTCGGGTTCGTCGGCGCCGGCGGCATCGGATTCGCTCTGCAGGACGCGCTGCGCGGGCTCCTCTACCCCGATGCCCTGGGCATCGTCGGCGTCATTCTGGTCCTCATCACGGCGATGGAGCTGCTGGCCATCGCGATTCGGCGAGTACTGCTGCACCCCGCGCGCTCGGTGCCACGGCGGGATCGGATGATCCGGACGGGGTTCGCGCTGCTCCTGCTCGCGACCTGCGGCACAGCATTGATCGTGCTCGAGATCGACCCCCGCGGATTGTTCACCTGGGTCGGACCGTCGCTCGAGGTCTTCACCAGGCTCGTGCCACCCGATTTCGACGCGCTCGGCACCGAATTGTTCACTGCCGCCGCGGAAACCGTCGCCATAGCGGTGGTGGCCACCGCGATCGGCGTGGTGCTCTCGATACCCGTCGGAGTGCTCGCGGCTCGCAATATCGCACCGAACACGGTCGTGTACTGGGTGTCTCGCACCTGGATTCTGGTGGTGCGCTCGGTGCCGGAACTGATTCTGGCCGTGGTGTTCGTGGCCGCGCTGGGACTCGGGCCCATCGCGGGTGCGTGTGCGCTGGCCATCGGCTCGATCGGATTCCTGGCGAAACTGGTCGCGGACGCGGTCGAGGAAATCGATCCGGGACCGTTGGAAGCGATCCGGTCGGTCGGTGGCGGTTGGTGGAAAACCCTGTTCGCCGCGGTGATTCCGCAGGCACTGCCCGCCGCGGTGGGAGCGAGTCTCTATCTCCTCGATGTCAATGTACGCACCTCGACCGTCCTGGGCATCGTGGGCGCGGGCGGCATCGGCTTCCTGCTGTTCGAGTCCATCCGGACCCTGAACTTCGAGGTCGCCGGCGCGATCGTGCTCGTCATCTTCGTCATCGTCTACGCCATCGAAAGGCTCTCGGGATGGATTCGCTCCCAACTCGTGTGACCCGCGCGGCCGTCTGGAGCGTGGACGGGATCCGAGTGCGGCAGGTCCCCATCCCCGAGCTGCGACCGGGCGAATGCCTGGTGCGCGTCCGGCTCGCCACGGTCTGCGGCAGTGACCTGCACACGGTCGCCGGGCGACGCCCCGGGCCCTGCCCGTCGATACTCGGACACGAGGCCGTCGGCGAGATCGTCGGGGTCGGCCACGATTCCCCGTGGACCGTCGGCGACCGAGTCGTGTGGTCGGTCACCGTCACCTGCGGTCATTGTCCCCGCTGCGAATCCGGGCTCAGCGCGAAGTGCGAGTTGGTCCGCAAGGTGGGTCACGAACCCTTCGACGGGGATTGGCCGCTGTCGGGTTCCTACGCCGAACACATCGTGCTCCCGGTCGGCACGACTCTCGCTCGCGTCCCGGACGCGATGCCGGACGCCGTCGCCGCCCCGGCCGCCTGCGCGACCGCCACCGTCATGGCGACGCTGGAGGCCGCCGGTCCGCTCGCCGGCCGCCGAGTACTGGTGTGTGGGGCGGGAATGCTCGGAATCAGTGCCGCAGCCGCGTGCCACGAGGCAGGGGCCGCAGTGCGGATCATCGATATCGATCCGAACCGCCTGCGCCACGCCGCCCTCTTCGGCGCGCGGCCGGACGACGGGGGTGAGGTCGACATCGCGTTGGACTTCACCGGATCCACCGACGCGGTGAGCGAAACCCTGCCCCGGCTCGCGATCGGCGGCGTCTTCGTGCTCGCCGGGACGGTCAAACCCGGTCCGATGGTGGCCGTGGATCCCGAATCGATTGTGCGACAGTGGCTCACCATCACCGGGGTGCACAACTACGAGTCGCGACACCTGGTGCGGGCCGTCGAATTTCTCGAACGCACCCGCGAACGTTATCCGTGGGCGGATCTCGTCGCACCCCCGATCGACCTCACGCGGATCGGCGAGGCTTTCGGCCCGACGCCCTCGCGCGTACTGCGCGCTTCGATCGCACCGTAGAGCCCGATCGCACGGCAGAAGTGGCCGTGCCCGTCCGGACGCTGACTGTCATGCGAGCTGGACCCTCACGTCGAGAGGACCGTCACTTCTTACCCTTCAGCGCGTCGATGTCCACGAGGACATTGTCGCCGCTGCCGGTCACGACGATCGTCGTGCCGTCCATCCGGACGCTGGTCGGTATCACGCCGAAGGGGAGGAGGCCGGCTACGTCCACCAGGGCCAGGGGGCGGAGGGCACTGAAGCGGGCCGTTGTTTCGAGGTGGTCAACGGGGAGTTTGTGGAGGACGCGGTCGGCGAGGTCGGAGAGCGGGATCTCCACGCCTTCCAGGGTGGCCTCTACGTCGACCAAGCCGAACTTCTCGTTGCCCACCTGATCCGCCTTGACGACGATCTTGCTGTATTTGCCGGTGGCCGCGTGGAGGAGGACGGGGAAGCCCTGGATGTCCACGTGGGGGTCGGAGCCGAGGTTCGCGGTGTTGCGCATCGTCTCGGCGGCGGCCTTCTCGGCGTAGGCGGCGGCGCCGAAATCGGCTGCCACGGCGAGCCCGGCGAAGACTATGAGGACCGCGAGAAGAATGCGCACACCGACATCATGTCAAGAGAACGGGATCCGTGAGTGGGGCGGTCGCAGGTTGGTGGGCAGATTCTCAGGTATTCGGGGCGCGGGTGGTGTCGTACCGGTGGGGTATTACTTGGGCAATGCCCAGCGTGAATGGTTCGGGGAACGGAAATTCGGACCGCGGACGCGGGGCTCGACCGTGGGGAGGTGAAGGTGATGGCGTCAGGGGTGGAGCGGGCGCGGGTGTTGATCACCGTCAAGACGTATCCGGCTACTTCGGAGGCGGACGGGGAGGTCACCGCCGTCGCGGGGGTTCGGCTGGATCGGGGGGCGCCATCGTGGATTCGGCTGTATCCCATGCGGTTTCGGACGGCCGAGGAGTACTCGCGGTTCCAGAAGTACGACATCGTCGACGTCGATATTCGCAGGGACAGCGAGCGGGATCCGCGGCCGGAGTCGTATCGGCCGGACGCGCTGTCGTTGACCGTTGCCGGGTCCGTGAAAGCGGATGGGCGGCAATGGAGCAAGCGGCGGGAGATCATCGGGCCGTTGATCGGGGCCACCAGTGCCTGTCAGCTGCTGCGGCCGAACTCGCTGGGGCGGACGGGCGGGGAGGCCGCGCCGTCGATGGGACTCGTCAAACCGTATGTCGACAGGGTGGTGGTCGAGCACGGATCACCTTGGGCTTCACGACATCTGGCGAAGATCGAGGCGGTCAGTACGCCGAGCCTTTTCGGGGACGAGATCGCGTTGATGGAGCCGATGCCCTTCCGGCTCAGCTACCGGTATCGATGTACCGACGGTGCGTGCCGCGGGCATGAACAGCTGTGCCTGGACTGGGAGCTCGGCCAGGACGGCAGGGCGTTGATACGCGACTACGGGGCCGAGGAGGCCGGGCGCCGGCTGCGCGCGAAGTGGGAGCGCGAGATGTGTGATCCCGGAAGGGATCTCTACTTCTTCATCGGGAATCACGCGGGGCGACGCAGACAGTTCGAAGTGCTGGGGACCTGGCATCCGCGGATGCCGGCGAGTGTCAGCCCGGATCAGCTGACCCTGCTCTAGCTTTCGTGTCCGGAAACGAGAAAGACCCCCAGCTTTCGCTGGGGGTCTTCCCGAATGATGTTCCGGCGGTGACCTACTCTCCCACACCCTGTCGAGTGCAGTACCAT
>NZ_JBSHMS010000047.1:0-44934 GCF_053645575.1 Nocardia sp. NPDC055321
CGGGCCGGCCACGGCAGGTCGCCCTACGGAACGCGGCGGTCGGGCGACCGGGGCTACGCGGATGTCCCGCCCGACTCGGGGGTAAAAGGGCGTCGCGGTGGCGCGGGCGTGCTCAGACCGACGAGGACGAGGACTCGGTCGGTGTGGACGCGGCCCGCGCCGGCGCCGACTCCGATGGTGAGGGAGCGGAGTCGGTGGTCGCGGCGGCCAGGGGCAGGTCGGCGGAATCGGCGGTCGTGTCCGGCGGTGGCGTGGCCGCGGACGCATCGGGCGCGGCGGCCGTGGACACCGTCGGCGTGGGCGAGGTGGGCGCCGGCGCCGCCTCCGCCGCGGGCGGATCCGCGTCCGGCGTCGCGGCCGCGGGCAGCACGGACCAGCCCAGGCACACCACCGCGAAGAACAGGTAGCCCAGCGCCACCTGCGGCGCGGCCGCCCAGTCGACCTCGGCGGCATGGATGAGACCGATCCAGCTCAGCCCCGCGCCGACGGCCGCGGCCAACGCCGCCGCCCGGAATCGCTTGTCCAGGATGAAGGTCACGATGGTGCCCAGCACCAGTCCGGCCAGCACCGCGCCCGCGCCGAGGGTCTTCAGCCCGTCGTAGACCACGCCCGCCTGCCCGAGCGCCGCGGAACCCACCGTGCTCGCCGAGGTGCCCGCCGCGGCGAGCGCGTTGTCTATCTGTCCCACACCCCATTCGGCGAGATTGGGCAGCAGCGCCGCCACCACCGCCACCGCGTGCAGCCGCGGCACCGCCTGGAACGCCTGCGCGCCGATCAGCAATCCGATGTAGAGCAGGATCGGGACGATCGCCGGAATCGGCAGCAGGGTCGCCAGGAGTCCGAAAAGGCCCAGCAGGCACATCAATCCGATGATGCCGCCGCTGGCCAGGGAGTAGCCGGTGCGCCCGCCCGCGTCCTTCCAGCCGGGGTGACCGATGTACACCGCCGGCGGGAACGGCGAGCCGAAGCCGGAGCCGATTATCGCGCCGAAGCCGTCGGCCAGCAGCACGCTGCGCAGGTTGTAGTTGTCCCCGGCCGCGGCCGCGCTCTCCACGTTGCTCATGGCCTCGGTGAAGTTGTAGACGCCCAGCGGAATCGCGGTGGCCAGCAGCGGCGCCAGGTTTCCGAGTCCGTCCGCGAGCAGATCCAGGCGCAGGTCGGGCATTCCCAGCGCGATGTCCCGGGCCGCCTGGGCGACATCGGGCGCGGACATGTACCCGCCGATCCAGCCGATGGCGGTACCGACCAGCAGCGCGACGAGGCCGATCGGGATGTTGCCCGGCAGTTTGGCATCGGTGAAGAAGCCGATCAGGATGATGGCCAGCACCGGCAGCCCGATCCACGCCGCCTCCCACATCTGGGCGGCGGGGCGCATGGCGATGAAGGTGATGGAGATGCCCGCCAGGGTGCCGAGCATGGCCGCGCGCGGGGTGATCTTGCGGATGAAGGGCCCGACGAAGGCCCCGATCATGACGATGACGCCGATCATGAACGCCCAGGCCAGGCCCGCCGACCAGGCCTGTAGCGGATCACCGGTCTTCAGGAAGATCGGCAGCATGACCACGAAGACCACGATGAACATGTGCGGGACGCTGGGACCGTAGGGGAGCGCGGTCACCGTGTCCCGGTTCTCCCGCCGGGCGAGGCGGCGGGCCAGCACCATGTAGTAGAGGTTCCCCAGCACCAGCGCCACACCCAGGGCGGGCAGGACCGTGCCGAGCACATCGCCGCTCGGGATCTTCACCACCGCGATGGACAGCGTGGTCAGGGTGAGGACGTTGACGAGGATGTTGAAGGAGAGACCGAAGAACGCGTTGGTGTCGCCGCGGGTCCACCACGGCAGCGACAGCGTTGCGGTGGAACCGGTTTCGTCGGGGGTTCGGGTATCGGCGGACATGGTGTTTCCTGTTCACTGAGCCTGGTCGAGCGGTACTACGGGGCGACGGCGGAGGGACTCGCCGCGGGTGCGGTCCTCGCGAGCGCGTCGATGACGGCCGCGGAATCGGCGACCCAGCCGAAGATCCCGCCCTGGGCGGCGATCATCTCCAGCCCGGCGCGCTGGAATTCCGGGAAATACGAACCGACGCAATCGGAGACGACCAGGCATTCGAAGCCGCGGTCGTTGGCCTCGCGCACCGTGGTGTGCACGCACACCTCGGTGGTCACGCCGGTGACCAGCAGCGAGTCGATCGAGCGCGCGGCGAGCACCGCCGAGAGTTCCGTGGCGTAGAACGCGCCCTTGCCGGGCTTGTCGATCACCACTTCCCCCGGGGCGGGGGCGAGTTCGTCGATGATGTCGTGGCCGTACTCGCCGCGCACCAGCAACCGACCGAACCGGCCGGGATCGCCGATGCGCTGGGTCGGGTTGCCGCGCAGCAGTTTCGAGGGCGGGCAATCCGAGAGATCGGGCAGATGGCCCTCGCGCGTGTGGATCACCGGGATGTCGGCCGCGCGGGCCGCGGCGATGAGTCGCGCCAGCGGGTCGATCACCGTCCGCAGCAATTCGACGTCGTTGCCCAGGCTCGCGCCGAATCCGCCCGGCAGCAGGAAGTCTCGCTGCATGTCGATGACGAGCAGCGCGGTGGCGGCCGGGGTGAATTCGAAGGGCGCCGGCTGGGCCGGAATGTACTGAACCGCTGTCATCGTCGTTCTCTCTGTGCGAGCCGGAAATCCGCGTGCCCGGGAATGGGGCGCGGCTCGTCGAGGATGCGGGCGGCGGCCGCGAGCACGGTGTCGTCGGCCAGGGCGGGGCCGAAGATCATGACCGAGAGCGGCCTGCCGTCCGCGGTGCTGCCGACCGGGACCGCGATGGCGGTGAGGTCCAACAGGTTTCCGAAGTGGGTGTAGTGCCCGAGCACGGTGTTCGTGGCGATCGGATCGGCCTCGACCTGGGCGACGGTGAAGGTGGTGCCGATGGTCGGCACCATGACCACGTCGATGTCGGTCCAGACCCGGGCCACGACCGCCTTCAGCTCCTGCAGTCGCTGCTGTGCCCGGAAGACGTCGACCGCGTCGAAACGCCGTGCGCCGGTGAAGATCTCGCGCACCACCGGCAGGATGGATTCGGGTTTGCGGGTCAGGAAGTCGTCGAACTCCACCAGGCGCTCGGCCACCCACGGCCCCTCGTACAGCAGCGCGCCGGCATCCAGGAACGGGATCAGGGTGGTTGGCGCGCAATCGAATCCGAGCCGGGCGAGGCGATCGCGCATGCCCAGGTGCGCGGCCCGGAACACCTCGTCGCCGAAGAACTCCAGCTCCGACGGGGCGGGCAGCCCGACGCGCAGCCGATCCCCGGTGAAGCGCGGACCGCGGGCCCGGCTCCAGGGATCGGCGGGGTCCGGGTCCGCCATCACCGCGAAGACGCGGTCCAGATCCTCGACGTTCGAGGCCATCAATGTCATGCAGTCCAGGGATTTACAGGCCGGGACCAGGCCGACGGTGCTGATCAGACCCCGCGACGGCTTCCAGCCCACGATGCCGTTGAGCGCGGCCGGAACCCGGCCCGAACCCGCGGTGTCGGTGGCCACGCAGAACGGCACCTGCCCCAGCGCCACCGCCCGCGCGGAGCCCGAACTCGAACCGCCCGAGATGAGGTCGCCGCCGAACACGCTGCGCGGCACGGGGTACGGGGTGCGGGTGCCGTTCAGACCGGTCGCGAACTGGTCCAGGTTGGTCTTGCCGACGTACAGCGCGCCCGCGTCGAGCAGGCGCTGCACCGCGGGCGCGGTCTCGGTGGCCACGTAGGCGTAGTCGGGGCAGGCCAGCGTGGTCGGCCTGCCCGCGACGTCGATGCTGTCCTTCACCCCGAAGGGCACCCCGTACAGCGGCAGCGTGCGGGCGCCGGGCCTGCGCTCGATCTCGGCGGCGGCCGCGAGCAGGCGATCACGGGGCTCGGGGGTGATCCAGGTGCCGTCCTGACCGCGCGCCCCGATCGCGTCCGCCACGCGCGCGGCGGTGGTGGTGGGAGAGCCGCTACCGCTCTCGTGCGACGCCAGAATCTCCGCGACGGTGGGGCCCGGGTTCAACATCCGTCGATTGTGGGCACCGTGTATGAAGCTGAGATTCTCCCGATGTATCGGCTGGGTAAGCGGAAAATCGGGTTACCCGAGCGGATTTCGCCGCGTGCTCAGAGCCAGCCCGAGTCGGTGGCCAGGCGGACCGCGTCCACCCGGTTGCGGGCCTGGAGTTTGGTGACCGTCGTGGCGAGGTAGTTGCGGACGGTGCCGTAGGACAGGTGCAGGCGCGCGGCGATGTCGCGGGGGTCCGCGCCCTCGGCGAAACAGCGCAGCACTTCGACTTCTCGATCGGTGAGCGGATTGGCGGGCATGCGCAGTGCCGAACAGGCCAGCTCCGCGTCCAGCACCCGGCCGCCGGCCGCGACGGTGCGGACCGCGCGCACCAGTTCGTGCCGGGGGCTGTCCTTGAGCAGGAACCCGCCCGCGCCGATATCCATGGCGCGCTTGAGATGTGCGGGATTGGCCAGCGCGGTCAGGATCAGCACCCGGCATCCCGGATGGCGCTCGCGCAATTCCGCGGCGGCGGTGAGACCGTCGACGCCGGGCAGATCGATATCCACGATCGCCACGTCGGCCCGCTCGGCGATCGCCGTGCGCACGATGGCCGTTCCGCTGTCCAGGGCGGCGACGATCTCGATATCGTCCTCCAGTTCCAGGGCGGCCACGAGTGTTTCGCGCAGCAGGCGCATGTCCTCGGCGACCAGCACCCGGATCGTTCTTCGCTCGTCACCGTGGTTCACCTCTGCGACAACCCCGATTGCCCCCGACACCTTCCCCGGGTTGCAATCAATGACGTGCCGCCGCTCCAGAAATCGATCGGATACCTCTTCCTGATCCTGTTCACCCTGTCCTTCGCCGTGGGCGGGGCCGACGCACTGGCGCTGGGCGGCTGCGCGTTCCAGGCCGGCCTGCTGGTGCTGGCGGTGCGGCGCGCCGCGACCCGGCAGTGGGTGCTGCTCGCGCAGATCACCCTGACCTACCTGCCGATTCCGCTGGTCGGGGGATCGGCGTCCTACCAGGGCAGTCTGCTGGCGGTGACGGTGCTGTGGTGCGTGCCGACCCGGTGGCGCTGGGTGTTGTTCGTCCTGATCGTCGCGGGGGCGGGATTCGCGCGCGAGAGCTGGCGCGGGGATTCGCACGCCTTCGTCTACGGCGTGCTCACCACGGGCGCCATCGCGATCGTCATGTACAGCCTGCTGCGCCTGCCCGCGCTCGTGGACCGGCTCACCGCGACCCGGGCCGAACTGGCGCGGGTGACCCTCGCGCGGGAGCGGCTGGAGGTGGCCGGGCGGCTGCGCGCGGCGCTGGGCGGACGGCTGACCGCCGTCATGACGCTGCTGAACGAGGCCGGGCGCGAGCTGGATTCGGAGCCGGGCCGGGCGCGGGCGGCAGTTCTCGAGGCGGCGCGCGCCACGCGCGCGATGACCGAGACCGTGCGCGCGACGGCGGCGCTGCACCGCGATGTCACGGTGCTGCCGCGCGATCACGAGCCGGTCGCCCGGTTGCTGCCCCGGCTGACGCTGCTCACCCTCGCGGTCAGTCTCGCGTCGTGGACGGTGAATCAGGTGCTGGAGAGCGGGCAGCATCGGGCGTTCATCGCGATCGGTGGCGCCGTCATGTCGACGCTGGTGCTGGCCCAGCTGTATTGGCCGCGCCGGGCCGCGCCGTTGCTGGCGGTGCAGGCGGCGATCACGCTGCTTCCGCTGCCGTGGCTGGGCGGTTCCTGGTGCGTGTGGCTGATTCTGCTCGCGGCCTCCGTGCTGCTGTCCCGGCGCGGGCCGTGGGCGTGGGCGGCGGTGGCGGGATTGTTCGCGCTGCGCGCGGCCTACACCGAACCGGCCGAGCGGCTGGGGATGCGGGCGGGGTGGGTCATCCTCGCCATGGAGGCCACGCTGGTGCTGGTCGGGTTGGCGCGGTTCTGGCGGCTGTCCACCGACATCGACCGCTCGCGCGCCGAGCTGGTGCGAATCACCCTGCAGGTGGAGCGATTACGGGTGGCGCGCGACATCCACGACCTGCTCGGGCTGACGCTGTCGGTGCTGGCGCTCAAGAGCGATCTGATCGCCGAGTTGATCACGCGGGATCCGCGGCGGGCGGCGGCCGAGATCGAGGAGGCGCTGCGGATCGCCGCGGAGGCGCGCGGTGAGGCCCGCCGGATGGCGGACTCCCGGCGCGCACTGGGGCAGGAATTGCGTTCCGCGGCACTGGCGGTCGGCGTGGACGGGGCGCGGGTGCGGCTGGAGCAGGACGAGGCGCTGCCCGAGTCAGCGGGCGCGGTGCTCGCGCCGGTGGTGCGGGAGGCGGTCACCAATATCCTGCGGCACAGCGCGGCTGCCCGGGTCCGGATCGAGTGCCGGGTGCGCGGGGACCGGCTGGTGCTGACCGTGTGCAACGACGGCGTCGGCACGGGTGGCGTCGGTGTGGGACAGGGCCTGCGGAACATGCGGGCCCGGGTGACCGAGGCGGGCGGGGAGTTCACCACGGCCGTCGTGGCGGGCGAATTCCGGCTCACCGCGGCTGTTCCGGTGCCCGGATATGCAGATTGCACGGTGCCGGCCGTGCGATCGCATACCGGACAGGTGCGCGCGGCACTACCCGCCGCGTCCGCGCCGGAACAGGATTGAGCTGTCAAATAGGTTGCGGGAGAAGGAATCTCCCGGAACATCGTGCGCACAGCGAGGAATCTTCATGCCCGTCATCAGAATTCACCACTACCGCGTCGAGGACGATCGGCTCGACGCCCTGATCGCGCAGCGCGCGACCCTCATCAACGGCATCCGCATGAACAACCCGGGCCTGACCGAAACCCGCCTGACCCGGCTGGAGGACGGCAGCTACTCCGACACCTGGCGCTGGGACTCGGCGGAGCAGATGCTCGCGGCGATCGGTGCGTCCCAGGGCTTTCCGCTGGTCGACGCGACGATGGCGCTGACCGTCGACGCCGTCGTCGAGACCGGCGAGATCGTCGACGAGCGCTAGGAGAGATGAGCATGAGCACCGAGCAGCTGTCCCGCCCCGCCGGGCCCTCCCCCGAATCCCGTACCGGCCTGCTGAATTCGTGGGCGGGCAGCACCACCCCCGAACGCCTGCGCTTCGCCGCCTTCGTGGCCACGACCGGCGTGGTCCTGACCGAGTCCGTGGTCGGCGCGTACTGGGACCTGGCCCGCGTCCCCTACGTCCAGGACACGTTCGCCGAGATCCAGTACCCCCTGTACTTCGCCACGATCCTCGGCGCGGCCAAGGTCCTGGCGGTAGGCGCGGTGGTGGTCCCCGGCTTCCCCCGCCTGAAGGAATGGGCCTACGCGGGCCTGGTCTTCGTCTACGCCGGCGCCTCCGCCTCCCACATAGCGGTCTCCGACCCGCCCGCCCGCTGGATCAGCCCCCTGGTGTTCACGGCCCTGACCCTGGTCTCCTGGTCCCTCCGCGCCCCCGCCCAACGCGATCCGAAACCCCTCCCACAGGCCCTGCGCCGCCTGCTCCGCCGCGCCTGAGCCGCTCGGGCGAGCGCGCACCCGGGGCTGCGCTCTCCCGGGTGCGCGTGCGAGATCGACCCGGCCTCGGCCGGCAGTTGTGCCGAGAAACAGGTCAACGGGCTGCTCGGGTGTGAGCGCTCATCCGAGACTCGATCGCGCGGATGCGCTTTCGTGTCAGCGGATGGGTCGAGAGCGGCGCGCTGAGCAGTGCGGAAATCGGATGCCGGCCGGCGCGGACCGCCACGCCGAAGCAAGCATCGCGGCCGTGCTCCCGGAGTAATTCCGCCAGCCCGTCGCCGAAGCCGAGATCGACCGCGACGCGGTCGGCCATCCGTTCGTCCCACCGAAAGGCCGCGAGTGTGGCAAGGAGTTGCATGAACAGCAGCACGGCCGCGACGAAGGCATGGAAGGGGCCCAGCAGTAGTACCAGCACCCAGGCTGCCGTGCCGAAATACACCACGGTGGCGGCCCAAAGGAGCAGCAATCGCAGCAACCCGCCCTGCCGTGCGAACTCGGCCGGAGTTCGCGCGATGCCGAATGCCAGCCGGGGGACCACATACAAGGGAAGCGCGTACCACCCGGCCACGGCCCATGAGCCGGCGCGGCGCGAACTGAGCAGGTGGCCGAGCTCGTGCGCGAGCAACCCTTGCAGCTGAGGTTCTCGCAGCTGTCGCACGGCTTCGCTGCTCACCTGGACGACCCATCGCCCCCGGGCGTAACCATGCACCACCGTGGATTCGTCCATCACCAGCACGTAATCGGGCTCGACAACGCCCGCGGCCTCGGCGACATCGAGCCACGCCGGGACGAGCCGGTAGCCCTGCTCGTAAGTCCAGTCGCGGGCGCCCGAAGCGGGCCGCACCCCTTCGGCCATCAGGGCCAGGATCAGCACCGGAAGCCCGAGAAGCGCCCACAGTGACAGGAATACGATCGTTCCCCCGTCGCCGAGCACCCCGCCCACCCGAGCAACGATCATGCCCCCCAACACGATCGAAGGCATAGAGACCGCGAACATGACGATCGAGGACCCCCCGCTGCCGCCACCGCAGCCGCCGTCGATAACGCTCCCGCTCCTGATCTGATGCTATTCGCAGCAATGGAACCCCCGCACTTTCCGGACCGCTCGAGCCTGGCGGCGCGGCGACGACCGCAGCATGCCGCCCGCGGGCGCGAAGCCGCCGCGGCCGTTGATCGAGCCGCAGGCCCCTGTCACAAAGCCCGTCATCGGTTCAGTGTGGTCGGCGCGACTTGTCCGAACCTTGGGAAGCGCTTATGAATTCGAGTCCGCAGCGCTCGCCGGCCTGAAACTGCGGTGCCGCAAGCGATCCGGTGGCGATGCCGCAGGCTGTCCAGGGTCCCGAAACGAAGAAAACCGGTGTGAGATCACGTGATCTCACACCGGTTTCCCGTTGTGCCGGAACTTACTTCAGCTTGTCCGAGCCCAGCCCGAGGATCCGGCGAGCCACGATCAGCTGCTGGATCTGCTGGGTGCCTTCGAAGATGTCGAGGATCTTCGAGTCGCGGCCCCACTTCTCCAGGAGGGTGCGCTGGGAGTAGCCGGTCACGCCGGCCAGCTCCACGGCCTTCAGGGTCACGTCGGTGCCCATCCGGCCGGCCTTGGCCTTGGACATCGACGCCTCGAGGGAGTTCGGCTTCTTGTTGTCGGCCATCCACGCGGCGCGCAGGGACAGCAGGTACGCCGCCTCCCAGTCCGCCTCCATGCGCAGGAACTCCGCGGCGGCGGCGTGCTGGTTGTTGGCGGGCTTGTCGTAGGAGATCTCCACGCCCGCGTCCTCGAGCACCGTGCGGAGCTCTTCGAGCGCGGCGCGGCCGACGCCGACGGCCATGGCGGCAACGAGGGGACGGGTGTTGTCGAACGTCTGCATGACGCCCGCGAAACCCTTCTCCACGTTGACTTCCGGGCTGCCCAGGATGTTGTCCGCGGGGATGCGGCAATCCTCGAAGCGGATCTCGGCGGTGTCCGAGGCCTTGATGCCCAGCTTGTGCTCGAGGCGAGACACGGTCAGGCCCTTGGCATCACGCGGCACCACGAAGGACTTGATGGCCGCGCGACCCGCGGACTTGTCCACCGACGCCCACACCACGATGTGGGTGGCGCGCGAACCGGCGGTCACGAAGATCTTGGTGCCGTTGAGCACCCACTCGTCACCGTCGAGAACAGCGGTCGCGGTGACAGCGGCCGAGTCCGAACCGAAGGACGGCTCGGTGATCGCCATGGCGGCCCACACCTTGCCGAAACGCTTCAGCTGCTCATCGGTGGACACCGCGGCGATGGCGGCGTTGCCCAGGCCCTGGTAGGGGATGGACAGCATCAGGCCCGCGTCGCCCCAGCAGGTCTCGAGGGCGTTCAGCAGCGCGGACATGTTGCCGCCGTTGCTGTTTCCGAGCAGCTCGGTGGCGTGCTCGTCCTTCTCGTCGGCCTTACGGCCGCCGGTGGCGCCCGAGACGTCCTGCTCGCCCGAGGCGGACAGGCCCTCGATCATGGCGGCCATGGTGTCGAGCTCGACCGGGTACTCGTGCTCGGCCAGGTCGTACTTGCGGGACACCGGGCGGAAGATCTCCGCGGCGACCTGGTGGGCCTGGTTGGCACTGGCCCGGAGCTTCTTGGGGAGTTCGAGATTGATCATGAGTTTGTCTCTCCGTTGAGAAGTCGGGTCAGAGAAGGACTACGCCCTCGGCAACGCCGATGGCACGAAGATCGCGGTACCAGCGCTCCACCGGGTGCTCCTTGGTGAAGCCGTGCCCGCCGAGCAGCTGCACGCCGTCCAGGCCGATCTGCATGCCCTTGTCGGTGGCCAGCTTCTTGGCCAGCGCCGCCTCGCGGGCGAACGACAGGCCCTGCTCCGCGCGTGACGCACCCCGCAGGGTCACGAGACGGAGTCCGTCGAGCTCGATGGCCATGTTGGCGACCATGAAGGCCACCGCCTGACGGTGCGCGATCGGCTCGCCGAACGCCTCCCGCTCCTTCACGTACGGAATCACGTAGTCCAGCACGGCCTGACCGGTGCCGACCGCCAGCGACGACCAGCCCAGGCGGGCCAGGCGCACGGCATCGGCGTAATCCTCGGTGCGCTGGGCGGTCTCGGCCTCGCCCAGGATGGCGTTGGCCGGCACGGCGACGTTGTTCAGCAGCAGCCGGCCCAGGCCCGCGGCGCGCAGACCCATGCTGGGATCGGCCTCCACGACCACACCCTCGGTGTCCGACTCCACGATGAAGAACGCCGGGCGCCCGTCGAGCTCGGCGGCCACGATGAACAGTTCGGCGTCACCGGCGGCCGGAACCAGGCTCTTCACGCCGTTGAGGCGGAAACCGCTGGGCGAGCGGGTGGCCTTGGTGCGCAGCGCGAACGGGTCGAACAGCGCGTGCGGCTCGGAGATGACGACCGAGGCCTGCGGCACGCTCTCCCCGGCGAACGCGCCGAGGTAGGTCTTCTGCTGCGCGTCGGTGCCCCACTGGGACAGCGCGACGGCCACGCCGGAAGGAGCGAGCAGCGGCAGCGCCAGACCCATGTCGCCGTGCGCGAGCGCCTCGGCCACAAGGGAATTGGTGACCGCGCCACGCTCGGAGGCGGCGCCCTCGAGCTCCTCGGGCACGTTGATCAGCGTGATGCCCAGCTCCGAAGCGCGCTCCAGCAGATCGCGGGGCGCCTTGGCGGCATTGTCGGCGTCGTACGCGGCCGGGCGCAGGATCTCCTCGGCGAACTCGCGCACCGTCTCGACGATCATCTGCTGCTCGTCGGTCGGGGTGAGGTCGAAGTAGTCCTTCTTCTTGGACTCGTTGGCGGGCAGCCGCTTGGGCGCGCCGCCGCCGGCGACCTTCTCGAAGACGCGGGTCGCGGCGCCGAGGCTGCGGAAGCCGGTCTTGGTGCCCTCGTACGTCAGCCGCTCGATGGGCTTGCGCAGGTTGTACTTCTCCGCCAGTTCGGACCCGGTAATGGTCGTCATGACACGCATGGCCGCGCCCATCCAGTCGCGCTTGACCGGGTTCAGGCCGACGGCGGAAGTATCAGGACGTCGCGTCTTTGCGGTGTCTCGAGTGCTCATAATCACCAGTTTTCTTGAGTGTGGAGGGTGATCCTGCCCAGCAATCTTACTCCAGAGTAAGACTATCTTACTCCAGAGTAAGAACAACCGTCGAGGGTTGTCGAATCGGCAGGTCGACGCGGTGCGTTCCGGGCCGTCGTCCGGGGGTTCCGGCGGCGCAGCCCCACGGATTGGGGTCTAGTGAAACAAACCTGCTTCAGAGCGGCGGTGTGCGGGCTAGGGTGCAGGGGCACCGATGCCCTCGGGTGCGCAGAAAGTCTGATGGAGGTAACCCATGAAAACCGTGCTCGGCACCACCGGCCTGATCGCCGCCGCGCTGTTCCTGTCCGCTCCCGCCGCCCAGGCCGAGGCCGTGGAACTGGAGGACGTGGCCGTGAGCCTGTCCGCCGGCGGCCCGAACACCGAGACCGAGATCGGCCTCGGCTCGGTGAGCGTCGGCTCGGCCAACCCCGGCGGCGCGTTCATCGACTTCGGTTCGGTGCGCATCCCGCTCGGCGGCTGACCGAATCGGTCGCACGCACCGGCGAATTCGCGCGGTGCTGACGCAGTATCTGAAAGACCCTGCCCTTGGCAGGAGTGAAAACGCCTCCGGGCGTACCGATGCCGGGACCGCAGCCCCGGATCGGCGCCGAATATTCTGGCGCGCGGCACAATTCGGCCGCGAAACGAGTCAGGCGGCCAGCGCGGCCAGAACCTGGTCCTGCAGATGGGAATTGGTGGCGACGGCGCTGCCGCCGTGCGGTCCGGGATTGCCGTCGAGCGAGGTGAACGTGCCGCCCGCCTCGCGAATCAGGACATCGAGCGCGGCCATATCCCACAGCGAGAGTTCGGGTTCGGTGCAGATATCCACCGCGCCCTCGGCCAGCAGCGTGTAACCGAAGAAATCACCGTAGCCGCGCACCCGCCACACCTCGTCCGAGAGCGCGATGAGCTTGGCGCGCCGCCCGATCGCCCGCCAGCCGGACAGGCTCGAGATCGCCAGCGAGGCCGCGCCGAGCTCGGCGACGCCGGACACCGAGATGGCCCGCGGCTCGGCCCCTTCGAAGCTCGTCCAGGCGCCCGCGCCCGTGGCGGCCCACCAGCGCCGCGCCAGGGCCGGCGCGCTGACCACGCCGACCACCGGGACGCCGTCCTCCAGCAGCGAGATGAGCGAGGCCCACACCGGCACGCCGCGCACGAAGTTCTTGGTGCCGTCGATGGGGTCGATGACCCACTGCCGGCCGGTGAATTCGGCATCGCCGCCGAACTCCTCGCCGAGCACCAGATCGCCGGGGCGCTCGGCGGAGAGCACCTCGCGCACCATGCGCTCCACGGCCAGATCCGCGTCGGAGACCGGTGTCAGATCCGGCTTGGCGTCGATCTTCAGGTCCAGGGCCCCGAACCGGTCGCGGGTGATGGCGTCGGCCGCGTCGGCCAGCCGCAGGGCGAGTTCGAGATCAGCGGAGTAGGCGGTCACCGGGGGTACGTTAGCGCCTCCGGGTAACACCGGTGCGTCGGCAGCGAACTTCCCGCTTCGGGAGGCGCGGGGGGAGCGGGTCCGGTCATCGCCCTCGCGAACTTCCGGCCACCGCGCTCGCGAACTCCCGGCGACCGCGCGGCTCGCCCGGACCCGCACCCGGGGAACCGGGCGCGGAGCGTGCAACACGCCGAGATCCCCAGTGCCAGGGCCACTTTGCGCCTTGCGCGCCTTGCTACCGTTTTCGGGTGAGCGACAACGAGTTGGGCCTTTTTCTTCGCATTCGGCGCCAGGGGGTCGTACCGGGGGATGTCGGACTACCCGCCGGTCCACGCCGTCGCACGCCGGGTCTGCGTCGCTCCGAACTCGCCGCCCTGGCCGGGGTGAGCGTCGAATACATCTCCCGGCTCGAACAGGGCCGCGACCGGCACCCCTCCTCGGCGGTGCTGTCCTCGATCGCGAACGCGCTGAACATGTCGGCGAGCGAACGCGTTCACCTGCACCGCCTGGTGAAGGCGCAGACGCCCGGATTCACCTGCACCGGCAATCCGCAGCCGGCCCGGGTGGTGCGCGCGCCCATGCTCGCGATCCTCGACCGGCTCGAACCCGCGCCCGCCTCGGTCCACAACCGCGCCGGGGAGGTGCTGGCCTGCACCGAGGGCTACCGCCGCCTCATGGGCCCGACCGGGCTGCTCGACGACGGCCTGCCCGCCAGCCTCCCGCGCTACGTCTTCACCGACGCCCGCGCCCGCCACATCTACCCCGACTGGCAGCACACCGCCGATCAGACGGTGGCCGCCCTCAAGTTCGGCCCGTTCCGCTCGGACCCGGCCGTCGCCGCCATCGCCGACGAGCTCGCCGACGCCGCCGGCGAGGAGTTCACCGGCAGGCTCGCGCGCGTCACGAGCCTGCCCGACGCGACCGGCATCACCCGCCTGCGCCACCCCGAGGCCGGGCTGCTCCGCCTGGCCCATGAAACCCTCGATCTCCCCGCCGAAGACGACCAGCGCCTGATCGTCCAGCTCCCCGCCGACGAGCCGACCACCACCGCCCTGGACGAGCTCATCGGCCGCCAGTCCGACAGTCTGGTCCTCCGCCGCCCGGACGACCGCACGCTCGAATCCTCCGGCGGACAGGGCCGTGCGGCCCGCCTCAGCGCGGCCGCGGCGAACTGAGCGCGGCAACGATCATCGCATCGCCGCCGATGCGGTGTGAGAGTGCCGGTGGCACAGAGAATTTCCCTTGCACGGCTACCTATCCTGTAGAGATGGGAAACACGGTGTCGAACTCGGTGGGGAATAGTCGGTTTCGGAACGCGCCCGCCGCCGGTTGACTGCTCGGCGGCGAATCCACGCCCGGCCGCGGCGGCCGACGCCCGCGCTCGGCGAGTGCATCGCGACCCGCAGCCGGGCGTCGAAGTGTGGAGTGGGCGGGGCAGTCGGTAGCCTTGAACACCGTGCATCCTGACGTATCCGCTGACCTGGCCGAACTCGACGCGACCCTGAAGACCGTGGAGTCGGTGCTCGATATCGACGAACTGGTCCGGCGGATCAACGAGCTGGAGCACCAGGCCGCCGACCCGGACCTGTGGAACAACCAGGACCACGCCCAGGCCGTCACGAGCGAGCTCTCGCACGCGCAGGCCGAACTGCGCCGGGTCCAGGGGCTGCGGCAGCGCCTCGAGGACCTGCCGGTGCTGTACGAGCTGGCCGAGGACGAGGAGGGCGACGCCCGCGCGGCCGCCATCGCCGACGCCGACGCCGAGCGGTCCGCGCTGCACGCGGACGTCGAGGCCATGGAGGTGCGCACGCTGCTCGCCGGCGAATACGACAAGCGCGAGGCGCTGGTCAACATTCGATCCGGCGCCGGCGGCGTGGACGCGGCGGACTGGGCGCAGATGCTCATGCGCATGTACGTGCGCTGGGCCGAGCGGCACAAGTACCCCGTCGAGATCTACGACACCTCCTACGCGGAAGAGGCGGGCATCAAGTCGGCCACCTTCGCGGTGAAGTCGCCGTACGCGTACGGCACGCTCTCGGTCGAGATGGGCACGCACCGGCTGGTGCGCATCAGCCCATTCGACAACCAGGGCCGCCGCCAGACCTCCTTCGCCGAGGTCGAGGTGCTGCCCGTCGTCGAGACCACCGACCACATCGAGATCCCGGACGGCGAGGTGCGCGTCGACGTGTACCGCTCCTCGGGCCCCGGTGGCCAGTCGGTCAACACCACCGACTCCGCGGTGCGCCTGACGCACATCCCGACCGGCATCGTGGTCACCTGCCAGAACGAGAAATCGCAGCTGCAGAACAAGATTTCGGCCATGCGCGTGCTGCAGGCCAAGCTGCTCGAGCGCAAGCGGCAGGAAGAGCGCGCCCAGATGGACGCCCTCAAGACCAACGAGGGCGCGTCCTGGGGCAACCAGATGCGTTCCTACGTCCTGCACCCGTACCAGATGGTCAAGGATCTGCGGACCAACTACGAGGTCAACAATCCGTCGGCGGTGCTCGACGGTGACATCGACGGGTTCATCGAAAGTGGAATCAGGTGGCGCATGCGAGAAGCCACCGCGTAATACGCGACACCCCGGGCTCATGACGCGCCCGAATCGGGGTATCGCGACGCGCGGGAGCCGGGCCGTGTGTGCCGCGGACCCGCCCGGGCACGGCGGTGACAGTCGGTACTGTGGTGCCTCGGGTGTGTTTGCCGCACTTCGGTGTTCGCGGCTCACCCGGTGCCGAACGCGCACCGAGCGCCGGAGCCTGCCGGGCCGCGCGGGACGCGAACGGCCCGAGCGTGACGGAGGCAAGACAGTACGGAGGCAGTATGAGCAGTGCGTCGATTCTCGCCGCGGGAACCGGGTCGGATCTGGGTAACTGGTTCCGGTCCAGCGGGCTCGAGATCGTGCTGCTGATCGTCGGCGCGATGTTGTTCGCGCGCGCGGTGACCTTCGTGCGCGACCGCATCACCCGCAAGATCGACGCCTCGTTCCGCAGCAGCGATTCGCTGGTGCGCACCGAGGCGGCCAAGCACAGACACGCGCTGGCCCAGGTGCTCACCTGGGTGGTGCTGTCCCTGGTCTACTTCCTGGTCGCGCTGGAAGTGTTGCAGCGCTTGGGATTCCAACTGGGTGGTTTGGTGGCCCCGGCCGCGGTGATCGGCGCGGCGCTGGGTTTCGGCGCCCAGCGCATCGTGCAGGACCTGCTCGCCGGATTCTTCCTGATCACCGAAAGGCAATACGGTTTCGGCGATGTCGTGCGCATCGCGGTGACTGGATCCGCGGTCGACGCCGAGGGTACGGTCGAGGACGTCACGCTGCGGATCACGACCTTGCGCAGCGCGGACGGCGAAGTGATCACGGTACCGAACGGTCAGATCGTGAAAGTGACCAATTTGTCGAAGGATTGGGCTCGTGCGGCCATCGACGTCCCCGTGCCCGCCACCGCCGACATCAACAAGGTCAACGAGATCCTGCGGGAGGTCGGCGCCAAGGCGTTCGCCGATCGCAAGCTGAAGACCCTGCTGCTCGACGAGCCGAGCGTCATGGGTGTCGAAGATCTCACCGTCGACCAGATGAACATCAAGATGGTTGCCCGGACACTGCCGGGCAAACAGTTCGAAGTGGGGCGCGAGCTGCGGGTGCGGGTGGCCGCGGCGCTCCGCCGGGAGGGTTTGAGTGAAAACACGTAAGTCCACGGCGATCCTGATCACGGTCTGGCTCGCGACGTTCGTGCTCTACATGTTCGTCAAGCCGGAAAGACCTGCGAACCCGGGCTATACGCCGATCGTGAACACCATGCTCAGCAACTATCTACCGGACGCTCCGGCTACCACGCCGCGCTGACCCGCCCGCGCGCGGTGTGGCCGAGCGGCGCGACCGCCTGGCTACACTGGCCAATCGTGATAGCGCTGCGCAACGTCACCAAGACCTACAAGACCTCGACGCGACCCGCCCTGGACAATGTCACGGTCGACATCGACAAGGGTGAATTCGTCTTCGTCATCGGACCCTCCGGTTCGGGCAAGTCGACGTTCATGCGGCTGCTGCTCAAGGAGGAGAAGCCCACCGCGGGCGAGGTCTGGGTCTCGGACTTCCGAGTGGACAAACTGCCCGGCCGCAAGGTGCCCAAACTGCGCCAGCGCATGGGCTGCGTCTTCCAGGACTTCCGGCTGCTGCAGCAGAAGACGGTCGAGCAGAACGTGGCCTTCGCGCTGGAGGTGATCGGCAAACCCGCGGCATTCATCTCGCGGGCGGTGCCCGAGGCCCTCGACCTGGTGGGTCTGGCGGGTAAGGCCGATCGGCTGCCCGGTGAGCTCTCCGGCGGCGAGCAGCAGCGCGCCGCCCTGGCCCGCGCCTTCGTGAACCGGCCGCTGGTGCTGCTGGCGGACGAACCGACCGGCAACCTCGACCCCGAGACCAGTCAGGACATCATGGCGTTGCTGGAACGGGTGAATCGCACCGGGACAACGGTGGTCATGGCCACCCACGACAACACCATCGTCGACGCCATGCGGCGCCGGGTGATCGAACTCGATCGCGGCCGCCTGGTCCGCGACGACGAGACCGGCGTCTACGGGGTGGGGCGGTAATGCGCGCGGGATTCCTGTTCGGCGAGATCTTCACGGGCCTGCGCCGCAACATCACCATGACCATCGCGATGATCCTGACCACCGCGGTCTCGCTGACCATGCTCGGCGGCGGTCTGCTGACGGTGCGGCTGGCGGACAAGATCCAGGACTACTACGTCCAGCGCGTGGCCATCCGGCTGTACCTCGACGATTCGGCCTCGCGGGATCTGGACTGCACGCAGGACCCCTGCAAGTCGATCATGATGGATCTGGAGCAGAACCAGTACGTCGCGAGCGTGCAGTACGTGAACAGCCAGGAGGCGGTCAAGGAGGTCAAGGAGTCGACCTTCAAGGATCAGCCGGGGCTCGCCGACGAGGTCAGCAAGGACGGCCTGCCCGGCTCGTTCCGGGTCAAGCTGAACGATGTCACCCAGTACCGCACCATCTACGACGACTTCCACGATCGGCCCGGGGTCATGACGGTGCTCAACGACGTCGACATCGTGGACCGGCTGGTGGGCTTCTTCACCGGGATCCGCAACACCGCCTTCGGCCTCGCGGCCCTGCAGGCGCTCGCCGCGCTGCTGCTGATCGCGAACATGGTGCAGGTGGCGGCGCTGGCGCGCAAGACCGAGGTCAACATCATGCGACTGGTCGGCGCGACGCGGTGGTACACGCAATTGCCCTTCCTGCTCGAGGCGGTGCTGGCAGCGCTCGTCGGGTCGCTGCTCGCGGTGGCCGGGCTGTTCGTCGCGCAACCGCTCGTGATCAACAAGGCGCTGGGGTCGCTGGCCGACGACGACGTGCTGCCACCGATCTCGAGCGAGGACATCGCGACGGTGGCGATGATCATCACGCCGGTGGGTGTCGGATTCGCGGCGCTGGCGGCGTACGCGGCGCTGCGGTACTACGTGCGCGAATGAGTTGCCGCACCCGGGCCCGTCTTTCGTGGATTCGCATCGTGCGAGGCGGGCCGGGGTATTCGGTGTGATCCCGCACGCAACGGTCCGTGCCGGGCCGGGTGCGCGGGGGTGCGAAGTTGCCAAGGGAGTATTGCGCGTCGGAGGCTGTCCGTAGGATTGCTGCCGTGAGTGCACCGGAGGTCGAAACCGTCGTCGGCAGTGAGTCTCTCGAGGACGCCGGAAGTGTTGCGGCGCACCAGGTTCTGCGGAAGACATTCGGCTACGACAGTTTTCGCGGACCGCAGCGGGCAATCGTCGAACAGGTGATTTCCGGCGGCGACGCCCTGGTGCTCATGCCCACCGGCGGCGGCAAGTCGCTCTGCTATCAGATCCCGGCTCTGGTGCGCCCGGGCGTGGGCGTGGTGGTCTCACCGCTCATCGCCCTCATGCAGGACCAGGTCGACGCGCTGAACGCGGTCGGGGTGCGGGCCGGCTTCCTCAACTCCACCCAGTTCCCCGACGAACGGCGCACGGTCGAGGCGCAATTCGTGGCCGGCGAGCTGGATCTGCTCTACCTCGCCCCCGAACGGCTGCGCCTCGAGTCCACCGCGCAACTGCTCGACCGCGGCAAGATCTCGCTGTTCGCCATCGATGAGGCGCACTGTGTGTCCCAGTGGGGCCACGACTTCCGGCCCGACTACCTGGCGCTGTCGATGCTGCACGAGCGCTGGCCCGACGTGCCGCGCATCGCGCTCACCGCCACCGCCACCGAGGCGACCCGCAAGGAAATCGCCCAGCGGCTGGACCTGACCGGCGCCAAACACTTCGTCGACAGCTTCGACCGGCCGAACATCCAGTACCGCATCGAGGCCAAGAACCGGCCCGAACAGCAGTTGCTGTCGTTCATCCAGGGCGAGCACGCCGGCGACGCGGGCATCGTCTACTGCCTCTCGCGCAACTCGGTGGAGAAGACCGCCGCGTTCCTGAGCGCCAACGGCGTGCCCGCGGTCCCGTATCACGCGGGCCTCGACAACCGGGTGCGGGCGACCAACCAGTCGCGCTTCCTGCGCGAGGACGGGCTGGTGGTCTGCGCCACCATCGCTTTCGGCATGGGCATCGACAAGCCCGACGTGCGCTTCGTCGCGCACCTGGATCTGCCGAAGTCGGTGGAGGGGTACTACCAGGAGACCGGCCGCGCGGGCCGCGACGGCCAGCCGTCGACGGCCTGGATGGTCTACGGCCTCAGTGACGTTGTGCAGCAGCGCAAGATGATCGACTCCTCCGAGGGCGACGCCGCCCATCGCCGGCAGCTACAGCTGCACCTGGACGCCATGCTGGCGCTGTGCGAAACGGTGCAGTGCCGGCGCACCCAGCTGCTGGCCTACTTCGGGCAGGCGGGCAAGGCGTGCGGCAATTGCGACACCTGCCTCAACGCGCCCGAGGCGTGGGACGGCACCGTGCCCGCGCAGAAGGTGCTCTCCACGGTGCTGCGGCTCAAGCGCGAACGCGGGCAGAGCTTCGGCGCCGGGCACATCGTCGACATCCTGATCGGCAAGCGCAATCCCAAGGTCGAGCAGCACGCGCACCACGAACTCAAGGTGTTCGGCATCGGCGCGGACCTGCGGGATATCGAGTGGCGCGGCGCGATTCGCCAGCTGCTCGCGCAAGGGCTGCTCGCCGTACACGGCGACTATGGGGTGCTGACGCTCACCGAGGCCAGTAACGACGTGCTGTTCAACGGCCGCCAGGTCATGCTGCGCCGCGAGCCCGAACGCACGAAGACCGCGCGAGCCTCCAAGTCCGCCAAGGCGGCCAAGGCCACCGCTGATCTCGCGCCCGGTGACGCGGGACTGTTCGAGAGCCTGCGGGCCTGGCGCGCGGCCACCGCCAAGGAACAGGGCGTGCCCGCGTACGTCGTGTTCCACGACGCGACGCTGCGGGAGATCGCGGCCCGCAAGCCCGCCACCCTGGCCGATCTGGGCGCGATCGCCGGCATCGGTGAGAACAAGCGCGCCAAGTACGGCGAGGGGGTGCTCGAGGTGGTGACGGGTGCGGCCCCGAGCCAGGCCGGCACGCTGCTCGAGGGGAGTCCCGAGCCCGTTCGCGAGGCTCCGCCCGCGCGCCCGGCAGCTGCCCGTCCGGCGGCGGCTCGCGCGTCGGCGCCGCGCTCGGCTCCGCCCGCGCGGGAATCGGCCGCCGCGGCAAGGCAACCCGCGCGCTCGGCGCCGTCCGCCCCGGACTTCGACGACGTGCCCTGGCCGGACGAGGAACCGGGGTTCTTCGACGAGCTGCCGCCCGACTACGAGTAGGCGGGGTGGGGGATGCTCGACGCGGGGGCGGTCGGTCCGGGGCAGGCGGACCGGTGTGGCACGGATCGATCGGTGTGGCGCGGGTTTTCGGGGTCGGTTCGTCATCGTGTCGAACCACGCCTTCGTACCCGGCGTATCGAACGGTTAGACAGCAGAACCACTTCCGAGCTCCACCCGACGACGAGTGATTGTGAGTATTCGACCGTGGTGAAAATCGATGTGCTGTTCACACGCAGGCCCGAGCGGTGGGGGTTACGCGGCGACCCCCGGCTGTGGGAAGCGTTGCACGAAAAGCTCGGTAGCCGCTCGATCCCCGACGGTGAGTACGACCTGCGCCGCGTCCTCGAGGAATCCATCGCCGAGATCATCGGCACCGAACTGCCGCTGTCCGTTCCGGCAACCGATGCCGCGCACTTCCCCGTCGAGCGCTTCCGCATCGGCAGCGGCATGAGCGACGGAGTCGTCTCGCTGCACTGGTGGCGCTACACCGGGATCCCGATGCTGACCGATCGCGCGGCCGGGGTGCGCGCGGGCGAGTACGTGGTCCCGATCCGCCGGAAGTGATCGTCGCGGACGGTCGAGAACGATCTTTTCCGGCCGTCCCGGCAACACCCTTTCGACGGTGCGAACCCCCCGCTTGCTGCGGATTTGGTAGCTGAGCCCCGGCAGGATAAGCTTTCGGAGCTGCCGCGGTCCACGGATCGCGGGAAGTCCAAGGTCCCGTCGTCTAGCGGCCTAGGACGCCGCCCTCTCAAGGCGGTAGCGCGGGTTCAAATCCCGTCGGGACTACTTCGAAAGGCCCCCAACCGGTTTCGGTTGGGGGCCTTTCTCATGTGCAACGCATTGCCCGACACCGCGGGCCTCGCGAAATCTAGGAGCCGGTGCCGCCGGAGCCGGAGCTGCCGCCGGAACCGCCGCTGCTGTCGCATCCGATGGTCGTGGCGGGCTTCGGTGTGCTGCCGGCCGGCGCTTCGAGGACGTTCACGGTGAACGAATCGGATCGGACGCCGTAGGTCCCGTACGACTTCGCGGTCACGGTGTGAGATCCGGCGGTGGTGGGAGTCCACCGGATTCTGAGCGGACTGTTGAGCATCGTGGATCCGAATCCCGCGCTGACGGTAGTGCTGTAGATGCATTTCCCGTTGTCGGTGACGACGTATTTCTCGCCGATGAAGGCCGCGTCGCTGTCGCTGTCCAGCCCCATGTCGATGCGATACGTGGTTCCCGCCACCACGGGCTCGTCCGGTGCCACCAGCACGCCGACGCCGGCTGACGCCTGGGGTGCGGCGATGGCCACCGTGGTCGAGATCGCGGCCAATGCCGTTACGCTCCAGCCGATGCGGCGGCGAACTGTGCTGTTTGTGCTCATATCTATCCTTGGTTCGTGCGTGCGACGCGAGATCGGCGACTGTGGGAGTCACCGGCGCGGTGATGGGAAATCTCAGGAGCCCGAGCTGCCGGAGCCGGAGCTGCCACCGAAACTGCCGCTGCCGTCGCATCCGATGGTGGTGGCGGGCTTGGGTGTGCTGCCCGCGGGCGCCTCGGCGACGTTCACGGTGAACGAATCGGATCGGACGCCGTAGGTCCCGTACGACTTCGCGGTTACCGTGTGAGAACCGGCGGTGGTGGGAGTCCACGAGATCGAGATCGGGTTGAAAGCCAAGGCGGTCGATCCGAATCCCCAGCTGACGGTGACGCTGTAGATGCATTTCCCGTTGTCGGTGACGATGTACTTCTCGCCGATGAAGGCCGCGTCGCTGTCGCCGTCGATCCACATGTCGACGCGATGCGTGGTTCCCGCCACCACGGGTTCGGTTGGTGCCACCAGCGCGCCGACGCCGGCTGACGCCTGGGGCGCGGCGATGGCCACCGTGGTCGAGATCGCGGCCAATGCCGTTACGCCCCAGCCGATTCGGCGAGCCGGGCCGCTGTTTGCACTCATCCATCGCTCCTTGTTCCGTGGCCCCGGTCGGCGGGGTCGAGGAACGGTAACGTCCGGGGTGAGTGAAAGGTCTTGGTTTCGGAAAACTGTCGTGCCAGCAATTCCTGGGGCATGGCGGGCTTGCTGTTCGGCCCGCTACCTGCTGGTTTACCGGTCACGGGCGGGTCCGGCGGCGGTAGGGCCGGTCGGGTTCCGGGGCGGTCGCGCACGCGCGGAATAAACGGCTGGCGCGGCTGATTATTGTTGGTCGTTATGAAGGAAAAGGGGCGCAAGGTCATCGCCACGAACCGCAAGGCGCGGCACAACTACGCGATCATCGACACCTATGAGGCCGGGATCGCGCTGGTCGGCACCGAGGTGAAGAGCCTGCGCGAGGGTAAGGCGTCGCTGGTCGACGCCTACGCCAGCATCGATGACGGCGAGGTGTGGCTGCGTGGCCTGCACGTGCCCGAGTTCTCGCACGGCTCGTGGACCAACCACGCGCCGCGACGCACCCGCAAACTGCTGCTGCATCGCCGCGAGATCGACAAGCTGCTCGGCAAGACCAAGGAATCGAGCCTGACGCTGGTTCCGCTGTCCATGTACTTCTCCGACGGCAAGGTCAAGGTCGAGCTGGCGCTGGCCAAGGGTAAGCAGGACTACGACAAGCGTCAGGATCTGGCCAAGCGGGACGCCGAACGCGAGGTCGTCCGCGAGGTCGGGCGCCGGATCAAGGGGATGCGCGGCTGAACGTTCCCCCGGGAACGCCCAGGTGAGAAACCCCCGCGTGACGCGCGGATAATGGGATGATCCGCTGTTTCGGCGGTGTTAGTATGACTGAGCCCGGTGCGAGCCGGGAGTTCACTCGAATCGGTGAACACAGACGGGGCTGAACGGTTTCGACTGCGTACGTTGATTCAGGGGAAGCGTGTCAGTGCAGGCAGGAGACCACTGTATAAGCGTCGCTGCAACCCTATAAGCGCCGATTCCAATCAGCGCGACTACGCTCTCGCTGCCTAAGTAGCGAAGCGTGTCTGTCAGCCCGGGTTCGCCCTCGACCCGGTCACTGGCATCAGCTAGAGGGCTTACCGTTCGGCTCGGTCGCGGAGTCGAACGGAACATCAAACAGCGACTGGGATCGTCATCTCGGCTTGTTCGCATGACTGAGAGATCCGAGTAGAGACGAAGCGAACTGCACACGGAGAAGCCCTGGTGACACGGCGGAGGACCCGGGTTCGATTCCCGGCAGCTCCACTGACACGAAGGCCCGGTCCATCAGGACCGGGCCTTCGTCGTTTCGTGCCAAGGATGCGCGGCGTCCGTCCGCCGCGGCGGTGGTTCCGAATCATGGGTATGGGGAGCGATGCGGGCAGGACCTATATGTGCCGGGACATCGGGGGTGACGCGCACCTGATACCGGAGGGGGAACTGGTGCAGCGGACATCGGTGTACCTCGTCGCCGTGCGGGATGACGGGGTTTTGCTGGTGCGGGACGGGTATGCGGGGCAGGGGTTGTGGGACCTGCCGGGGGGTGGGTTGGAAGAGGGGGAGGACTATCTGGACGCGCTCGACCGGGAACTGGGGGAGGAGACCGGGCTGCGGCTCGAGGGGGAGCCGGTGTACCTGGGTGAGTTCATCGAGTACTTCTACGATCTGCGGTCCGGGGCGGGGTGGGAAGCCACGCGGCGCTACTACGCCGGTGAGGTGGAAGGCACGATGGCGGTCGGGGGGAACGGCACGGACGTCACCGCCTGCGAGTTCGTCGCGCTGCCGCCGGACGCGTCGGAGACGGGAGCGGTGGCGCGGAAGATGATTCAGCTGGCGTTGGAGCGCGTGCTGGAACGGTGATCGGCCGGGGCCAGTCGCGGACGGTCGCCCGGGGATGCCGCCTGTGCGCTGAATGATGAAGGCTCGGTGCACCTTCGAAGCCCGGTGCCCATCGACACCGGGCCGGCCCGGATCAGGGCAGGTTTGCTTCCAGCTCCGCGCGGAGGCTGCCGGGCTTGGGGCCGTCGCAGCCGGTGCGGGGGTTGGGGAGCAGAGGCGGGGTGCCGCCGAGGGCGGGGGCTACGTAGACCGTCTGGGAGACGGTGCGGCCGTTCATCGTCGCGGTGATCGTGTGGGGGCCGGGGGTGGTGGGGGTCCAGCCGACCCAGAGGTTGTCGGGTTGCTGCTTGTTCGAGGAGCCGTAGGCGGGGCGGCCGGGGACCCAGCGGCCGACGAAGCACTCGCCGTTGTCGGTGAACACGATCTGGTGGCCGGTCGGCTCCACGTCCGTGTGGTACCCGATCGTGTATGCCGTTCCCACCGTGAAGGATTGGGTGGGCGACAGCTCGATGTCGAGGGCGGACGCCGGCGCGGCGGTGAGCGCCGTCAAGGCCGAGGCAAATGCCAAAGAAGTTGTGCCCCAAACAATTCGACGTGCCGTACCGCTGCGTGTTCCCATCCCCGGACTCCTCTATCCCGGACCCCTGACGAGGGGGTCGAGGAACGCTAACTTCCAGCGGCCGGGAAGGGAATAGCTACGCGGGTGTGTGGCTGCCCGCAATTATCGGGGCGCGGATATCAAGGACCACGGAATTCAAGGGCCGATGCCGAACTCACCGGCCCGCGAGAACCGTTGTGAGGGTTAGGCGTTGCCGTAGGCGGCGGCCACATCCTCGGACCCGACCCAGCGGCTGTAGGTGGGGGACTGGGGCCAGCCGGCGGGGGAATCCTGCCACTCCTCCTGGCGGCCGTAGGGGAGCAGGTCTATCAGGGCGAAGGTGTGGGTCAGTTGCTCGGTGCCGCGGCCGTTGGTGTGCCAGGTCCGGTAGACGGTGTCGCCCGAGCGCAGGAAGACGTTCACGGCGAAACCTTCACCGGGGGGCGCGCCGACGTCGGTGCCGAAGGGGCTGTTCGCGGTCGAGTACCAGGTCATCTTGTTGCCCACGCGCTGCTTGTAGGCCAGGGCCTCCTCGATCGGGCCCTGGGTCACGATCACGAAGCGCGCGTCGTAGTTGTCGAGGAACTCGAGGCGGGTGAACTGCGAGGTGAAACCGGTGCAGCCGGGGCACTGCCACTCCTGGCCCGGCGACCACATGTGGTTGTAAACGATCAGCTGGGACTTGCCCTCGAACACGTCGGCCAGGCGCACCGGGCCCTGCTCGCCGTCGAGCGTGTAGTCGGGCAGTTCGACCATCGGCAGCCGTCGGCGCTGCGCCGCGATGGCGTCGAGTTCGCGGGTCGCGGCCTTCTCGCGTTTGCGCAGGGCGTCGAGTTCGTGCCGCCAGGTATCGGCGTCGGTGATGGGCGGCAGTGCTGTCGGGCTCATGGGGTCCTCCCTTGACCGTGGACGCAGAGTGCGTGCTGAAGATGTAGACCCGGTTCGCGCCGCGAATTCATCGGTGCGGAACGATCGAATTCCCGCGCCGCCCGCCCTCGCCCCGACACTGCGGCGCGGATCCCCGACGAGACGGGACGATAGGGGCAAAGTGGATGCATGGGCGGTGACGCGACAGTCGCGGAGACATTCGGACCCCTGCTGCGCCTGGCCTTCGGACCGACCCCGCCCCTGGACTTCGAGTTCTGGGACGGCAGCCGCGTGCGCGCCGCCGGCCCGGCCCCCGGAACCCTGCGGATCCGGTCCAGGGACGCGCTGAGCCGCATGGTCTGGGCCCCGGGCGAATTGGGTCTGGGCCGGGCCTTCGTCGCCGGCGATGTCGATCTCGACGGTGACCTGTTCGCCATGCTGCGCGCGCTGCAGAACGCGGTACCCGGCAGCGCCCGCCTGGGCGTGTCCGGCGCCTGGCGGGCCGTCGGCGCGGCCGCCCGGCTCGGCGCGCTCGGCCGCAGGCCGGAACCACCGCCCGAGGAGGCGCGCCCACGCCGCGGCCCGCGCCACACCAGGGACCGGGACGCGGCCGCGATCAGCCACCACTACGACGTAGGCAACGACTTCTACGACCTGGTCCTCGGCCCGAGCATGACCTACTCGTGTGCCCGATTCACCGCACCCCACGACGACGGCGCCGGTCCCGCCGATCCCGCCGTCGGCCTGGCCGACGCGCAGCGCGCCAAACACGACCTCATCTGCCGCAAACTCGGCCTGACCGCCCGCCCCGGGATGCGCCTGCTCGACGTCGGCTGCGGCTGGGGCTCGATGGCCATCCACGCGGCCGCCACCTACGGCGCGCAGGTCGTCGGGGTCACCATCAGCCGCGAACAGGCCGACCTCGCCCGCCGCCGCGTCGCCGCCGCGAACCTGTCGGCGAACGTCGAGATCCGCCTCGTGGACTACCGCGACCTCGGCGGCGAACAGTTCGACGCCATCTCCTCGATCGGCATGTTCGAACACGTCGGCTCCGAGCACACCGCCGAATACTTCGACACCCTGCGCGCCGCCCTGCGCCCCCGCGGCCGCCTGCTCAACCACGCGATCTCGGCTCGCGGCGGATCCCGGATCCCGCCGCGCTCGTTCATCGGCCGCTACGTCTTTCCCGACGGCGAACTCCGCGACGTCGGCGATGTCGTATCGGCCATGGAGCGAGCCGGATTCGAGGTCCGCGACGTGGAATCGCTGCGCGAGCACTACGCCCTGACCCTGCGGGCCTGGGTCGCCAACCTGGAGAACGACTGGCCCGCCGCCGTCGCCCTGGTCGGCGAGGGCCGCGCCCGCGTCTGGCGCGTCTACATGGCCGCCTCCGCGCTGGGCTTCGAGGACGGCGGCCTGGGCCTGCACCAGGTCCTGGGCGTCGTCCCCGGCGACGACGGCGCCTCGGGCATGCCGGGCACCCGCCGGGCGTGGGGATAGCGCGATGACGGTTGACGCGAATGGCGAAGGGGCGCATGGTGGGCCGATGGGCGACGGGGTTCGGGACGGGCTGAAGTTCAGCAGTTTGGGTGATCCGCTGTTCGACGGAGCGGAGGCGACCAAGGGCGATCTCATCGACTACCTGGAGGCGGTGGGGGAGCGGCTGGTGCCGTCGCTGCGCGACCGGCCGCTGTCGGTGGTGCGGGTGCGGCCGGGTCAGGAGCCGTTCATGCAGAAGAACCTGCCGAAGTACACGCCCGAGTGGATGCGGCGGGTGACCCTGTGGGCGGGCAGCTCCAAACGCGAGGTCACCTACGCGCTCTGCGACGACGTGCGGACGCTGCTGTGGTTCGGTAACCAGCGCGCGGTGGAGTACCACGTCACGCTCCTGCTCGCCGAGCAGCTGCACGACTATTCCGGCGGGCCTACGCATCTCGTCCTCGATATCGACCCCGCGCCGGAACAGCCGTTCACGCAGGCTGTCGCCGCGGCGGAACTGATCCGGCGAGCACTGGCGGCCGACGGGCTCGCGGGCGCGGTGAAAACCAGTGGCTCCAAGGGCGTTCACATCTTCGTCCCGGTCGCGGACGTCGGGCTGGAGGACGCCGCGGCGGCCACCCGCGCCATCGCGGCCCGCGCCGAGCGCCTCGATCCGGCGCTGGCGACCACGGCCTTCATCCGGGAAGACCGGGGCGGCAAGGTCTTTCTCGACTCCACCCGGGCGGGCGGGGCCACGGTGGTCGCCGCGTACAGCCCTCGAATCCGGCCCGGCGCGACGGTCTCGTTCCCGGTGCGCTGGGCGGACCTGCCCGATGTGCACCCGCGCGACTTCACGATTCGCACGGCGGTGAAGCAGCTCGGCGACCGCGATCCCTGGGCCGAGGACATGCCCGCGCCCCAGTCGCTGCCCGCGGATCTCATCGCGGAGGGGCACACCATCCCGGTGGCCCGGGTGCAGGCCATGCACGAGGGCAAACGCCGGGCCCGCGCCCGCCGCGACGACTGAGCCCTGACGACACCGACATTCGAGGCAGAGATACCTGGGCAGAGCGGCAGCTGCACCCGAGCCGCACGCCAGCGAACTCCGTGTTCCATCGCGTGGAGCGGGGCGCCGGTGGCGTGATTACTGAAAGTTGGGAGTCGCGACGCCCGGCCCGAGGCAGCCACAGCTGATCGAACGGCAGCGGCCCCCGGCAGCAGTGCTGCCGGGGGCCGCGTCTTCCCGGTTCTACCCGCCCGCGCGCCGGCGGAAGGTGCGTTTGCCGCCCGCCTGCGCGTGGGCGCCGTGCACCTTGCCGGTGTTCTTGCCGGCCCCACCCGCCGCCGCGTTCGTTCCGTTCTTGCGCTCGAGGGCTTCCCGGAACTTCCGCTTGGTCGCCTCCTGCGGCGACTCCTGCACCGCGTCCGCGGAATTCGCTTGGACTTCTTGTTCATCGGCCATGGGCCCAGCCTTCCACCTTCGAGCCTCCGCGCGGCACTCGATTACCGAGCGCAACTCCGATTAGGGCGATTTGTCCGGATATGCTGCGACCCGGGTCACTCTCGAGCTACCCTCCATCCAATTTGAGACGAGTCGGTCTCAGATGTGGGTCCGGCGGACCCGGCTCGATGATTGAGGAACACCATGAACTCACCGTTCGTCTCCGTGGGACTGCCACTCGCCCTGGCCGCGATCATGTTCGGACTCGGGCTCTCGCTCACGGCCGAGGACTTCACCCGGATCGCCCGCACGCCGAAGACCGTCGCGGTGGCGCTGGCCTGCCAGTTGCTGATTCTGCCCGCGGTGGCCTTCGGGCTGGTGCTGCTCTTCGATCTGACGCCGATCCTCGCGGTCGGCATGATGCTGCTCGCGGCCTCCCCGGGCGGGACGACGGCGAACCTGTTCAGCCACCTGTTCCGCGGCGACGTCGCGCTCAATGTCTCACTGACCGCGGTCAATTCGATCATCGCCGTCGTCACCGTCCCGCTGGTCACCAATTTCGCCATCGGCTACTTCGACCCGAGCGACGGATCCGGCACGCTCGGACTGCAATTCGGCAAGGCGGTCCAGGTCTTCGCCATCGTGCTCATCCCGGTCGTGCTCGGCATGGTGGTTCGCAAGTACGCGGTCGGGTTCGCCGATCGCATGGATCGCCCGGTGCGGATCGGCTCGGCGCTGGTGCTCACCATCGTGGTCGCGGGCACCATCGCCGCCGAACGAGCCAACCTCGGCGACTACTTCGTGCAGGTCGGGGCCATCGTCGTGCTGTTCTGCGTCATCAGCCTCACCGCCGGCTACTTCATCCCGCGCTGGCTGGGCGTCGACTTCCGTCAGGCCATCGCCTGCTCGATGGAGGTCGGCGTGCACAACAGCACCATCGCCATCACGATCGCCATCAGCGTGCTGGACAGCACCGAGATGGCGGTTCCCGCGGCGGTGTACGGCGTCCTGATGTTCCCGCTGGCCGCGGGTGTCGGCTGGCTGCTGACCCGGCAGCGCGGCGCCGAACCGGCCCTCGCGCAGCCGGTCGCGGACTGAGCGTCCGGGACCGTTCGCCGGGGTCGGTGAATTCCGCCTAGGCCCCGGCGGTTTCGCGCAGAATCTGCTCGGTCGCCTCCTGCTGGATGCGCTCGAACTGCGCGCCCATGGCGGCGGCCAGCGCCTGCGCACCCGAGAGCGGGCGCACCATGACCATGAATTCGACGATCTTGCCGTGCTCGTCGAAGGTCAGGAAGTCGCATCCGGTGACGGCCTTGCCGTCGACCTTGGTCTCGAACAGCAGCGCGTGGTCGCGGCCGTTCTCGTTGGCGATCTCCCGGACGTAGTGGAAGTCCTCGAACACGCGCAGCACCCCGCGCAGGATGGCGGCGGTGATGGCCTTGCCCGGGTAGGGCTTGAAGGCGACGGGGCTGATGAACACCACGTCATCGGCGAGCAGGGCCTCGATGGCCTCGGCGTCGCGGGCCTCGACGGCCTGTCGGAAGGTAGTCACCGAACACCTCGCATATGCAACTCGTTGAATAGACGTTGGGGACCCTACCCGTCCGCGCGCTGGAACGCCATGCCCGCTCCCCGGCTGCGCGGATCCAGGAAAGTCCGCATCGGCGGCGTGTCGGCCGCGTCGGGCACCCGGCGTCGCGGGTACGTTCGCCAACGCTTGCTTGTTATTAGCTAACCGAGGTGTTCGAGGCGTCCGCGAGGAGAGCTATGACAACCGTCATCGACGATGCCCCCTTCACCGGATTCCACAAACGGCTCGCCATCGCGTGTTCGGGCGGACCGCTGCTGGACGGCTACATCCTGAGCATCGTCGGCACCGCGCTCATCGGCATGACCCCCGAACTCGACCTGAGCACCGCCGACATCTCGCTGATCGGCGCCGCCGCCCTGGTCGGAATGTTCGTCGGGGGCGCGCTTTTCGGCGTGCTGACCGACAAGATCGGCCGCGAGGTCATGTACACCGCCGACCTGGTCGTCATGGCGGCCTGTTCGATCGCGTCCTTCTGGGCCGAATCCATCTGGCTCATCGTCATTCTGCGGTTCGTGCTCGGCATGGCGGTCGCCGCCGACTATCCGATCGCCACATCATTGCTGGGAGAGTGGTTGCCGCTCAAGCAGCGCGGCAAACTGCTCGGCTTCCAGATCGTGGCCTGGTACGCCGGATCGGTCCTGGCCTACGTGGTCGGCTACCTCTGCCTGACCTTCATCGGCGACGGCAGTTGGCGCTGGCAGCTCGCCAGCGGCGCGGTGCTGTGCGCGTTCTTCCTGATCATCCGGCAGAGCACCGCCCCGGAATCGCCGCGCTGGCTGGCCCAGCACGGTAAGCCGGAGAAGGCAGCCCGCATGATCGAGAAGTACCTGCACGTCGAGGTCGATCCGGCGGATCTGATCGAGGGTGATGTGTCCCTGGAGGAGCACGGCTCGATTCGCGCCCTGCTGCACACGAAATACCGCAAGCGCCTGGCTTTCTGCTGCGGCTTCTTCGTCTGCCAGGTCACCGTGCTGTTCGCCATGCTGACCTTCGGACCGCAGATCCTGACCTCCTTCGGCATGCCCGAGGGCACCTGGATGGACACCCTGGGCACCGCGATCATCAGCATGGTCTTCCTCATCGGCTGTCTGCCCGCCATGCGCCTGATCGACACCATCGGCCGCCGCCCGGTCATCGTGTGGTGCTTCGGGCTCATGGTGCTGCCGGTGCTGTTCATAGGCCTCTGGCCGGGCATGCCCGCCATGCTCGCGTTCCTCATGCTGTGCCTGTACGCCTTCTTCTGCGGCGGCCCGAACGTGCTGGACTGGACCTATCCGAACGAGCTGTTCCCCACGCACATTCGAGCCACCGCGGTCGGGGTGACCACCTCGGTCAGCCGGATCGGCGCGGCGCTGGGCACCTTCCTGCTGCCGTGGTCGCTGGACAATCTGGGGATGGGGCCGACGTTCCTGTACGCGGCCGGTATCACCGTCATCGGCTTCCTCATCTGCCTGTGGGGCGCGCCGGAAACCAAGGGCCGCAGCCTCGAATCGGCGGCGTCCTAGCCGCGCCGCCCATGACGACTGTCATGGGCGGACCGTGATGGTTGGCAGGTCCGCCGGGGTTTCGCCGTCCGTAGCGTCATTTCTCGTAGCGCACAGTCGAATACGAGGAGTGCCAGCCATGACCACCACCGCGCCCGCCGTGACCGCCGTGACCGCCCCGCAGGGCAAGACCGACCGCCCGTCGCTCGTGAGCATGCTCGCGCCCATCGCCCGCGACATCGCGATTCCGGTCGCCGCCTACTACGCGCTGCACGCGCTGGGGTACTCGGATCTGATCGCCCTGCTGGGCGGGGCCCTGTGCTCCGCGGCCATCGTGGGGTTCGAGGCGGTTCGGGCGCGCAAGATCGATCTGTTCGCGGGAATCGTGCTCGGCGGCTTCCTGGTCGGACTGGCCGGCGCGCTGGTGAGCGGGGACGCGCGCATGGTGATCGTGCGGGAATCCTTCGGAACCGTGGTGGTCGGCGCGGCCTTCCTGATCAGCGCGCTGATCGGCAAGCCGCTGACCTACGCCGCCGCGCGCAAGGCGTTCTCCGCCTCGCCGCACCTGCCCGTCATGGAGGAGGCGTACCGCACCGATCCGGCGGTGCGACGGCTGCATTCGACCCTGGCCCTGGCCTGGGGCATCGCCCTGGTGAGCGAGTCGGCGCTGCGGATCGTGCTGGCCTACCGGCTGCCGGTGAGCACCATGGCATGGCTGTCCAGCGTGCTGATGGTCGGTGTCATGAGCATCATGGGCGTCGTGTCGTTCCTGGTGATCAAGCGGATCAAGAAGGCCGCGAACTAGCGCGCGCCGCGCGGCGGCCCGGCTCCCCTCGGGGACCGGGCCCGCGTCGTGTCCGGGGCCGGGCGAGTTGTGAGTTTGCCGACTGCGCATTTAAGCGGTTGTGATTAACTGCCCTGAGGATCGGTGAATGGAGCACGGATGACGGTGGCGCGCGGGCCGATCACCCAGATCGCATGGGTGGTTCCCGATATCGAGCGGAGCGAGAGCTTCCTGGGCGCGGTCCTGGGCGCGCGCAAGTGGGTGCGGATGCCCGAGGTGCACTTCGGCCCCGAGAACTGCAGCTACCGCGGCCAGCCGGCGGACTTCACCGCGCACATCGCGCTGGCCTACAACGGCGACACCCAGCTCGAATTGATCCAGCCGGTGCGCGGCGACTCCATCTACACCGAGTTCCTGAACGCCTCCGGGCCCGGACTGCACCACATCTGCGTGGAGCCCGAGGACTTCGACCAGACACTGAAAGACGCCGCGGCCCAGGGCCTGGACATCGTCCAGCGCGGTGACATGGCGGGGCAGATGCGCTTCGCCTACCTGGACGGTGCGGCGGCCGGAGTGCCCTTCATCGAGGTGGCCGAGGTCGGCGAGAATATGCGGAAGTTCTTCGAACAGATCAAGAGGGAAGCACAGTGAGCGCACGGCCGGTCAATATTGTTGCGGCGGAGACGATTACCGAATGGTCCGCCGAGGTCGACGTGCTCGTCGCCGGATTCGGCATCGCCGGGGGCTGCGCCGCGGTGGAAGCCGCGAGCCGCGGCGCGCGGGTGCTGCTGCTCGAGCGCGCGGCCGTCGCCGGCGGTACCACCGCCCTCGCCGGTGGCCACTTCTATCTCGGCGGCGGCACCCCCGTCCAGCAGGCCACCGGGCACGCGGACTCGGCCGAGGAGATGTACAAGTACCTCACTTCGGTTGCGCGCGAACCCGAACCGGAGAAGATCCGCGCCTACTGTGACGGCAGCGTCGAGCACTTCACCTGGCTCGAGAGCCTGGGCTTCGAATTCGAGCGCAGTTACTACCCGGAGAAGGCGGTCATCCAGCCCGGCACCGAAGGGTTGATGTACACCGGCAACGAGAAGGTCTTCCCGTACCGCGAGCAGGCCGTGCCCGCCCCGCGCGGGCACAAGGTGCCGGTCCCCGGCGACACCCAGGGCGCGGCACTGGTGATCGACCTGCTCGTCAAGCGGGCGGCCGCGCTCGCGGTGGAGGTCTGGTACGAGACCGGCGTGACCGATCTGATCGCCGAACCGGACGGCACCATCGTCGGCGTGGCGTGGCGCCGCCCCGGGGAAACCGGTGCGGTGCGGGCGAAGTCGGTGGTACTGGCCACCGGAGGCTTCGTCATGAACGCCGACATGGTCGCGGAGAACGTGCCGTGGCTGGCCGAGAAGCCGTTCGTGCTCGGCACCACCTATGACGACGGCATCGGCCTGCGCCTGGGTCTGGCGGCGGGTGGTGCGGCGCGAAACATGAAGCAGGCCTTCGTGACCGCGCCGGTCTACCCGCCCGCGATGCTGCTCACCGGCCTGGTGGTCAATCGCGACGGGCAGCGCTTCGTCGCCGAGGACTCCTACCACGCCCGGACCTCGGCGTTCGTGCTCGAACAGCCGGACGCCACCGCGTATCTGATCGTCGACTCCGAGCACATGGAACGGCCCATGTTCCCGCTCGCCCCGTTCATCGACGGCTGGGAGACGGTCGAGGAAATGGCGACCGCGCTCGGAATCCCCTACGAGGCACTGCGAACCACGCTCGACCGCTACAACGAGCACGCCGCGCGGGGCGAGGACCCGGACTTCGGCAAGTCCCCGGAGTTCCTGGCGGCACAGGACACGGGCCCGTGGGCGGCGTTCGACCTGACCCTGGGCAAAGCGCTGTACGCGGGCTTCACCCTGGGCGGGCTGTACACCTCCGCCGACGGAGAAGTACTGCGCGAGAACGGTTCCCCGATCCCCGGCCTGTACGCCGCGGGCGCGGCCGCAGCGACCCTGGCTCAGGACGGCAAGGGCTATTCCAGCGGGACCCAGCTCGGCGCGGGGTCGTTCTTCGGCCGCCGCGCCGGCGCTCACGCGGCGGGTCGTTCGAGCTGACGTGGTGGTTCGTCGGTCGTTGCACCGGCGTCACGTGGCCAGCTGCTCCAGTTGGTGTAGCGGTCCGGCCATCGCGAGGCTCATGCCAGCGGCTGCTCGAACCGACGCGGCGTTTGGTCGTGTCGACTCTGCCATGGCCAGTCGCTCCCCGCTGGTGTGAAGGTTCGGCCGCCGCGAAACCGGTGCCGCCGGTTCGTCCAGCCGAGGTGACGCTTCGACCGCCGCCGGCGCTCACGCGGCCAGCCGCTCCAGCTGACGGAGCAACTCGGAGGCGGTGACCGGGTCGAAGGCGCCGAACGTGCCGCCGGTAAGCCGCACCGAGGTCAACCGCTGTTCCTCGGCCTCGTAGCTGTATCCGCCCTGGATTCCCGGGGACAGGGCGACCCGCACCACGCGGAACGTGCCGAACTTGCGGTAGATCCCGTCGTGCGAGACCACCCAGCCGTATTTGCGCAGCCCGTAGACGCGGCCGGTGGCGATCCGCCGATCCGCGAACCGGTCGAGGGTCTCCCCGGCGGCCTCCTCGGGGGTGAAGCCGTACACGCCGCGTTCGAGTTGCTCGAAGGGCTGGAGCAGTTCGTAGTCCCGGAACTGTTCGCGCCAGCGGGGCAGCGACTCGCCCAGGTGCAGCGGGTGCGCGATGCCGACCAGGGCGTCCTCGGCGAGCGCGTACGGCTCGTCGTCCACGTCGGCGAGACTGCGGTCCTGGTCGACGCGGAACGCGCCGGTCACCGCGCCCGCGTCGTCGAAGCTCGCCCACACCAGGCGGCGCGCGAGGTGACCGAGCACCGGATGATCGAGGATGAGGGAGCGGAAAGCGGTTGCCCGCCAGCGCCGTCCGTCGAGCATCGCGGATTCGAAGCGCCGAATCTGTTCGGCGGTCGCGGTTTTCAGCTCCTCGCTGAACTCCCGGAAGGATCGGTAGGCGGCGGGGGCCAGCTCGGGATCGTCGGTGGCGGCGGGCCGGGGCAGGGTCCGCAGCGGTTGGCCGTCGAGCATGATCCGCGGCCGCAGTTCATGATCCAGCGATACGGTGAACCGGCGGGAACCGTAGTCCAGCGTGCGGGTGCCCGCGGCCAGGCCGAGCTGGGGTACCACCCGGTCGGCCAGCTCCTGCTCGCTCAGGCCCAGCGTGGCCGAGAGCGCCTCGACCTTCTCCGACGCCCTGGTCCGCACACTCTCGTGGCGGCTGCGCTCGGCGATGCCGTGCAACTGGGTCAGCGCGACATCGCCGCCGATCGTGGCGATGACCTCGACCGCCTCGACGGCGCGGGCGCTGCCGGACTTGCTCGGCCAGGTAGCGATGAACGGGACCAACCTGCGAATGGTGTCGTCCGTGCCGACCAGGGCCAGGGCGCGCAGCACCCACCCGCTCTTGCTCGGATACGCGGCCAGGTGCCAGGCGTCGAAGATCGCCCAGGCGAACTCGGCGGCCGAGACCGGATCCACGGCCGCGATCACCTCGAGCGCCTCCGGCCGATCACCGTCGGGACCCCAGGCCAGCAGCCAGGTGACCCAGCGGACGACCGCGGCCGCGGGCAGCGCGGTGTCGGCCCCGCGCAGGCGCACCTGCGGAAGCAGTTGGGGCGCGAGCCATTTCGGTAGCTTGGGCGCCCGTTTCGGCGCGGGTGCGGTGAGGACGGCCGGCAGGTCCGCGGGGTCGGCCTCCGGTCGCCGCTGCGTGTTCTCGAGCAGCGGGATCGCCCGCTCGTCAGCGTGATCCGCGACCAGCTCGGGATGATCGACCGCGTGCAGGCGCAGTGCGCGGACCGCCGCCGGGGACGGGGACTCGACAGCGTGCCGGGACAGCAGGCGCATCGCCCGGCGCGGATAGCGTGCCGTCGCGCTGTTCAGCGCGGCCAGAACCGCTTTGTGGTCCATGCGATCCAGCAGGGCCTGATACGCGGTGTCGAAGGGTATTTCGGCGAGCAGACCCGCCAGCGCCTTCACCTCGGAGGCGACACGGCCCACGCCACTCGCGAATTCGGCCACGATCAGCGGAACGGCGTCCGGGCCCACCTGGGTCAGCAGGTTGTAGAACACCGAGTAGTCGCCGTAGGTCAACGGCCGGGTGATCTCGCTGTATCGCGCGAACTGCTCCCGGGTGGTCAGGGCGCTCGCCAGCCGGGACACCGGGTAGTGGCCCGGCAGGGTCGCGGACAACCCTGCGAGATCCTCGTCGACCCAATCCCGCTGTGTCGGAATCAGATACGACGTCGCCAGTCGCGTCCACACCGCGCCGGGATCCGCGCGCAGCGCCGCGAGTCGCCGAACCGCCGTCTCGTAGTCGGCCTCGCTGGCCGCCGCGAGATCCCCGCGTACCCGGCGTGCCATGTCGCCGTGATTGGTGTAGCCGAAATCGGACGCGGGCAGCACCGTCACCTCGATGCACCACTCGCCGTCCGGCTGCCGATTGCGATCGGCGCGGAACCGCCGTCGCCACACCGCGGCTTCGGCGGCGAACGCGACACCGTGCGAGTGCACCCAGCTGTCGGCGAACAGGTCCGCGATCTCGTCCCGGTCGTGGTCGTAGTGCGCGAACGGCGCCGTGCCGCAGCAGGACCACAGATCGACGGCGACCAGCGCTCGAACGACCGCCGCGCCGAGGGGTTCCGCCGCCGTCGCGGGCGCGTCCAGGTAGGTCCGGGCGGCCGCGGCGATCTCCTCGAACCCGTTCGCGCGCAGGTGCGCCAGGCTCGCCGCGATGCTCGGCCGGAAGCGGTCGAGCAGCCGGTCCAGTGCCTCGGTGACACCGGGATCTATTGCCCGCGAACGCGACTCCCCGTGCCCGCGCAGTGGTTCGGCCCGCGTCCACCAGTGCGCGGGCACGGTCCAGAGATCTTCGTCGCTCGTCATCTCGCCCTGTCGCGCGGTCCCCGCCATACCCGAATGATGCCGCCGGGCACCGACAGCGCCGCGCCCGGGTCCCGGCTCGCCGTGACCGGCCGCCACCGGCCACCCGCTGTACCCTTGCCTATCGGCAGCTCGAACGAAGTGGCGCGCATCGACTCACCGGGGGGAAGCGATGAAACACGGCGGCATCGGACGGCGTACGGCCCTGGCGGCCCTGACGGTCGCGCTCGTGGCGGCCTGCGGCGGCTCGGATCCCGAGTCCGACCCTCACCGGTGGCTGGAGGAACTCGACAGCCCACAGGTGCAGTCGTGGGTGGCGGCGGAGAACGCCAAGACCCTGGACGTGCTGGAGAAGGACCCGAGCTACGCCGGAAACCTCACCGCCGCGGTGGAACTCGGTAAAGCGCCGGATCGGCTCCCGCTGCCGCGATTCCACGGGGGAGCGGTCGGCAACTTCTGGCAGGACGGCGAGCATCAGCGCGGCATCTGGCGCGAGAGCACCGTCGCCGGATACGAAGCGCCGCAACCGGAGTGGAAGACCGTCCTGGACCTGGACGCCCTCGCCGCCGCCGAGGGCCGCAACTGGGTGTGGGAGGGGATGAACTGCGCGCCCGGAGCGGGCACCCGCTGCCTGGTCGAGCTGTCCGAGGGCGGCGAGGACGCGGTCACCGTCCGCGAATTCGACAGGTCCACCGGACAATTCGTGGCCGACGGCTTCGTGCTGGACCGCGGCAAGCAGTACACCTCCTGGGTGGACGAGAACACGCTACTGGTCTCGCGGGAATGGACACCGGGGGACAAGACCGTCTCCGGCTACCCGTACGTGGTCAAGCGCTGGCAGCGCGGCGAACCGCTCGCCGACGCGACGGAAGTGCTGCGCGGCGACCCCGCCGACGGACTCGGGACCGCGCCGTTCCTGCTCGACGGCGGCCCCGGCGAGCGGGTCTCCATGGTCGTGCGCCGCCCGTCCTTCTTCGAAGCGCAGGTCAGCGTGATCCGGGACGGGCAGGCGGTCCGGATCGCCCTGCCGCCCAAGGCCGATGTGCAGGGCATGGTCGGCGATCGGATCCTCGTCTCGCTGCGCCAGGACTGGACCGCCGCGGACGGCAGGGCCTTCACGTCCGGGTCGCTGATCTCGCTCCGAGCGGACGAGGTGATGTCCGCCCCGGATCAGCCGCGCGCCACCCTGGTCTACGCGCCCGGGCCGACCCAGACCCTGCAGCAGGTCATGACCACCCGATCGCACCTGATCACGACCTCCCTGGACGACGTGCGCGGGCGCGCGACCGTGTACACCCCGCTGCCGGACGGCGGCTGGTCGGCCGCCCCCGTCGCGCTGCCGGAGAACGCCACCGTCGACGCCGTGGACGCCGATTCGCGCGGCGACACCGCGTATCTGACGGTCAGCTCGCCGGTCACCCCGGTCACGCTGTGGCGGCTCGACACCGCGGCCGGGCGCGCGGACCCGATCAAGGCCGCCCCGGCGCGCTTCGACGCCTCCCGATTCGTGGTGGAACAGCTCAAGGCCACCTCGCCCGACGGCACGCGGGTGCCGTACTTCATCGTGCGCGCCGCGGGCATGAAGTACGACGGCAAGAACCCGACGATCATGTACGGGTACGGCGGCTTCGGTTCCACCTCGACACCCGGGTACAACGGTCTGCTGGGCCGGCTGTGGCTCGAACGCGGCGGGGTCTACGTCATCGCCAATATTCGCGGCGGCGGCGAGTACGGTCCCGCCTGGCACGAGGCCGCGCTGAAAACCCAGCGGCAGCGTGCTTTCGACGATTTCCGCGCCGTCGCCGATGACCTCATCGCTCGCGACGTCACCACCCCGCGGCACCTCGGCATCCAGGGCGGCTCCAACGGCGGCCTGCTGATGGGCGTGCAGTTCACCCAGCATCCGGAACTGTGGAACGCGGTCGACATCCAGATCCCGCTGCTGGACATGGTGCGGTACGAGCAGATCGCGGCGGGCGCGTCCTGGGTCGGCGAGTACGGGACGGTGGCCGATCCCGCCGAACGCGCCTTCCTGCAATCGATTTCACCGTACGCGCAGCTGCGCTCGGGGGTGGCCTACCCCACGCCGTTCGTCTGGACCACGACCAAGGACGACCGGGTCGGCCCGCAGCACGCGCGCAAGTTCGCGGCGCGGCTGTCCGAACTCGGCGCCCCGTACTTCTTCTACGAGGCGACCCAGGGCGGGCACGGCGCCGGCGCCAACATCGACGAACGCGCCCGCACCAGCGCGCTCGAGTACACCTACTTCGTCCGGCAGCTCATGTAGGGATCGCCCTCAGACGATCAGCGAGAGCGACACCGCGACCAGCACGCCCACCAGTTCGCTCACCGGCGGTCGCGGATCCGAGAGCAGCCATTCGTGCGCGAGTCCGTTGACCGCGCCGATCAGCGCGCTACCGGTCAGTTCGGGGGTGCTGCGCAGGCGCGAGTCCGCCCCGGCCAGCGGGCCGAGAATGAGTTCGATGGTCGCGATCCACTCGTGCCTGCGCGCGCGGCGGTGCTCTTCCATGCGCTCGCTGACGCCGACGACCTCGACGAACGCCACCTTGGCGCGGTACGGGTCCACGCCGACCGAGCCCAGGTACGCCTCCATGGCCTTGGTGATGCGCACGGTCGGGTCCGGATCGGGCCCGAGCTCGGCCACCGCCGTGGCCAGCGCGGTCGCCGCGGACTGCTGAATGTGGTCGTACGCCGCGACGAGGACGTCCTCGCGCGTGGCGAACTCCTCGTAGAACTGCCGTTTGGACAGTCCGGCCGCCGCGCACACGTCGGCGAGCGAACAGTTGGCGTACCCGCGCTCGCCGAAGATTTCGATGGCGGCGTCGAGGAAGCGCTGTCGGCGTTCGGCTTTGCGCTCGGTGACGGCGCGCCCGCCGTACTGCCGTCCCTCGATTGTCACTGTCCGTCCTCGACTGTCGCTGTAGCGTGGCCTCGATGCCGGCCGGAGCGGCCGGCGGCCGCCCCTTGGTCATCGTCCGAACCGTTCCAAAGGTAACGGGGACCCGTGGACAATCAGCGACGGGGCCGCAAACCGTCCAACATGTGGGTCACTGTCTCTTCAAATAATCCATCGGCGTCGGCCGCCGCGACGAAGCCCGAACCCACGAAAGTGGCCAGGCCCTGCAGCGCCGCCATCGCGGTCAGGCACATGCGCCGGGGATCGCCGTCGACCACCTCCCCGCGCGCCTGACCGTCGGCGATCATCGCCAGCGGGGTGGCCAGGGCCTGTGCGACGGCGGCCTCGATCTCGGGGGTCTGGCGCTGTTTGCGGGCGAACATGACCGCCAGCAGGGCCGGGTTCTCGATGGCGAAGCTGAGGTAGGTCCGGGCCACCGCGCGAATTCGCTCCAGGAAAGTGCCGGTGGCGGCGGCCTTTTCGAGTGTGGTCCCGAGTCGCTCGAAGCCTTCCGCGGCGAGCGCGTCCAGCAGCGCCTGCTTGTCGCGGAAGTGCCGGCTCGGCGCGGCGTGGCTGACCCCGGTGTCACGCGCGAGCTGGCGGAGCGAGAGTCCGTCCACCCCGGCCCGGCGCAAGAGGGCCTCGGCGCGGCGCAGCAGTTCGGCGCGGAGGTCGCCGTGGTGGTAGGAGCGCGAGCTGGCGATGGACATGGTGAGAGCAGGATATCGGACACATCCGTAGATGTTGGCATTGACTACTTTGTTGTCAGTGCCTACATTTGCCCTTGCTATGACGAACGTGAGTGCGTCCGAACCGAATGGGAGTGAGCCCGTGCCGAAAAACAGTGCGCCCTCGGCGATTCCGGACAGCGGCGGCCCCGCGGGCGGTGCCGGGCACCGGCTCGGGCTGCCCCTGCGCGGCTGGATACCGCCGATCTTCGTGGTCACGCTGCTCGCCGCCCTGCTGGGCACCATGTACCTGGGATACACCTCGGACCCCGAGAAGAACCTGCACGACTTCCCCGTGGCCCTGGTCAACCAGGACGACGGCGACATCGTCGACGGCAAGGCCGTGAACGTCGGCAACCAGATCGCGGACGCCCTGATCGCCAAGGTCCCCGCCGACAAGGTCGACCTGCGCCTGGTCGGCGTCGGCGAGGCCCAGCGCCAGCTGCGCGACGGCCGGATCTACGGCGCCATCATCATCCCGAGCGACTTCTCCAAGCGGCTGAGCATCCTCGGCACGGCCGCGGTGGTGCCCGGCGACGTGGAGCGGCCCGTCATCACCGTGCACACCAACCCGCGGGCGGGCACCTACGCCGCGCAGATCGTGCAGCGGGTCAGCGACCGCGCCATGACCGAGGTGAACCACACCGTCGGCGCCCAGCTCACCGAACAGGTCCGTGCCGCACTGACTTCCGCGCCGGGCGCGGCCCCCGCCGAACTCACCGGTGCGGCGCGCCTGCAGCTGGCCACCCCGATCGACATCTCGGTCAGCCCCTTCCGCCCGCTGCCCGAGGGCACCGGCCAGGGTCTGTCCGCGTTCTTCTACACCCTGATCCTGCTGTTCGCCGGATTCAGCGGGGCCATGCTCATTCACGGCATGGTCGACAACAAGCTCGGCTACCTGCCCGCCGAATACGGGCCGTGGTTCCTGGACGTGCAGCCCGTGGCCATCAGCCGCTGGCGCACCCTGCTGGTGAAATGGGCCATCGCGCTGGTCACCGCGCCCATAGTGTCCGCGCTGTTCCTGGCGATCGCGACCCTGCTCGACATGCCCATCGACCACGCGCTGCCGCTGTTCCTGTACGGGGCGCTCGCGGTCGCGGCGGTCAGCGTCACCGGGCTGTCCATCCTGGCCGCCTTCGGCACCGCCGGGCTGCTCATCAACATGATCGTGTTCGTGGTGCTCGGCCTGCCGTCCTCCTCGGGCACCATCCCGGTCGAGGCGACCCCGCGCTACATCGCGGTGCTCGCGAACTTCGAACCCATGCACCAGATCTACCTCTCGGTGCGCGCGCTGCTCTACTTCGACGGGCACCTCGCCGCCGGTCTGGGCACGGGTATCTGGATGACGCTGTTCGGACTGGCCTTCGGTGTCCTGCTGGGCGCGGTGGTGACCCACACCTACGACCTGCGCGGGCTGTACCGGCTCGGGGTGTCGCACAAGCCCGCCGCGGCGGTGAAGTAGCCGCTGCGCCAGGGCACGCGAGCCGCGGAGACCGCCGCGGCTCGCGTGAGCGGCATTGGCCCGGAGTGACTTTCGGCCCTTTTCGTTGCCGAGCTGTGACGGCACCATAAGCCCCGAGCACCGAATACTCATGGCAGAGCGAGGATCACGGGGCGGTTTCGCAGCATGGTTTCGGCACGGTTCGACCCATTGACGGGGCAGTTTCTACGCGCGGTTCGCGACGCCGGAGGCGGATTGACGGCGGTGTGCGGGGCGTGCGTACGAGTGCTGCCCGTGCGGCGTGCCGCCATCGTGCTCGAGGAGCGCGACGCCGGCCTGCAGCCCTGGTGTGCCAGTGACGAATTCGCGTCCCGGGTGGAAGCGGCGCAGGCCACCGCGGGGGAGGGGCCCGCGGTCTCGGCGGCGTCGGCGGGCGTTCCCGTCCTGGTGAGCGACTTCGCCGGCTGCGGGCACTGGCCGGGTTTCGCCGAGGCGCTCACCGGATTCCCTACGGCCGGTTCCATGTTCGCCGTCCCGCTGCGGCTCGGCCACATCCGGCTCGGTGCGATGGACCTCTACCGCGACGCTCCCGGCCGCCCGGAACCGCTGCTCATGGCCGCGGCGCTGCACATCGCCGATCTGGTCACCGCGAGCCTGGTGCTGTCCGCCGGGCAGGAGGCGCGGCGATGGTCACAACCGTTGTCCAGCCGCTGGATTCACGAGGCGGCCGCACTCACGAGCGCGCGCCTGGGCATCGGTAGAGCCGATGCCTGCGCCCGGTTGCGCGCCTACGCGTTGACCCACGAAATGTCCCTGGTCGAGGTGTCCAAGGGGGTCGTTCAGCGCCGGATCGTGCTGGATCGCGAGTGACCGCGGTGCTCGATCGCGAATGATCGTGATCGCTAGTGCGAGGCGGTGGCCTTGAACCCGCGCGGCACCAGGACCACGGTCAGCACCGCCACCGTTCCCACCAGCGCCGCCGAGATCCAGGAGGTGGTGGTGAGCGCGGAATCGAAGGCGTGCTGGGCGATCTCGAGCACCCGATCACCGGTCGGCCCGCCGATGTCGTGCGCGACGTAGGCCGCGCCGCCGACCGAACCGCGCGCGGTGTCGAGCTGATCGCCGGTGAGTGGCAGATCCGTCATGTGGGTGACGAAGAGCCGGCCGTGAATACTGCCGAGCAGCGCGACACCCAGGCCGATGCCGAGTTCGTAGTTGGTCTCCTCCACCGCGCCCGCCTGCCCGGCCCGCTCCGCCGGCACCGAGGCGACCAGCACCGCCGCCGCCGTGGTGATGGCGACGCCGTCGCCGATGCCGAGCGCCACGAGAATCACCGCGACCAGCGGATAGGTGGTGGTCGGAATGGCGGCCAGCAGCAGGAAACCCGCTGCGAGGGTGAACAATCCGAAACCCATCAGGAAGCGCACGCTGACGTGCCGCAGCAACCACGGCGTGGAAAGCGAGCCGAGCAGCGTGGCTATCGCGGCCGGTACCGTGCGCAGCCCCGCCTCGGACGGGGTGTAGCCGTGAATGTACTGCAGCCACAACGAGATCAGGAACAGGGCCGCGCCGATGGCGAGCATGGCCAGCAGGGTCGCCAGCGCCGCGGCGGTGAACGCGCGATTGCGGAAGAGCCGCACATCCAGCAGCGGGTCCGGCGATTTCAGCTGCCGGTAGGCGAAGAGCCCGAGCAGGGCGAAGGCGGCGAGCAGGATCAGCAGGTCCGTGGCGGCGGGCTCGCCCTTGGCCACGTGTTTGATACCCCAGGCCAGTGCCACGATGCCCAGCACCGAGAGCACCGCGCTGAAGTAGTCGAGCCTGCCGTGCTGTGGCGCACGGTATTCCGGCAGCAGCCAGAGGCCCGCGGTCACGGTCAGCACCACCACCGGGACGTTCAGCCAGAACGCCGCCGACCACCCGAAGCGCTCCACCAGGTGGCCGCCGACCAGCGGGCCCACGGCCGCGCCCGCGCCCGCCACCGCGGCCCAGATGCCGATGGCCTGGGTGCGTTCGTGATCGTCGGTGAAGATGTTGCGGATCAGCGAGAGCGTCGACGGCATGACCATGGCTCCGCCGACGCCCAGCAGCGCGCGCCCGGCGATGAGCTGGCC
>NZ_JBSHMS010000048.1:0-2927 GCF_053645575.1 Nocardia sp. NPDC055321
CCTGTACACCGGGGGGGTAGCCCGAGGGGGCCGCCACCGTGGGGGGGGCCGCCCGCTATCCCCCCATTAACCCCGCCACCCGCCGCCCGCGGCCCCGCCCCCCGGCGCGCGGCCAGGTCGCGTTCGTAGGCGGCGTGGAAGGCCCGCACCAGATCGAGCGTGGCCCTGCCGCGTTCGGACAGCTGCAGGAGTTTGGCGCGTTTGTCGTTGGGGTCGGGGCGGCGTTCGACGTAGCCGTGGCCGACCATCTCGTCGACGATCTTGGCTGCGCCCTGCGCGGTGATTCCCAGTCGCTCCCCCAATTGACTTGCGGTGAGCGCGTTCTCGTCCAGCGAGCGCAGCACGTAGCCGTACGAGGCGCCCAGCACGTGGTGACCGTGCTCGGCCAGGTGCGCGTGCAGCGCGGCGACGAAGCCGTGAAACGCCTGCCCCAGCAGGATCCCGAAATCCACCCTTGACTCCTCTCGCGGCACATGTTCAACTCTAGTTGTTCAACTTAGGTTGAATATCTTGGTTGAACAACCAGAGTTGAATACTAGGAGATGTCGCATGCCGCTCATCAAGTCCGCCGATGCTCCCGTCTTCACCGGTCCGGGCCTGACCGCGACCGGCCTGGCCGCCCCGAGCCGGGGGTCCGTCGAGAACAGCGCCTGGCGCTTCACCCTGGACGCGGGCACTCCCGGACACGAGCACTCGGTTTCCCGCGAGGAGATCTTCATCGTGCTGTCCGGGCGCGCCGAGGTCGCCATGGAGGGCTCGACCCGGGTCCTGAATCCCGGTGACGCCCTGATCGTTCCGGCCCACACACCCTTCCGCCTGAGCGTCCCGGGCGCCGAACCCTTCGAAGCCGTCGCCGTGCTGCCGGTCGGCGCGTTCGCGCACTCCCCCGGCGCCGAGCCGATCGTCCCGCCCTGGGCTCGCTAGGCCGGCACCGATCACCCACGTACCCAACGGAACTGCGAGGAATCACATGCCGCTCGTCACCGCGGACCAGGCCTTCCACTTCGAGAACGACCACGCGAGCTTCATCGGCCTGGCCGCCCCCAGCCGCGGCTCGACCGAGAACTGCGCCTGGCGGCTCACCATCAAACCCGGCACCGCCGCCCCCGCCCACGCCCTGGACCGCGAGGAGATCTTCATCGCCCTCTCCGGTTCGATGACCGTCACGATGGACGGCGAAACCCACACCGTCGCAGCGGGAGACGCCCTGATCGTCCCGGCTCACCAGCTGTTCGCCATGGCCAACCCGAACGACGAGCCCTTCGAGGCCGTCGTCATCCTGCCCGTCGGCGGCCGGGGCCTGATCCCCGGACAGCCACCCGTCATCGCCCCCTGGTTCCGCTGATTCGTTTGTCGGTCCGCGCGGCGATACTCCCTGCGAAGGCGGCACCACCGGGGTGCCGGGGCTGGGAGAGAGCATGACCGAGCAGACGCTCGTAACCATTGGAGCAGTGCTGGATTCGACGCGGGCGCCGGGTTCGTACGCCACGCGCCGTACCGCGCCGGCGGCGGATCTCGTGATCGAGGTCGAGGGGGTCGGAACGCTGGGATGGCCGGTGCCGCCGGAGCAGGCGCGACAGCTGTGCGAGGTCGCGCGGCCCGCCCACTACGGGTTGCGCGACCGGACACTGCTCGACCCGAGCGTGCGCGACACCTGGCAGGTGCCACTCGACCTCGTCCGCATCGACGAAAACCGCTGGGGCGGTGCGCTGGAACCACTGCTGGAGAGCGTGCGCGCCGATCTCGGCCTGCCGCCGGACCGCACGCTGACGGCCGAGCTGCATTCGATGCTGGTGTACGAGAAGGGCCAGTTCTTCCACCGGCACCGGGATTCGGAGAAGGCGGACGGCATGATCGGCACGCTGGTGGTGACCCTGCCCTCGGAATTCGACGGCGGGGAACTGGTGGTCGATCATCTCGGGGAGCGGGTGAGCGACGCCGGATCGCCGGGCGAGCTCGCGCTGATCGCCTTCTACGCCGACTGCGATCACGAGGTGCGGCCGGTCACCTCGGGTTATCGAATCGCGCTGACCTACAACCTGATCGCCCGCGACGGTACCGGCCCGATCGCCGGCGCCGGCGAGGTCGGCGCGCTGACCGAACTCCTGCGCGCGTACTTCACCACACCCGTCGCGATGCCCAAGTGGCGCCGCGGCGACGGCCCCGAGCACCAGCCGCCCACCCGGCTGGTCTACCTGCTCGAGCACCAGTACTCCCAGCGCGGACTCGGATGGAATCAGCTCAAGGGAGCCGACGCGGTGCGGGCCGCCGCACTCGCCGCGGCCGCCGAGAGTATCGGCGGCCGGCCGTCTTTGGCCCTGGCCGAAGTGCGCGAGGTGCACGCGAGCGACTACCTCGAGGACGAGGAATGGATGTACGGCCGCCGCCGGCACTGGGAACTGATCGAGGGCGCCTGGACCCTCGTCGAAGAGGACTGGCAGTCCATCGACGGCGAGGAGGACTACTACGGCCCCGGCTTCGACCACGGGAATGCCCGGCCCGCCGACCATCCGGAGTACCTGGCCGAGGTCGAGCTGGGCGATTCCTACGGCCCCACCATCACCCTGAAGTGGTGGATGGATCGAGCCGGCGCGGTCACGACGTCCGAGGGTGATTACGTCCACGACGACGAACTCTGCAGCCGGACAACGAATTCGGGGCACGAACCGTTCGGGTATCGACTCTCGGGCTACATGGGCAACGAGGGCAATACCGTGGATCGCTGGTTCCGCAGGGCCGCCATCGTCGTGAATTCCGCCGCGCCGCCGAGCCGATGACGTCGCGGGGGGGGGGGGGGGGCCCGGCGGGGGGGCACACGCGGGGCGGGGGCCCGGGGGGGCCCCCCCCGTCGCGCGCCCCCCGCGCCGACGGTCAGCAGGGCGGAGGACAGGATCTTGCGCATTCGTTCACTCCAAGCGGTTGTGTTC
>NZ_JBSHMS010000048.1:2937-42394 GCF_053645575.1 Nocardia sp. NPDC055321
GCTGGTCCCCCGGGGCCCCCTTGGTGTTACTGGCCCCGGCCCCCGCCCGGGTCTGCGGGGGGGGGGGCGCCACCCCCTATTGGGGGGCGCCCCCCCGACGGGGGCCTACTTCGCGGAACCGCTTGTCAGAGCGCCGAACAGGCCGGACAGGACGCTCATGCCGAGACCGCTGGGCAGGCCGTTGCGGGAGCCGGAGTTGAAGCCGGCGGCCGAACCGGTCAGGTAGCCCTTGCCGGGGCCTTCTGTCGAGCCGGTGAGGGCCTCGTTCTCGGTGTTGCCGAGCTCGGTCAGCGCGCAATTGGCCAGGCCGCCACCGGAACCCGCGGCCAGGCCGTTCAGGATCCCGTTGCTCAGGCCGGCGGCGGAGCCGGCCTGCGGTCCGGCCGAGGATCCGCCGAGGAACCCGGTCGCGGAACCGGTAACCGAGCCGGTGGCACCGGATTTGGCCGATCCGGTCAGAAAGGCTTCCGGGCAGGCCGTCCCCGGTGCCGCACCCGGGGACTCGACGGTTTCGGCGGGGTCGACCGCGGTCACGCTCGCGTCGTCCACGGAAAGTGGTGCGGCCGCTGCGGTTCCACCCCCCAGGACAAGTGCGATGCCGATGAAGCCGGTGGCCAGAATGGAATTTCGCATGAATGACTGCTCTCGTGTGATCCCGTCGGCGGACGAGGCGGGGTCTGCGGCAACCCGGCTCTCCACCGCTGCACCCACCGCTCGAATCACACTGCGGAACAGTCGTTTCGGGCGGCGGGGTCACCCAGTCGACCCCCGGTACAGTGCCCGAAGATTACCTGGACGCGCGACCAATTTAACGCGCCGGAAACAGCTGCGCAGGTAGAACGCAAAGATCAGCCTGGTTTTAATTCGGCGCTCTCGCGCGTCGCGAATGACGCGGGGTCCGTTGCCGTTACGGGCGGAGTGGAAGAAGTGCACCGGCCGCCGATGGTCTTCGATGGACCCGGCGGCGTCGCCTGCGACTCGGCGTCGCATGAGTCAGTCCGACTGGCAGGCGGGGCACAGGAAAAGTTTCGGCCGTGCATGACCGAGTGCAGGACCGTGGTGCCGCAGTGGCGGCAGGGATGCCCGGCGCGCCGGTAGGCGTAGGCACAGGGACAGTCGGGGCTCTACGCAGGTCGGCGCGACACAGCTGAATTCAACGGCCGACCCTAGGGGGTCGGGCCGGATGGGAATCTATTCGCGGCGTTCAGAGGCACAACGCCAGATCAACGGATCCCGGCATCGGGATGGTGAAACAAATGGCGATCGACCCGACCGGTTCGCCCTCCGGCGTACTCGCGGACGCCACCGCCGCTCCCGCGACACCGAGTGAGAACGCGACCGCGGTCGCGGCCAATGCACCGGCAATCCTTCGTGTGATCATTTCCATCAACTCCTCGAGCACAGAACTCCGAGAAACTTTCTTTCTACAACGATAGCTAGAAATTCTCTGGTTCGTAACCGCCGACGGAGATCCGGACGCGGCGGGCACGCGCGCCGCCGTCAAATGAAATCGCTGGGCTCGGACCGATCGAGCGCGCACATCCGAGCCTCAGCGTTTCTACCTCAGCCTGGTTCCGGATCGAGGGAAGCCGATGCGGTGTTCGGCGCGCACCGTCCACGGCGGGACACCCTTGGATCTCAGGCCGAGGCCGATGCAGCGGCTACCGACTGGCTACGTGTATCGAAGACAAACCCGGCCGAGTTGGATCGATGATCCGGCGGTCGGTCCGCGGTCCGGTCACCGAGCCTGGCAGGTGGGGCACCAGAACAGGTTGCGGCCCTCCATCACCGAATGCAGGACCGTGCTGCCGCACAGGCGGCAGGGCTCGCCGGCGCGGCGGTACACGTACGTGCGCGGGCGGTCGGGGGCGTACGAGGGTGCACCGGTGTCGTGCTCGGGGCGTACGACGTGCATGAACCCGCGGCGGACCCCGACCCGCATCAGGTCGACCAGATCCGACCACAGCGCGTCCCATTCGGTGCGGGACAGCGACTTTCCGGGGCGATGCGGTGAGATGTCGTGCCGGAAAAGGACTTCCGCGCGGTACACGTTTCCGACCCCGGCCAGGACCTTCTGATCCATCAGGAGCGAGCCGATCGGGCGGGCGGAGCGGCTGATGCGGGCCCAGGCGCGGTCCGGGTCGGCGTCGGGGCGCAGCGGATCGGGGCCGAGGCGGGCGGTGAGGGCGTCCACCTCGGGATCGAGCAGGATTTCGCAGGTGTTGGGGCCGCGCAGGTCGATCCCGTACGGTTCGCCGCCGCGGCCGTCGCCGAACATGCGCATGCGGACCTCGCCGACGGGCGCTCCCATCGGGACGGCCGACTCGTAGAACTTGCCGTACAGGCCCAGGTGCACGTGCACGACCAGGCCCGAATCGTAGTGGTGCAGCAGGTGTTTGCCCCAGGCGTCCGCGCGCTCGAGGACGTGACCGTCCAGCCGCGCGGCCTCGGCGGCGAACCGCCCCTGCGGGCTGGAGACGCGCACGACCGCACCGGCCAGGCGCTCGTCGTGCAGGTTCGCCAGGCGATGCAGGGTATGACCCTCGGGCACGATGTGACCTCTCCAGCGTGTGTGCTCTCGTCCGGGCACCGCCCCGGACGACAGAGCCGCCGCGAACGACGAGTTCGCGGCGGCGTGGGCGGCTACCGGGTGCGGCGGATCAGTACGCCGGAACCTCGGGCGCGACGCCGGACTTCTCGTAGTCGGCCAGGATGTCGATGCGACGCTGGTGCCGGGCCTCGTCGGACCATTCGGCGGTCAGGAAGGCGTCGACGATGGCCAGCGCGTCCTCGGTGCTGTGCATGCGGCCGCCGACGCCGATCAGCTGGGCGTTGTTGTGCTGGCGCGCGAGCTGCGCGGTCTCCACGCTCCAGGCCAGGGCGCAGCGCGCGCCGGGGACCTTGTTGGCGGCGATCTGCTCGCCGTTGCCCGATCCGCCGAAGACCAGGCCCAGGCTGCCCGGGTCGGCGACGGTGCGGCGGGCGGCCTCGATGCAGAAGGCCGGGTAGTCGTCGAGGGCGTCGTATTCCAGAGCGCCGCAGTCGGTGACCTCGTGGCCCTGCTTCTCGAGGTGAGCCTTGACGATGTTCTTCAGTTCGAAGCCGGCGTGATCGGCACCCAGGTATACGCGCATGGCCGCAATTCTGTCAGGCCGCGAACACCCGCCGCACCGGGGGACCGAACCCATTAACGCGGACTGATCGAAACCCCGAATAACAGGGTGCGCACGTAGCCCGCGGCACCCCCGGCCGCGGGCCCGCGCCCCGTTTACCCGGCCCTCGAATCGAAGGTGCGCCATGCGCTATGACGAACACGAAACCGATTCCCCCGCATCGACGTCCACTCCCCTGGCGCCGGGCGCGAGTCGCACCGCCGAGCGCGCGGGGTGGAACCCGGTGACCGGTCTCGGCGGGTGGGACCCGCAGACCGGGCCGCCCGGCTGGGGTCCGGCGGAGAAGGACGAGACCCGGCCGCAGCGCATTCCGCCGGTGCTGCCGAAGGATCCGCGGGTGCGCGACCTGTCGCCGTTCGGCAGGCCCGCGCGGCACAGCTGGGAGATCCCGCTGCTGGTGATCGTGGTGCTGCTGACCGTCTTCGCCTACCCGTTCTCGCTGTACGCGGTGGTCAAGGGCACCGACAACGTGTATCTGGGCCTGCTGGCGTTCGCGCCGATCGTGATCTGGTTCGTGCGCGGATCGCAGTGGGCGCAGGCCCGGGTGTACGGGGTGAAGATGTCACCGACGCAGTTCCCCGAGGCGTACCGCATGGTGGCCGAGGCCGCGGCGCGCTTCGGCATGAAGCAGCCGCCGGACGCCTACGTGATCATGGGCAACGGTCAGCTCAACGCCTTCGCGGCCGGGCACGGATTCCGCCGCTACGTCGCGGTGTACAGCGATCTGTTCGAGATCGGCGGGCGCGCAAGGCAACCCGAGGCCCTGGCGTTCGTCATCGGTCACGAGGTCGGCCATATCGCCGCCGGGCACACCTCCTACTGGCGCCAGCTCGGCACCATTCTCATGCAATTCATTCCCTTCCTCGGCCCGGCGTTGAGCCGCTCACAGGAATACACCGCCGACAATCACGGATACGCCTACAGCTACACCGGCGCGGCGCCGACCATGACGACCTTCGCCGGCGGCAAATACCTGAATGTTCTGGTCGGTTTCGATGAAATGGCCGATCGCGCGTTCACCGAAACCGGTTTCTTCGTCTGGCTCACCAACGCGCAGGCCAGCCACCCGGTACACACCTGGCGCATGTGGGCGCTGCGCGATCGCAGCAGGCACGGGAAACTCTTCCTGCGTCCTTCCCCGCCGCGGTCCATCCCAGTTCCGCCCGCCGCACAATGGTCGCCGCCGCGGCCCGAGCCCGCCCGATAGCGCACCACAAGGCCGGCCGAGAAGTTCGGGGCCGCCATTCCGGCCCCGAATTCGAGCCGTTCGAAACCGCCCGGCGCGCGCCATAATCCGCCGGGCGGTAGCGCGTGTGCGACAACTGAATAGAGTTCACCTCATGACGTCCGACGATCAGTCGCAGCCGCCGAACGCAACACCGGGGCCGACACCTGCCGAGGGCTCCGTGGGGGGACCCGAGAACACCGCCGAGCGACCGGCCGACGGGGCCGAGCACTCGGCGTCCGCCGCCGACTCCGGGCCCGCGGCCTCCGAGCCGCCGCGGCCCGTCGACATCGGCAAACCGGAGCGGCCCGCCGATCCGCCGCAGCCGCCCCGCCCGCCCGGTCAGCGGTATCCCGAACTGCCTCCGCCGGTCGTGCATCGCGAATCACCGCCCGCCACCGGCGGTTCCGCGCAGTCCCCACCCGGGGGACATCCGATTCCGCCGGGCGCCGGGCACGCGGCGCACCCGCCGACCGGCAGCCATCCGGTGCACCCGCCGACCGGCGCCCATCCGGTGTACCCGCCGACAGGTTCGTACCCGGCGCCACCGCCCACGGGTTCCCACCCCCACCCCGCCTGGAATCCCGCCACCGGCATGGCCGGCTGGGATCCGCGCGTCGGCCCGCCCGGCTGGGCGCCGCAGGCCGGGTACACCCCGCCGCGCGTGCCGCCGAACGACGGCCGCTGGGGTCTCTCGCCTTTCGGCATGCCCGCGCGGCACAGCTGGGAGATCCCGCTGCTGGTGATCGTGGTGCTGGCCACCGCGTTCGCGTACATCTTCGCGCTGCTGATGTTCGTGTTCGGCGAGTGGAACCAGTACGTGCTGATCCTGGTGTTCGCGCCCGCCATCCTGTGGATCGGCCGCGGTATGAACTACGCGACCATGCGGGTCAACGGCGTGAAGATGTCACCGACGCAGTTCCCCGAGGGCTATCGCCTGGTGCAGGAGGCCGCCGAGCGGCTCGGTATGGCCAAGGCGCCCGACGCGTTCGTCGTGCTCGGCAACGGGCAGATCAACGCCTTCGCCTCCGGGCACGGGTTCCGCCGCTACGTGGCGGTCTACAGCGATCTGTTCGAAGTCGGCGGCGCGGCACGGCATCCCGACGCGCTGGCGTTCATCATCGGCCACGAGGTCGGCCACATCGCCGCCGGGCACGTCTCGTACTGGCGGCAGTTCGGCATGTTCCTGGTGCCGTTCCTGCCGTTCCTGGGCAACTCGCTGATCCGTTCCCAGGAGTACACGGCCGACAACTACGGCTACTGCTTCCGGCACGAGGGCGCCTCGGGGGCCATGCGCACGCTCGCGGCGGGCAAGTACCTCAACAGCATCACCGGCTTCGACGAGATGGCCGATCGCGCCGCGCAGGAGAAGGGCTTCTGGGTCTGGATCGTGAACGCGCTGTCCAGTCATCCCGTGCTGACCTGGCGCATGTGGGCGCTGCGCGATCGCAGCAGGCACGGGAAGCTCTTCCTGCGCCCGGATCCGCCGATCGCGCCCCCGGGCGGTGCGCGGCCCGGTCCGTACGGGGGCGGGTTCCCCGACACCCCGCGTCCGCTGGGCGGCGGCTTCACCGAACCCCCGCGGCCGCTCGGCGGCGGCTTCACCGAACCGCCGCAGCCGGCCGGCGGGTTCACCGAGCCGCCCCGGCCCTACGGCGAGTACCCGCCGTACCCGCGGCCCGGATACGGCGAGCAGCCGCCGAATTACCCTCCGGGCCGCGGCAACTGAGCGGTCAGTCGAAAACGGGGTCTTCGGTCCGGGTGCGCTTGAGCTCGAAGAAGTGCGGGTAGGACGCCAGCGCGACCACGCCGTCCCACACCGTGCCCGCGACCTCACCGCGCGGAATGCGCGAGAGCACCGGGCCGAAGAACGCCACCCCGTTCACGTGGATGGTGGGCGTGCCGACATCCGGGCCGACCTTGTCCATACCGGCGTGATGGGAGACGCGCAGCGCCTCGTCGTAGTCGCCGCTCTCGGCGGCCGCGGCTAGCTCGGCGGGCAGGCCCACCTCGGCCAGCGCCTCGTCGACGATGACCGACAGGAAGTTCTCCCGCGTCTCGTAGTCGGCGCGGCGATCGTGGATGCGGGTGCCCAGCGCGGTGTAGAAACCGGACAGCACCTTGTCGCCCTGGGCCTGCGCGGCGGCGATGGCCACCCGCACCGGGCCCCAGGCGGTCTTCATGAGCTCGGCGTAGTTCTCGGGCAGATCCCGGCCCTCGTTGAGCACGGCCAGGCTCATGACGTGGAAGTTCACGTCGATGTCGCGGACCTGCTCGACCTCGAGGATCCAGCGGGAGGTGATCCAGCACCACGGGCACAGCGGGTCGAACCAGAAATCGACCCGGTCCTTCTTGGTGTCACTCACTGGGTAGTCCCTTTCGCAGAGCGTTTTCGCAGCCGGCACGGCTGTCCGTGATGGGTAACAACGCACAATCTTGCCGATATTTCCTCCGGCCGGTACGCACCGCGCGATAGGGTCGGATGTCAACCTCGTCGTCGGCGAGCCGCGGATGTGCGGCGCAGGGAGGTCACCCCATGACCACGGCACCCGGGTTCATCATCGCAGGCGGCGGACTGGCCGCCGCCAAGCTCGCACAGGCTTTGCGCGCCAACGATTTCGACGGCAGCGTCACCCTCGTCTGCGGGGAGGAACGGCTCCCGTACGAGCGGCCCCCGCTGTCCAAGGACTGCCTGCTGGGCAAGAAGACGACCGCGGAGACGGTGGTCGAGCCCGCGCAGTGGTATCGCGATCACCATGTCGAGGTGCTGCTCGGCACCACCGTCACCGGCATCGACCGGGCCACCAAGACCATCGAGCTGCCGGACGGCACGACGCTGCCGTACGACAAACTGGCGCTGGCCACCGGTTCGCGGCCGCGCCGGCTCCCGGTGCCGGGCGCGGACGCCGCCGGGGTGTACACCCTGCGCACCGCGCCCGACTCGGAGGCGCTGCTCGAGATGTTCGGCGCCGCACGGCGATTGGTGGTGATCGGCGCGGGCTGGATCGGGCTCGAGGTCACCGCGGCGGCGCGCGCGGCCGGACTCGAGGTCACCGTGCTGGAATCGCTGTCCACCCCCCTGCGCACGGTGCTCGGTACGGACATGGGCGAGGTCTTCGCCGCGCTGCACCGGGCGCACGGGGTGGATCTGCGCACCGATGTGCGGGTCGCGGAGATCACCACGCGAGGCGGGCGCGCGACCGGGGTGCGGCTCGGCGACGATTCGGTCGTCGAGGCCGACGCGGTGCTGGTGGCGGTGGGCGCCCGGCCCAACATCGAACTCGCGGTGGACGCCGGGCTGGCGACCGCGGGCGGCGTCCTGGTGGACGAGAGCCTGGCCACCAGCGATCCCGACATCGTGGCGGTGGGCGACATCGCCGATCAGCAGCATCCGGTGCTCGGGCGGCGAATTCGCGTGGAGCACTGGGCCAATGCGCTCAACCAGCCCGCGGTGGCGGCCGCGACCATGCTCGGCAGGCCCGCGGTCTACGACCGGCTGCCGTACTTCTTCACCGATCAGTACGACCTCGGCATGGAGTACACGGGGTACGTCGCGCGCGCACAGGAGAGCCGCGTCGTGGTGCGCGGTGATGTCGATGCCCGCGAATTCGTGGCGTTCTGGCTCGATTCCGGCAATCGGGTACTCGCGGGCATGAACGTGAACGTGTGGGACGTGACCGACCGCGTCAAGGAATTGATCCTGAGCGGCGATCCCGCCGACCCGGAACGCCTGGCCGACACCGCCGTACCGCTCTGACCGATTCGCGGTGGCCGCGCTCGCGGGGCATGCTCGCGACACGCGGGGAGATACGTCGAGATCGCGTTCCCGGCGTCGACCTACCTGTGCGAGCGCCACCGCGGCGCCCGGCGAACACGGAGGACACCATGAAGTACATGCTGATCAAGACCTACGGCGGCACCGCCGCACACTGCGACACCCCGTTCGAGCAGTGGAGCGTGGACGAGATCGCCGCGCACATCGACTTCCAGCGCGTTCTCAGCGAGGAGCTGGCCAAATCCGGCGAACTGGTCGACGCCCGGGGCCTGGCCGGTCCGGAGGAGGCCCGCATCGTGAGCTCGGACGGGCGGTCGGCGCCCATGGTCACCGACGGGCCGTTCGCCGAGACCAAGGAATTCCTGGCGGGCTACTGGATCGTCGATGTGGAGAGCCCGGAGCGCGCGGTGGAGATCGCGGCCCGGGCGTCGGCCGCACCGGGGCCCGGCGGCAAGCCGATCGGCGAGTACATCGAGGTGCGGGCCGTCATGAGCGCGCCGGTGATCGACGCGTGAACCCCGCGCCACCGCGGAACACCGCTCCCGCATCGCCCGGCCGCGCGATCCGCGGGTCCGGCAACACGATTCACCGGGCGGGCGCGCGGGCCGGATCCCGAGCCGGGCGCCGCGGGTCGGCGGCGACCGCCCGATCCTTGATGCCGATCGGCCGGTTCGGCCCGCCCGGCCCCGGAGTGCGCCCCGGCGACGTTCCCGGGAGAATCGGCGGGTGACCCCGGCGCTCGACCGTGCCACCGAGGATCTCCTGCGGGCGCTCGCACCGCAGGTGCTCGGCGTGCTCGCGCGCCGGTACGGGGATTTCGACGCGGCCGAGGACGCGCTGCAGGAGGCGCTGCTCGCGGCCGCCACCCAGTGGCCGGCGGAAGGGGTTCCGGACAATCCGCGGGGCTGGCTGATTCAGGTCGGGCAGCGGCGGCTGGTCGACGCGATCCGGGCCGAGGCCGCGCGGCGCACGCGCGAAACCACCAGTGCGCTGGGCGATGTGCCGACCGCCGACCCCGGGCCCGAGGCCGATCGGGACGACACGCTCACGCTGTTCTTCCTGTGCTGTCATCCGGCGCTGTCCCCCGCCAGCGCGACCGCGCTCACCCTGCGCGCGGTCGGCGGGCTCACCACCGAGGAGATCGCGCGGGCGTTCCTGCTGCCGGAAAGCACCATGGCACAGCGAATTTCGCGGGCGAAGAAACGGCTGGCGGCGGTGGAGCGCCCGTTCGCCATGCCGGGCGACGGTGCCGCCGGACCGCGGCCCGCGCGAGGGTCTACCGCGGCGGCGATGCCCGGGAGCACGGCGAGTGCCCGGAATGGTTCCGGCGCAACCGGATCCGTCACCGTGACGGCCGACGGCGCGTACCCCGACGCGTGGCGGGAGCGGCTCGGGGCCGTGCTGCGGGTGCTGTACCTGATCTTCACCGAGGGGCATTCGGCCGCGGGTCCGCGGTTGCGGCGCAACGATCTCGCGGTGGAGGCGATCCGGCTCGCGCGCGAGCTGCATCGGCTGCTTCCCGAGGATCACGAGGTGACCGGACTGCTGGCGCTGCTGCTGCTCACCGACGCGCGCCGCGCCGCGCGGACGGGGCCGCACGGCGAACTCATTCCGCTGACCGAGCAGGATCGGGGGCTGTGGGATCGCAACATGATCATCGAGGGGGTGCGGCTGGCCTCGGCCTCGGTCGCGGGCGGACTGCTCGGGCCGTATCGGATCCAGGCCGCCATCGCGGTGCTGCACGCGCAGGCGCTGCGCCCGCAGGACACCGACTGGGAACGAATCCTGCTGCTGTACAACGCTCTCGAACGCGTGGCTCCCGGCCCGATGGTGACCCTGAACCGCGCGGTGGCCAACGCCATGGTGCACGGTCCCGAGGCGGGCCTGGAACTGGCCGCCACGCTGGAACAGTCGCTCGCGGGTTCGCATCGCCTCGACGCGGTACGCGGTCACCTGTACGAGATGGCCGGTGACCACGACGCCGCGATCGCCGCGTACCTCGCCGCCGCGCGCCGCACCACGAGCATTCCCGAACGTGACTACCTCACCCTGCGCGCCGCGCATCTGCGTGAGCTGACATAGCCACCGGCACAACGCGATAGCGACCACACACCGCGCGAGCGAGCGGCGTTCAGGCGGCCGCCGCGCGAAATGCCGTGGGGCTCAACCCTTTGTGGCGCTTGAAGGCGGCGCTGAAGCCGAAGGCGTCCGCGTAGCCCACGCGTTTGGCCACCTGGGCGACGGTCAGGTCGGACTCGGCCAGGAGTTCCTCGGCCTCGTCCATCCGGAACTCGGTGAGGTAGGTCAGGGGCGGGCGGCCCATGACCGCGCTGAAGCGTTTCGCGAAAAGCGCTCGGGACACCCCGGATTCGGCGGCCAGGCGGGCCACGGTCCAGGTGTCGCCCGGGCGGGTGTGCACGGCTTCCAGCGCCGGGGCCACCACCGGGTCGGACAGGCCGCGGAACCAGCCGGGTGCGGTCTCGCCCGCGTTGTCGAACCAGAGCCGCAGGGCGCACACCAGCGCCCAGTCCAGCAGCCGGTCCATCAGCGCCTGCGATCCCGCGCTCTTCTGAGCGGCTTCGACGGCGGCCACCTCCAGCCATGGGCAGACCGCGGTTTCCTCGCCGACCACCAGCACCGGCGGCAGCGCGCGCAGCAGTCGTTCGTGCCTGCGGCTCGAGGTGCGATAGGCGCCGACGATCAGCGCGGTGGCCTCGGCCGGCCCAGCGCCCCAGCGGATTCCGCTCAGTTCCTCGGCCCCGCAGCCAGCCGGATCGGCGGCCGGGCCGAAGCACGCGATCTCGTACTCGGTGTGCGGGGTACCGTCGCAGTCGGGTTGATCGGCGAGGTAGAACAGCTCCGCGCCGCGCACGACGGCGGTGTCACCGGCGGTGACGGGGGTGCGTGAGCCGTCCTCGAGCAGGATCGTCCCGCCGCCGCGGAAGACGCTGATCATGGTCAGCGGCGCGCGGTCCGGGAAGCGAATGGTCCAGGGCGCCCGCAGCACCGCGTGGGTGACGACCGACCCTTCGGCTCGAATACCGCTCAACAGCGAACTCAGGGGATCCACGAACTCAGCGTAGACGAATTCCTATCGATGCGAGCTTCTCACCCATGGATCGTCCACGCCGGACGGGATGTACTGAATGCGTCGCCGGAGCACATCGCAGACACGGCGACCATCACGAGATCGCAGAGCCCCGAGGAGACAATCGTGTCGAACACCGACGCCCCGAACACCCGTCGCACCGCCCTCGTCGTGGTGTCCCACCACCGCCCGGATTCGCTGACCGCGCACATCGGCAATCGCACTGTGCGGCAACTGGAATCGCAGGGGTACGCGGTCGATCTGCTGGACCTGACCGCCGAGGGCTACGACCCGCGCATGATCACCGCCGATCAACCCGACTGGGGCAATCGCGAGAAGGTCTACTCCGCGGAGACCGAGGCGCAGATGCGCCGCATCCTGGCCGCAGACATCGTCGTCGTCGCCTTCCCCGTCTACTGGATGGGCCCGCCCGCCCTGCTCAAGGGCTGGATCGACCGGGTCTGGAACTACGGATTCGCCTACGGCCGCAGCAAGCCGCGCCTGGCGGGCAAGCGGATCCTGTGGCTCGCCCTGGCCGGGGCCACCTCCGACGACAACATCATCCCCGCCATGACCGAGGCCTTGGACGCCCAGCTCAGCACCGGAATCGCCTACTACTGCGGCTTTTCCGACTCCCGCGTCGGCCTGCTCCCCGACGCCGAGGAGCGCCCGCAGCGCCTGGACGCCGAGGGCAACCTGTCGATCGGCGACGCCATCGCGGGCGACGCGAAGGCCGCGCACTTCCGCGAGTTCGAGTCCGCCGCCGCGGGTTTCGTCGAGGAGTTCCTCGCGGCCGATCGCGTCCCGGCCTGACGGCCGATCGCGATCAGTCGAGCGGCTTCCAGGCCGTCCCGGTGATCAGTTCGTAGGCCTGCGCGTACTTCTGGCGGGTGACCTCGACGACGTCGGCCGGAATCTCCGGGCCCGGGTACTCCTTGTTCCAGCCGGTGGAGGTCGACCAGTCGCGGACGAACTGCTTGTCGAACGAGGCCTGGGGGCGGCCCGGCTCGTAGTCGTCGGCGGGCCAGAAACGCGAGGAGTCCGAGGTGAGGACCTCGTCACCGAGGGTGAGAACGTCACCGTCCCAACCGAGTTCGATCTTCGTGTCGGCGATGATCACGCCGCGCTCGGCGGCGTGATCCGCGCCGCGCGTGTAGATATCCAGGGTCAGATCGCGCAGCCGCTCGGCCAGCTCCCGGCCCTCCTGGTTCACCACGTCGGCGAAGGAGATGGGCTCGTCGTGCCCGACGTCGGCCTTGGTGGACGGGGTGAAGATCGGCTCGGGCAGCTTGTCGCCGTCACGCAGGCCGGGCGGCAGCGCGATGCCCGAGACGGTGCCGGTCCGGTTGTACTCGGCCAGTCCGCCGCCGGTCAGGTAGCCGCGCGCGACGCATTCGACCTTCAGCATCTTCAGCGGCTTGACCCGCACCCCGCGCCCGGCGAACTCCGCGGGCACGTCGGTGGTGGACAGGATGTGGTTGGGCACGTCGCCGAAGAACTCGAACCACCAGTTCGACAGCTGGGTGAGCATGGCGCCCTTGCCCGGGATCGGGGTGGGCAGCACCACGTCGTACACCGACACGCGATCGGAGGCGACCAGGATCAGCGAATCGCCGTCCTCGTACAGATCGCGCACCTTGCCGGCGTGGATGTGCTTCAACGGTCCTCCTCGTAGACGTGCTGCCGTCACACACCCTACCGAGGGCGAAAACCCGAGCGTGTGGCCGCCACCGGATCGCCGGTCGTGGCATTGTGGGCAAGGTCGCGCCGCTGCCGGGCAACGAGTGGAGAATTGTTCCCGACCGCTCGGGCCGGGTCGCGGGCGCACGGCATCACGGCGGGCAGCGCTGCCCGCGAACGGTGCGGCAGTACCCGCGCGGTCGTCCGCATCGCACAGCTTCCGAGAGCGAAGGAGCCCCCTTGTCCGCACCGAACCTCACCCGCGAACAGGCGATCGAACGCGCCGCGACGGTCCAGGTGGAGAACTACCGTGTCGAACTGGATCTGACCGGGCAGCCGACCAGCGCCGAGGCCGCGACCAGTGATCTGTTCTTCTCGCGCTCGACGGTGACCTTCACCGCCACCCCGGGCGCGCAGACCTTCATCGATTTCGTGGGCGCGGGCATTCGCTCGGCCGTGCTCAACGGCGTGGCGCTCGATGTCACCGGCTACGACGAATCGCTCGGCCTGACCCTGCACGGCCTGGCCGAGCGCAACGAACTCGTCATCGAGGCCGACTGCGAGTACTCCCACACCGGCGAGGGCCTGCACCGGTTCGTCGACCCGACCGACAACCGGGTCTACCTGTACTCGCAGTTCGAAACCGCCGACGCCAAGCGGATGTTCGCCTGCTTCGATCAGCCCGACCTCAAGGCCACCTACGACGTGATCGCCACCGCGCCGCAGGACTGGGAGGTCATCTCCAACGGCGCGGTCGTGGGCACCCGCACCGTCGGCGCGGTCGTCGAGCACACCTTCGCGACCACCCCGCGCATGAGCACCTACCTGGTCGCGCTTATCGCCGGCCCGTACGCCAAGTGGACCGACAGCTTCAGCGACGGGCACGGGGAGATCCCGCTGGGCATCTACTGCCGCGCCTCGCTGGCCGAATTCATGGACCACGAGCGGCTTTTCACCGAGACCAAGCAGGGTTTCGGCTTCTACCACGAGAATTTCGGCGTGCCGTACGCCTTCGGCAAGTACGACCAGCTGTTCGTGCCCGAGTTCAACGCGGGCGCCATGGAGAACGCGGGCGCGGTCACCTTCCTCGAAGACTATGTGTTCCGCTCCAAGGTGACTCGCGCGTCCTACGAGCGCCGCTGCGAGACCGTGCTGCACGAGATGGCGCACATGTGGTTCGGCGATCTGGTCACCATGAAGTGGTGGGACGACCTGTGGCTGAACGAGTCGTTCGCGACCTTCGCCTCGGTGCTGTGCCAGGTGAGCGCCACCGAATACACCAATGCCTGGACCACTTTCGCCAACGTCGAGAAGTCCTGGGCGTACCGGCAGGATCAGCTGCCCTCCACCCACCCGATCGCCGCCGATATCCCGGACCTGCACGCGGTCGAGGTGAACTTCGACGGAATCACCTACGCCAAGGGCGCTTCGGTGCTCAAGCAGCTGGTGGCCTACGTGGGTCAGGAGCCGTTCCTGGCGGGCCTGCGCGACTACTTCACCGAACACGCCTACGGCAACGCGACTTTCGACGATCTGGTGGGCGCGCTGGAGAAGGCGTCGGGCCGTGATCTGTCCGACTGGGGCGCGCAGTGGCTCAAGACCACCGGCCTGAACATCCTGCGGCCCGAGTTCACCGTGGACGCGGAGGGCAACTACGCCTCCTTCACCGTCGTGCAGGACGGCGCGGAGCCGGGCGCGGGCGAGCGCCGCACGCACCGCCTGGCGATCGGCATCTACGACGACCGCGACGGAAAGCTGGTGCGCACCAAGCGCGTCGAGCTCGACATCGATCCGGCCGAGCGCACCGAGGTGCCCGAGCTGGTCGGGGTCGCGGCGGGCAAGCTGGCGCTGGTCAACGACGACGATCTCACCTACTGCTCGGTCCGGCTGGATCCGGCCTCGCTCGGGACCGTCGTCGATCGCATCGCCGACATCGCCGAACCGCTGCCGCGCACGCTGTGCTGGTCGGCTGCCTGGGAGATGACCCGCCAGGCCGAGATGAAGGCCCGCGATTTCGTGGCGCTGGTGCAGAGCGGCGTCGGCGCGGAGACCGAGATCGGCGTGGTGCAGCGGCTGCTCATGCAGGCGCACACCGCGCTGTCCGCGTACGCCGATCCGAACTGGGCCGTCGAAACCGGCTGGCCCGAATTCGCCGATCGTTTGCTGCAGCTGGCCCGGGCCGCCGCGCCCGGTTCGGACGAGCAGCTGGCGTTCGTCAACGCCCTGACCGGGGCGCACCTGTCGGTGCGGCACATCGAGGCGCTGCGCCAGGTCCTCGAGGCCGATCCCGAGACGGCCGGGCTGCCCGGCCTGACCGTGGACACCGACCTGCGCTGGCGGCTCATCCAGGCCCTGGCCGCGGCCGGCGACATCGACGCCGACGGCGACCAGACCCCGGTCATCGACGCCGAACTGGAGCGCGACCCCACCGCCGCCGGTCGCCGCCAGGCCGCCGCGGCCGCCACCGCCCGCCCGCAGATCCCGGTCAAGGCGCAGGCGTGGGCCACGGTCATGGACGACGACTCGGTGCCGAACATCACCGCGCGCGCCATCGTCACCGGCTTCGCGCCGGTGGGTCAGGCGCACCTGCTGACCCCGTACGTCGAGCGGTACTTCGCCGAGATCCCCTCGGTGTGGGAGCGCCGCTCGAGCGAGGTCGCCCAGACCGTCGTGGTCGGGCTCTACCCGCACTGGGCCATCAGCGAGGAAGCGGTCGCCATCGCGGACAAGTTCCTGGCCGCCGACCACCCGTCCTCGCTGCGCCGCCTGGTGATCGAGGGCAAAGCCGGGATCGAGCGCTCGCTGCGCGCCCGGGCCTTCGACCAGCAGTAGCAACACCCGAACCGCAGCCCCTTTCGCCGTCGGCGAGAGGGGCTGCGGCCGTTCGCAACCCGCGCTGACCTGCGCCCGAGCCGCACGCTGCTGTGAGCGGATCCGCTGTGGGCAGCGTGGGGCGCGAAACCCGGTGCGGGCCGGGCACGGTGGAGCCATGGCACACGAGGAGAAGACGCCGAGCTTCAACTGGCGCACACGGGAACAGCTTTTCGGGCGGCGGATTCTGGTGCTGGACGGACCGCTGGACGACGACAACGGGGCCCTGCTCATGACGCAGATGCTCACCCTGGCCGCGGAGGATCCGGAGGCGGGGATCTCACTGTGGATCCACTCGCCGGGCGGGTCGGTTCCCGCCATGCTCGCCATTCGCGACGTCATGCGACTGGTGCCGTGCGAGGTCTCCACGCTGGCGCTCGGATTGGCGTGCAGCGCCGGGCAATTCCTGCTGTCCTCGGGGACGCCGGGTAGGCGCTTCGCCCTCCCGCACGCCCGCATCCTGATGCACCAGGGCTCGGCGGGTATCGGCGGCAGCGCGGTCGAAGTGCAGGTGCAGGCCGACGACCTGCGCCACACCGTGCAGACCGTGCTCGGGCTGATCGCCTCGGACACCGGGCAGCCGTACGACCAGGTCTACGAGGACTCGCTGCACGATCGCTGGTTCACCGCGCCGCAGGCCAAGGAGTACGGCTTCATCGACGCGATCGTCGACTCGTTCTGGCAGGTCGTTCCGCAGCGCAACAAGGTGGGAATCTCATGAGCAGCTACACCATTCCGAATGTCATCGCCCAGCATCCGCGCGGCGAGCGCATCATGGACGTCTACTCGCACCTGCTGGTCGAGCGCATCGTCTACCTGGGCACCCCCATCGATTCCGGGGTCGCCAACGCGCTCATCGCCCAGCTGCTGCACCTGGACGCCGAGAGTCCCGGGCACGAGATCAACCTCTACATCAATTGCGAGGGCGGCGACCTGTCGGCCATGCTCGCGGTCTACGACACCATGCAGCACATCTCCTCACCGGTGGTGACCACCTGTGTGGGCCAGGCCATCGCGGTCGGCGCGGTGTTGCTGGCCGGTGGCGCGCCCGGCCGGCGCATGATGCTGCCGCACGCCCGAATCGTGTTGCACCAGCCCGCGACCCAGGGCCGCGGCACGATTCCGGATCTGATCCTGCAGGCCGAGGAGGTGGTGCGCATCCGCGCCGAGATCGAGACGATCCTGTCCGCGCACACCGGCCAGACCCCCGAGACGCTGCGCCGCGACACCGATCGCGACCGCGTGTTCACCGCGCAGGCCGCGCTGGACTACGGCCTGGTGGACCAGGTGCTCGGCCCGCGCGAGTGACGGACCGGACTCCGGGTCAGGCCGCCATCAGGACCGGCCCGGAGATCGGCATCCGAGTCCGCTGCTGCCGCAGCAGATCCGCCGCCACCTGCGAGGTGAGATGTCCGAGCGTGGTGCCCAGGGCGCCCGCCAGCGCCGCGATCATCTCGCTGGACGGCTCCTTGCGCCCGCGCTCGACCTCCGACAGGTACTGCGGTGAGATTCCGGCCCGCCCCGCGGTCTCGGTGAGCTTCTCCCCCTGATCGAGCCGCAGCGCCCGCAACCTCTCCCCCAGCACTTCCCGCCAGAGCGGTTCGCGCCCGCCCGCGGGCTCGGCCGCCCGCTCGGGCCCCGGCGCCGACCGCAACGGCCGGACCCTGGGTCGCCGGGCGCTACGCGCAGCCTGCGGCGCACGCCCCTCTCCCTGACGCCCACCGGGAATGGAATGAAGACGCGGCAACTCGGACATGGTCCGAGCGTAATTGCCCCGCCCCCACCCTCACTCCCCGTTCTGCTCACAGCAGATCGGACACCCCCACCCACCGATACCTCGGCCGGCGCACGAACTCCTGCGTCCCCCGCGACGCCCCGCCCGGCACGTTGCCTCGTTCGTTCTTCGTCGCCCGAGGCGAGACCTGATCTGGTTCCGGTCGGGGTAACTCCGGGGGTACGCCCAAAATCGTGTGCGCCCCCGACCGCACCACGCGTACAAATCAGCGCACGGCTCCACAGCCGTGCGCTGAATATCCGGGGAGGCGGTACAGCTACCTGCCGATGTGGGCGGCCATGTTGCGGACGGCGGCCACCAGGCCGTCGATCAGCTCACCCTGGCGGAAGGGGGTCAGCGCGGCGGTCGCGCCCAGCTGGCAGATCCGGTCGTTGGCGCGGTCGGCGACATCGGCGCCGGAGCGGACCTCGACGGAGTTGGTGTTCGGATCCACGGCGATCAGGACCGAGCGGGCGGCCTCGGGGGTACCCGGGAAGATCGCGTCGGCTCCCGCGGCGGAATCCGCGCCGAGGTCGCCGATGTAGATGTTGAAGCGCACCTTGGTGGACCGGGTGGCATCGGTGAGCGCGTTGTCGATCAGCAGGCGATCGTGATCGGTGAAGGGCACCTCACTGAACACGTCACCGGCCTCGTGCACGCCGGACACGCGACCGCTGGGCGTCACCACCCAGCCGTGCGGTAGGTCGGCCTCGTTCACCGCGGGCCAATTAGAACTTGCCACTTGCCCGGCCTCCGATCAGGTCCGCGTGCGCGGAGTCGATAGCCGCATGATTGCCATGCGACGAGTCTGCGGTGTCGTGATGACCGGATCCGGTCACTTCATCGGTCGCGCTCCACAGCACCGGCGGCTGGGTCCACTTCGCGCCGAGCACGAAGGGGTCCGGCTTCTTACCGGGCAGCGGCTTACCGAGGAACGACAATCCGGCGATCACCAGATAGATCGCAAGCGGGATGCCGACGTAGATCAGCACTGTCTGGAGAATGCTCACAGCCCAACGGTAATGGATGCCCGGATCGACATCACCGACCGGTGAGCATGCACACGCCCGTGTCGCCGGAATTGCGCTCAGACAAGCCAGGCCGTCGAGTTAGCCGGAAGTTTTCCAGCTCTAATCGGAGCGCTGGTGAGGAGCACCTCGCCCGCGGGCAGCAGAATCGGCGAATCCGTGGCATTGAGCACACACAGCAGCCCGCCGTCCCGCCGGAATGCCAGACAGCCCGGCGGGCTCGCGTACCACTCGAGCCCGGGCCCGCCGAATTCCGGGCGGGCGCCGCGCAATTCGATGGCCATCCGATACAGCGACAACATCGAATCCAGGCGCTCCAGCTGTTTCTCCACGGTGAGCGCGGACCATTGCGCCGGCATCGGCAGCCACGGCTCCCCCGCGGTGAATCCGAACGGCGGCCGCTGTCCCTCCCACGGCAGCGGCACCCGGCAGCCGTCCCGCCCGCGCCGGGTGTGCCCGGAGCGCTCCCAGGTCGGATCCCGCAGCGCGGACTCGGGCAGATCGTCGATATTGGGCAGGCCCAATTCGGCTCCGTTGTAGACGAATACCGCGCCGGGCAGCGCCAGCTCCAGCAGAATCATGGCGCGAGCGCGGGCCTGACCGGCCGCGCCACCGCCGTAACGGGTGACCTCGCGTTCGACATCGTGATTGGACAGAGTCCAGGTCGGACTCGCGCCGACCGCGTCCACCGCGCGCAGCGAATTGTCGATGGCCGCGCGAATTCGATCCGGCCGAAAAGGCGCTTCGGCCAATCGGAAATTGAAAGCGAGGTGGAGTTCGTCGGGTCTGACGTACTCGCCGAAGCGCACATTGTCGTCCACCCAGACTTCACCGATGGCGACCGTGTCCGGATACTGATCCATGATCGTGCGTAATCGGCGGTGAATGGCGTGCACGCCGGGATCGTTGAAGCGCGGATCGCCGTCGTCGTGCACCACCAGGGTGTCTCCGTCGAACTGCCCCTGCGGATACGCCATATCGGGGAGACCCGCGGGTTTGGCCATACCGTGCGCGACATCGATGCGGAATCCGTCGACCCCGCGCGCCAGCCAGAATCTGATCGTCTCCTCGAAATCCGCTGCCACCTCCGGGTTTTCCCAATTCAGATCGGGCTGCTCGGGCGCGAAGATGTGCAGATACCACTGCCCGGGCAGGCCGTCGGATTCGATGACGCGGGTCCACGCCGGTCCGCCGAAAATACTCGGCCAATTGTTGGGCGGCTCCGCGCCTTCCGGGCCGCGGCCGTCGCGGAAGATGTAGCGGGCCCGTTCGGGACTGCCGGGCGGGGCGTGCAGCGCCTGCTGGAACCAGAGATGTTGATCGCTGGTGTGATTGGGCACCAGGTCCATCGTCACCCGCAGCCCGCGATCGTGGGCCTCGGCGAGGACCGCGTCCATGGCCGCGAGACCGCCGAAGAGCGGATCGATGTCGCGCGGATCGGCGACGTCGTACCCGCCATCGGCCATGGGCGAGAGCATGACCGGGCAGATCCACAGCGCGTCCACCCCGAGCAGTTCCAGATATCCCAGCTTCTCGCGCAATCCGCCCAGGTCACCCGTGCCGTCGGCATTCGAATCGGCGAACGAGCGCGGATACACCTGGTAGAACACCGCCGATCGCCACCACGGCGCCGCCGGCGGCGATAGGTCGGGGGGCACGGCGGCGGAGTTCTCGTTCACAGCCGTAATGGTGCCAAAGCCCGGCGTTGTTGGAGGCGCGTCGGCGACACTTGTCCAGATTCAGCAAATGATCAGCGGAGGAGACGCCTTACCGGAAAGCTGTGGGAGCGTGTGAGTTCTGCGCGACGAATTCAGAAGGGCGAGTTCATGAGCGAATTGGCGGCCATCTCGAAGTAGTCCAGCAGCTGTTTGCGATGCGGCGCGTCGAGCACTTCGGGTTCGATCTCGGCGACCGCGATGTGCATGGCCCGCAGCCACGCGTCCCGCTCGAGCGGACCGACCTTGAACGGGTGGTGCCGCATGCGCAGGCGCGGGTGCCCGCGCTCCTCGCCGTAGGTCCGCGGACCGCCCCAGTACTGCTCGAGGAACAGGCGCAACCGGCGCTCGGCGGGACCGAGATCCTCCTCCGGGTAGAGCGGGCGCAGCAGTTCATCCTGGGCGACCTCCCGGTAGAAGACCGAGACCAGCCGATCGAAGGTCTCCGCGCCGCCCACGGCCTCATAGAACGATGTCGCTGTCTGCTCGCCAGTCACGGCATCCATTGTGCAGTGTCCACTTCCCGGCCGCGCCGGGGCGGGCTCCGCGGGCCGTTCGCACCCCGCGCACCGGTCGTGCAAACCGCCCGGACGGGCCGCTTCCGCGCCGGTGAGCGGCGCATTCCGGATTGTCACGGGCCGTTCATCCGTTTGTGCCCGACAATGTGCGAAATCACCGTGCAATCCGCCGGATTCCATGGTCAACTGGGTGGCAGTCTGCCGAGATACCACACCATCGGACGAATACGAACTCGGGGTATGCCCAATGAAGCAGCGGCACGGCGCCCGGCACGAGGCGCGCACGCATCGACAACTCCAGCCCGCCGACGTCCACAATCGTGGCTCGGGGGCTACTCCGCTGCACATCTTGTCCGACCATTCGTATCCCGGCGCGCATTCCGCGCATCGTCCGTCCGACGCCCCGCCCGTCGCGGTGTGGTCCAAGAGCCGCGTCCTGCTGCTCAACGCCACCTACGAGCCGCTCACCGCACTTTCCGCGCGCCGCGCGATCGTCCTGCTGATCTGCGACAAGGCCCAGACCGTGCACGACAATCCCGAAGGCCCGGTCGTGCATTCCGCCGGCACCTCGGTGGCGCTCCCCTCGGTCATTCGACTACGTAACTACGTGCACGTCCCCTATCGCGCCCGGGTGCCCATGACCCGCGCGGCGCTCATGCATCGCGATCGATATCGCTGCGCGTACTGCGGCGCGAAGGCCGAGACCATCGACCATGTCATTCCGCGCAGCCGCGGCGGGCCGCACACCTGGGAGAACTGCGTCGCCTCGTGCGCCCCGTGCAACCATCGCAAGGCGGACAAGCTGCTCAGCGAGATCGGGTGGACCCTGCATCACCAGTTGGTCTCCCCGAAGGGCCCGCACTGGCGATTGCTCTCGGCGAGTTCGGAATTGGATCCGACCTGGTTGCAGTATCTCGGCGAGGGCGCCGCCTGATCAGCTGTATTCGCTGATCAGCAGCGCCCAGGTACCGGGCTCGAGCGCCTCGAAGACATGCGGGCGGTCACCCGGGTAGCAGATGTAGTCCCCGGGACGCAGTTCCACGGGGGCCTCGGCGGGTCCGACCATGGCCCGGCCCGCGCCGATCACCATGTGCTCGACCACGCCGTGTGAATGCGGGTCCGAATCGCGGGGGTGCCCGGGTTCGGCGGTGACCCGGTACATGTCGCGGCGCGCGCTCGGCGGCGAGGCCGCCAGCAGGGTCGTCCGATACTCTGCCTGGGACGAGGCCAGGATCGCGCCCTCGCCCGCCCGGATCACCTGAACCTGCGGGCTCGGCGGGTCCAGCAGCCGGGAGAACTGAATGTCCAGCGCGACGCACAGCGCCCACAGCGTTTCGATGCTCGGATTGCCCGCGCCCGATTCCAGTTGCGACAGTGTGGATTTCGCTATCCCGGCGCGGCGCGCGACCTCGGTCAGCGAAAGCCCGGCCCGGGTGCGCTCACGGCGCAGCGCGGCGGCGATCGTCTGCTGCGGCGGCTGGGGGTGGCTCGGTTCCGGCGACGGGTTGTGGGACTGCGTCATGACGGATACACACAGTACCCGCCGTGACCGATTCCGCTTTGACTAACCGAGCCCGATGCGTTCAATATAGACGACATGCGTTCGATATGGCGAACACTGGATCGGGGTGCGCTCACCGGTATCGCGGCGATCTGCCTGGCCGTCGCCATGATCGGCGTCTCCTACGGGGCGAACGCCGTCACCGCCGGACTCCCCGCCTGGCTACCCATCCTGCTCAGCGTGGCGGTGGTCGCGGGCGGGTCGGAGTTCGTCTTCATCGGCATCATCACCGCGGGCGGCGGGCTCGTCGCCGCGGTGCTGGCCGGCCTGCTGGTCAACGCCAGGCACGTGCCGTACGGCCTGTCGGTCCCCGACGTGGTCGGCACCGGCTGGCGGCGACTGATCGGCACCCACGTCATGAACGACGAATCCGTCGCCATGGCCCTGGCACAACCCGATCGCCCGCGCAGGCGGGCCGCGTACTGGGCGTGCGGGCTGGCCGTCGTGGCGGCCTGGCCGCTGGGCGCGGCGATCGGCGCGGCCCTGGGCTCGGTGGTGCCGGATCCCAACGCCTTCGGCCTGGACGCGGTCTTCCCGGCCGTGCTGATCACCCTGGTGCTGCCCGCCCTGCGTGATCCGCTCACCCGCACCGCCGCGCTCGCGGGCGCGGTGGTCGCGGCGCTCACCACGCCCTTCCTCGGCGCGGGGCTGCCGGTGCTGCTGGCCCTGATCGCGGTGCTGCTGGTGGCCCGCCGGGCCGCGCCGGACGGCGCGGTCTCCGACGGCGGGGCCACGAACGACGAGCCTTCGGACAACGGGTTTTCGAACAACGTCCCGGTTACCGACTCCGGGAGGCCGCGGTGACCAAGGCTCTGCTGCTCGGCGCGTTCGCACTCGCGCTGGGCACCTTCGCTTTCCGCTTCGCCGGTCCCGCGCTGCGCAACCGGGTCAAGGTGTCGCCGCGGGTGGTGAAGCTGCTCGAGATCGCCTCGGTCGTCCTGTTGACCGCCCTGGTGGTCACGACGCTGATGCCCGCGCGCCACACCGAGATCGGCTTCGCGCTGCCCGCGGGCGTGCTCGTCGCGACCGCCCTGGCGTGGCGGCGGGCGCCGCTGCTCGTGGTCATCCTGGCCGCCGCGTTCGTCACGGCCGGGCTGCGATTCCTGGGCGTGCACTGAATCGACTCGGTTGGCGCGCGCCGAATACGCGGCATACCCCGAATCGGCAGCCGCGCAATGGCATTCATCTCGCCGTCAGTCGGCGGTGCTGCGCGCCCGCATCTGCAGACCGCGCTGACCGACCCACCCGGCCAGCGCGAGCGCGGCGACTCCGGGGACCAGCAGCGGCAGGGTGTCGGAGGTCACCGCGATGACCACCACGAAGAGCGCGGAGAGGGCTACGGCGGCCGCGCCGGCCAGGACAACCAGAACAGCCCAGGTCGGGGGCTTGGGGTTTGTCATGGCTAGATTTCAGCACGCCCGCGCACAATGCGCACCCCCGTTGGGATTTGCCGCCGGTTATGGGGCTTCCCGGGCGGGGCGAATACCCGAATAACGGAAAAACTGTGCCCGCCAAGGAAATTCCGGCACCTCGGCGGGCGGTCGCCGTGTCAGTTGGTGAACAGCGACAGCCCCGAGCCGCGCCGGCGGGCGACCGAGCCGTAGCGGGCGTCCAGGCGCAGCCAGGTCGGCGCGGCCCGCACCCGGACGATCTCGTCGACCGAGATGCGGCGCGAATCGGCCTTCTCGCCACCGTGAGGAATGAAATCCATTGCGGTGAGCGCGAATACGACGCGCATGGGAACGGTGATCTCCTGCCCGCCACCGGACACCGTCAGCACCGTCTGATCGAGCAGCGAGGCGGGCGGGCCGTGACCGCTGCCGTGCTCCTGCGCCAATTCCGCACCGCGCTCGGCGAGTTCGACGAGCATCCGCGCGGGCACATCGTCCACGTGCACAAAACCCGATTCGGGCGGCAGCGCGGTACGCCACGCCGAATCCATGGCGTAACCGAGCGCGAAGGGCGCCGCCGAATCCGGGCCGTGCAAACCGGAGCGGACGACATCACCGGCGACGGTCACGTCGTCCATCCCCAGGGTGGCGACCACGGTGCGCACCGCGAGCGCCTCGAAACCGGTTCCGGCCCAGGCCGATACGTACCGGTCACCGCGGCGGCGCAGCCGGACCACCGCCGCCGGATCCAGGCGCAGCGCGTGGGTCAGGAAGGCCGCCAGATTCTCGCGTTCGGCGGGGTCGGGAACGTGGAGGGTGAGTTCTCCCGAAGTCACTGTCGCGGGGTCGGCTCAGTCGGCCAGCCACAGCGCCAGGTAGTCGCGCTCCTCGGGGGTGAGCCGGCGTAGTCGCTGGGTGTCGATGTCGAACGCGGCCAGCTGGGTGGAGGCGATGACGGCCGGCGGGGAGTCCGGATCGGCGCCCGCGGCCCGGACCTCGTAGCCGACGCGGAAGTCGACCGCGCGCAGCCGCTCGATCCACAGGGACACATCCAGCGGGGAATCCTCGTGCCGCAGCTGGCCCTTGTACTGCACGCGCAGATCGACGAGCACGCACCCGGTCCGCAGCCGGACGGTGGGGCGGTCATCGGTGAACAGCCACGGAATCCGGGCTTCCTCCAGCAGGGTCACCATGCGGGCATGGTTGATGTGCTGGAAGGCATCCATATCCGACCAGCGCACCTCGACCTTGCTGTGGAAGCGCCGCGGCCCACCGCCGGGCAGCTCCACCGCGAGCGGGGCGGCGTTATCGACCTCCCCGGCGCGCACTGCCTTGTCCTGGCCGTTCAGCGAATCCACACTCGTCAACGCGGTACCTCCGATTGGGCGCCCACCCCGCTCACCATGCTGCGCACCTGCCGCGCCGCGACCGACAGCGTGGCGAGGTCGTGGGTTCCTGATTCGAACAATTCCGAGAGGGCAGCGCGGGCGCGACCCAGCCGGGACTGATTTTTCGACTCCCAGTATGCAATTTTCTCCTCGGCCGTCTCCTCCGGGTCACCGCCGGAGAGCACATCGAGGGTCAGCGAGCGCAGGGAGCCGTACATATCGTCGCGCAGCGCGAGCCTGGCCAGCGCGTGCCAGCGATCGCCGCGTTCGAGGTGGCTGACCGCCTGCAACAGCCAATCGATCTTGAGGTGGTCGTTGAGCGCGTAGTACAGCGCGCCCACCTCCGCGCCCTTGCGATCGGTGATGTCGGCGATGTCGATCACATCGAGCAGCGGGAACAGATTCAGCAACCCGAACACCTCGGTCGCCAGCTCGGCGGGCGCGCCCTGATCGATCAGGGTCTGCGACTGCCCGTGCAGGGTGTCGACGTGATGCCCGCGCAGCCAGCCCGGCACCTGGGGCGCGAGTTCGGTGACCTCGCGGGTGTACCGGTTGATCTCCGCGCCGACCGCGATGGGCTGCGGCCGGTTGTTGAGCAGCCAGCGCGAGGCGCGATCGAGCGTGCGCTTGGTCTCGAGCTCCAGGATGTCCTGGATGGCCGTGGACACCCTGGCCTCGCGAATGCGCTCCCAGATCGAATGCAGATCGAAGATCTGGGTCGCCGCGGTGAAGGCGCGCACCGAATCCGAGGCGGTCGCGCCGATCTCCTCGTTCAGGCGATGGGCGTAGGTGATGCCGCCCAGATCCACCACCTCGTTCACCAGCATGGTCGTGGTGATCTCGCGGCGCAGCCGGTGCTTCTTGATGGCCGCGCCGAACCGGGTGCGCAGCGGCTTCGGGAAGTAGTGCGGCAGCCGCGCCGAGAAGTACGTGCTGTCCGGCAGGTCGCCGGCGAGCAGGTCGGCCTTGAGCGAAAGCTTCACGTGCGCCATGAGATTCGACAGCTCGGGCGAGGTCAGGCCGATGCCCAGCTCGGCGCGCTGCTTGATCTCGGCGTCGTTGGGCAGCGCCTCGAGCTCGCGATCGACCCCGCGCCGCTGTTCCAGTTCCTCGATGAGGCGCTTGTGCACGTTCAGCATGCGCGGCGCCTCGGCACGGGACAGGCCCATGAGGTAGTTCTGGGACACGTTGTCCCGCAGCACCAGTGCGGCGACCTCGTCGGTCATCGAGGCCAGCAGCGGATTGCGCTCGGCCTCGGGCAGCTGCCCGCCCGACACCACGCCGTCCAGCAGCACCTTGATGTTGACCTCGTGGTCCGAGCAGTCGACGCCCGCGGAGTTGTCCAGCGCGTCGGTGTTCATCTTGCCGCCGTGCAGGCAGAACTCGATGCGGCCCAGCGCCGTGGCGCCGAGATTGCCGCCCTCGCCGATCACCTTGACACGCAGTTCTTTTCCGCTCACGCGGATCGCGTCGTTGGACTTGTCGCCGACCTCGGCGTTGGTTTCGGAGGCGGCCTTGATGTAGGTGCCGATGCCGCCGTTCCAGAGCAGCTGCGCCGGCGACTTCAGAATCGCGCGCATGAGTTCGGGCGGGGACAGCGCCGTCACGTCGTCGGCCAGGCCGAGGGCCGCGCGGGCCTGCGCGCTGACCGGAACCGACTTCACCGTGCGGTCCCAGACGCCGCCGCCCTCGCTGATGAGCGAGCGGTCGTAGTCGGCCCAGGACGAGCGCGGCAGCGCGAACATGCGCTCGCGCTCGGCGTACGAGGTCGCCGCGTCGGGATCGGGGTCCAGGAAGATGTGCCGGTGGTCGAACGCCGCGACCAGGCGGATGTGCCGGGACAGCAGCATGCCGTTGCCGAACACGTCACCGCTCATGTCGCCGATGCCGACGACGGTGAAATCCTGTGTCTGGGTGTCGATGTCCATCTCGGCGAAGTGCCGCTTGACGCTCTCCCACGCGCCGCGGGCGGTGATGCCCATGGCCTTGTGGTCGTAGCCGACCGAACCGCCGGAGGCGAAGGCGTCGCCCAGCCAGAAGCCGTAGTGCTCGGCCACCGCGTTGGCGATGTCGGAGAAGGTCGCGGTGCCCTTGTCGGCGGCCACCACCAGGTAGGTGTCGTCCCCGTCGCGACGGCGAACCCGTTGCGGCGGAACGACTTCGCCGGTGCCGCGGTCCACGTTGTCGGTGACGTCGAGCAGGCCGGAGATGAACGTGCGGTAGCAGGCGACGCCCTCGTTCTGCAGCGCCTGGCGATCGGCCACCGGATCGGCGGTCGCGGCGGGCGGCTGCTTGACCACGAAGCCGCCCTTGGCGCCGACCGGGACGATGACCGCGTTCTTCACCGCCTGCGCCTTGACCAGGCCCAGGATCTCGGTGCGGAAATCCTCCAGCCGGTCCGACCAGCGCAGGCCGCCGCGGGCGACCGGGCCGAAGCGCAGGTGCACGCCCTCCACCCGGGGCGAGTACACGAAGATCTCGAATTGCGGTCGCGGCTTGGGGAGTTCGGCGATCTCGCGCGGCTCCACCTTGAACGAGAGGTACTGCCGGGACTGGCCCTCGGCGTCGGTGACGTAGTAGTTGGTGCGCAGCGTCGCCTTCATCAGCCCGAGGATGGCGCGCAGGATGCGGTCCGCGTCCAGGCTCACCACCTCGTCGATGCGATGGCGCACCGCGCCCTCCAGGTCGCGGGCGTGCTCGTCGTCGGCGGAGTCGGGATCGAACAGCGCCGCGAACAGTTCCACGAACATGCGCGCGGCTTCCGGGTAGGCCAGCAGCACCCGGGTGATATTGGCCTGGCTGTACGGGAATCCGGCCTGCTGCAGGTATTTGGCGTAGGCGCGCAGGATCGACACCGCGCGCCAGTCCAGGCCGCCGCGCAGCACCAACTCGTTGAGGCCGTCGGCTTCGGCGTGGCCGTACCAGAGCGCCTCGAACGCCTCGGTGAAGCGCTCGCGTAAGCCGCGCACGTGATCGTCGAGGGCGGCCATGCGGGCGGAGGACTCCACCAGCTCGGCGTCCAGGTTGCTGTCCAGCGCGCTGCGCAGCAGCTCGGGGCGGGCCAGCAGGCCGAAATCGTAGATCCACTGTTCGGAGCCGCGGCCCAGCTCGATCTGGTGCGGGCGTTCGTCGATCACCTCCACGCCCAGGCTCTGCAGCACGGGCAGCACCTGGCTCAGCGAGATACCGCTGCCGCCGATGTAGAGGGTGAAGCGCCAGGAACCGGGAGCGGCGTCGGCGCGCCGGTACAGGTGCTGCTCGATGCCGCCTTCCCGAAGACCCTGCAGCCGAACGATATCGGCCAGCGCGCGGGAGGCCTTGAAGTCCTCCTTGTAGCTCTCGGGGAAGGCATCGGCGTAGCGCTGCACCACGGCCGGGTCCACCGTGGTGGAGGTGGCGACCTCGTCGCGCAGGTGATCGTCCCAGGTGCGGCTGGCCTCGGCGAGCAGATGCTGGATGCGCAGCCGGTTGGCCTCGGAGGTGTCGGCCGCGCCGCCCTGGTCGGGCAGGCGGACCGTGAAATACACACTGGCCAAATCGCTTTCGGAAACTCTGGCCGAGTAGTCGATGGAGTCGGCGGCGAGCTCGCGGACCAGGATGTCCTGCATCTCGAGGCGAACGCGGGTGGTGTAGCGGTCGCGCGGGAGGTAGACCATGCAGGCCACGAAACGGCCGTAGGTGTCCATCCGCATGAAGAGCCGGACCTGCCGCCGCATACCGACGTTCAGGACGGCGCTGGCCGTCCGGCGCAGGGTGTCGCCGTCGGAGGAGAACAGCTCGGTGCGCGGGAAGGACTGGATGACCTCGAGCATCTCCTGACCGGAGAAGGAGTCCAGGTCGAAGCCGCTGGATTCGATGATCGAGTGCACCCGGCCCTCGATGACCGGGATGTCCAGGACGTTCTCGTGCAGCGCGGTGACGGTGAAGACGCCGATGAACAGATGGACGCCCAGCACCGCGCCGTCGGGGTCGATCGCGGCGACGCCGACGAAGTACGGGTACACCGCGCGGTGCACGGTCGCCGGCACCAGGCCCTGGGTGAGCATGAGCAGCGGCTGATCACCGCTGTTGTCCGGAACGCGGAAGTCGGTGCCCACGTTGGGCCGCAGCACGCCGAGGCTGGTGCCCGGCACGATGGTGGACTTGGAGTTGCCGTCGATGGAGGTGCGCTCGTAGCGGGCGTAGCCGAGCACGGTGAAATGGCCGTCGGCGAGCCAGTGCAGCAGGTTCGCGCAATCGGTGAGATCGCTTGCGGGGTAGGGGGATGTGCCCGCGGCCACGGCCGCCACCAGTTCGTCGGCGACGCGCTCCTGCGCGGTGCGCATGGCACTGGTGTCCTCGATGACCTGGCGCACGTCGGTGAGCACGTCGGGCAGCGTGGTCTCGACCTTCTCCAGCAGTTCGCGACTGGTGGAGGGATGCAGCTGCAGGTGCATCCAGGATTCGCGCAGACCGGTGGCGCCGTTGCCGTCGACCTCGTGCGGCACCGCGGTTTCCAGCAGGCCCTCGGGGTCGCGGGTGACCTCGAAGATCGGGTGCACGACCTCGCTCAGGCTCACGCCCATGCGGCTCAGGAACGAGGTGACCGATTCCACCAGCAGGGGCATGTCGTCGGTGACCAGCTGCACGGCGGCGCCGAGATCGGTGTCGTCATCGTGGTGGTACACACGCACATTGGCGGTGCCCGGAACCCGCTTGACCGCGAGATCCACGTGGCAGCGGAAGATTTGGGTGGAGGTCGCGGGCACCGCGCAGTCGGCGTCGCCCGCGTCGACGTGGCGGAAATACGCCTCCTCGAGCGATACGAGGTTGCCGCGCAACGAGTCGGGCAAACTCGCAGCCCATGCCGCGCTGGACAATTCGGACGAGACCGTCATTTCGCCAACTCCCGGGGATTCGGTTTCCGCAATCAAGTGACGCCGGTCCGAGAGTAGCTGGGCACCGCTTGTGCCGGGCTGAATTTCTCCCAATGTCATCACGCGTCGCACACTCCGGACAAACCGGGCGGTACGGCGCTAGCGATGACTGACCGAAATTACCAGGTCGCACACGACAAACCTTGCACCAAAAGAGAATTCACGCAATAGGGCGAACGCGTAAACGCCTTGTTCGCTCTTCGATTGCCGTTCACCCGGGGGCCACTCGGTGGCCCCCGGCAAACATCAGGCAGCGCTTACGCGCGGTTGGGTTACCCGCGCGTGAGCTTGCGGTGGGTGACGCGGTGCGGGCGCGCCGCGTCCTGGCCCAGTCGCTCGATCTTGTTGGCCTCGTAGGCCTCGAAGTTGCCCTCGAACCAGAACCACGCGGCCGGGTTGTCGTCGTTGCCCTCCCAGGCCAGGATGTGCGTGCAAGTGCGGTCCAGGAACCACCGGTCGTGGGAGATGACCACGGCGCAGCCGGGGAAGTTCTCCAGCGCGTTCTCCAGCGAGCCCAGGGTCTCGACGTCGAGGTCGTTGGTGGGCTCGTCGAGCAGGATCAGGTTGCCGCCCTGCTTGAGGGTCAGCGCGAGGTTCAGGCGGTTGCGCTCACCACCGGAGAGCACCCCGGCCGGCTTCTGCTGATCCGGGCCCTTGAAGCCGAACGCCGAAACATAGGCGCGCGAAGGCATTTCCTGGTTGCCGACCTGAATGAAGTCCAGGCCGTCGGACACGACCTGCCAGACGTTCTTGTTCGGGTCGATGCCGGCGCGGTTCTGGTCGACGTAGCTCAGCGAGACCGTCTCACCGACCTTCACCGTGCCGCTGTCCGGCTGCTCCAGGCCGACGATCGTCTTGAACAGCGTCGACTTACCGACACCGTTCGGGCCGATGACGCCGACGATGCCGTTGCGCGGCAGGGTGAACGACAGATCCTTGATGAGCACGCGATCGCCGAAGCCCTTGTCCAGGTGCTCGACCTCGACCACGATGCTGCCCAGGCGCGGACCCGCGGGGATCTGGATCTCCTCGAAGTCCAACTTGCGCATCTTGTCGGCCTCGGCGGCCATTTCCTCGTAGCGGCCCAGACGCGCCTTGTTCTTGGCCTGACGCGCCTTGGCGCCGGAGCGAACCCAGGCGAGCTCGTCCTTGAGGCGCTTCTGCAGCTTCTGGTCCTTCTTGCCCTGCACCTCGAGGCGCTCGGCCTTCTTCTCCAGGTAGGTGGAGTAGTTGCCCTCGTAGGGGAAGGTGCGGCCGCGATCGAGCTCGAGGATCCACTCGGCCACGTTGTCCAGGAAGTACCGGTCGTGGGTGACCGCGAGGACGGCGCCCGGGTACTTGGCCAGGAACTGCTCGAGCCAGAGCACCGACTCGGCGTCGAGGTGGTTGGTGGGCTCGTCGAGCAGCAGCAGGTCGGGCTGGCTCAGCAGCAGCTTGCACAGCGCGACACGACGGCGCTCACCACCGGAGAGGTTCGTGACGGGCTCCTCCGGCGGCGGGCAGCGCAGCGCGTCCATGGCCTGCTCGAGCTGGGAGTCGATGTCCCACGCGTCGGCGTGATCGAGCTCCTCCTGGAGCTTGCCCATCTCCTCCATGAGTTCATCGGAGTAGTCGGTGGCCATGAGCTCGGCGATCTCGTTGAAGCGGTCCAGCTTCACCTTGATCTCGCCGAGGCCCTCCTCGACGTTGCCGCGCACGGTCTTCGCCTCGTTGAGTTCCGGCTCCTGCATGAGGATGCCGACGGTCGCGCCCGGCGCCAGCCAGGCATCGCCGTTGTTCGGCTGGTCCAGTCCGGCCATGATCTTCAGGACGCTCGACTTACCCGCGCCGTTCGGGCCGACGACACCGATCTTGGCGCCGGGCAGGAAGTTCAAGGTCACGTTATCGAGCACGACCTTGTCGCCATGCGCCTTTCGAACCTTGGTCATCTGGTAAATGAACTCAGCCATATGGGCAAGCCTAACTGTGTTGAGTTGCCGGTTCTCCGGCGCGGTCGGCATCGGCGGGGGGCTGTGCGGCCGGTGTGGGCAGGTCGGCGTGGCCGAAGTGTTTTCGCTGGACGGGGGCGACGCAACGGCCCAGGTCCGGCCCGAGCGCGGTGGCGCGCATCTCGAGGTCGGTGCGCTCCACACCGTCCCGAGTCGTGTACTCGTTCGAGCGCAGCTGACCGTAGGCGATGATCGGATCGCCGCGCTGCAGGGAGGCTTCCACGCCCTCCGCGAAGCGCTGCTTCCAGCAGGTGACGGTGAGATAGAGCGTACCGCCGTCGACCCACGCGCTGTGCGCGGCGTCGTAGCGGCGGGTGGTGCTGGCCAGGCGGAAGCTGAGCATCTGCTCGCCGCTGGGCAGCTGCCTGCGCACCGGATGCGTGACCACCCGGCCGATCACGGTGGTGTTGGCCTCGTACATCGCTGTCCCCCTCGCTGTTTCACCGAACTATCCGACCCCTCCAGCGTGACCGGCGGCACCCACCCGCACCAGCGGCTATGACAGATTGTGGACAACCTCGCCCGATGTGAACAGCCGCTGCGCGACTACAGCGTGGCGAGGTCGGTGTTCGCCCCGCACAGCACGATGACCGGCCGCTCCCCCGGCGCCGGGACGTACACCCCGCTCTGGATGGCAGCCAGCGCCGTCGCGCCCGCCGGCTCGACCACGATGCGGAACTCGCGCCACAGGTACTCCCGCGCCATCACGATCGCGTCGTCGCTCACCAGCAGCGACCGCACCTGATAGCGCTGGGCCACCTCCATCGCGATGGCGCCGATCCGGTTCGCGCCCAGGGCATCCGAGGCCACGCTCGACACGTCGACGTCCACCGGGTGACCCGCGGCGAGCGCGGCGTGCAGGGTCGGCGCGCCCTGCGGCTCCACGCCGATGACCCGCCCGCGCAGTCCCAGCGCCACCGCGATCCCGGCCACCAGACCGCCGCCGCCGACCGCGACCAGCACCGGCGGCCTGCCGCGCACCTGCTCCTCGATCTCCAACCCGACCACGCCCGCGCCCGCCACGATCTCGGGCAGGTCGTAGGCGTGCAGCTGCATCGCGCCGCGCTCACCGGCGAGTTTGCAGGCGTAGCGGTGCGCCTCGGCGTAAGTGGTTCCGTGCCACAGCACTTCGGCCCCGTGCGACCACATGGCCGCGACCTTGGTGTGCGGCGCGGATTCGGGCACCACCACCGTGCAGGACAATCCGCGCAGCGCGCTGGCCAGCGCCGCGGCGATGCCGGCGTTACCGCCGGAGGCGATCACCACCTTGCCGGTGCGGGAACCGGACTGCAACAGCGCGTTCAGGCAGCCGCGCACCTTGAAGGTGCCGCCGTGCTGCAGGTGCTCGAGCTTCAGCGTGACCGGAATCGGCCCGCGCGGGCCGAGCACCTCGGTGTGGAAGACCGGCGTCTTGCGGGTGTGCCCGAGCAGCAGCCTGCGCGCCCGGCGCACGTCGGAGCGGTACAGCCGCTTGATCTTCCGAGCCCGGTGCTCGGGTGGTGCGGGACGGCGATCACTCACTTGCGAACCTCTCGATCGCGACGGGCCAGCTCGGCGTACATGGCGTTGTACGCGGCCAGATCCGCGTCGTCATCACGCTCGGCGGCGCGATCCAGCCGGGTGGCCAGTCGCTTGTCGCTGCGCGACCACTGAATCAGCAGCGCGAGCATCACCACCACCAGCGGGATCTCACCGCTGGCCCACGCGAGGCTACCGCCGGTGTGCTGATCGTCGAGCAGGTTGTTGTTCCAGCCCAGGCCGAGCCCGCGGTAGAACCAGCCGCCCAGCACCGTGGTCATGCTCATCAGCGCGATGCCGAAGAAGGCATGGAAGGGCAGCGACCCGAACACCATGCCCAGCTTGGCGAGCGGCTCGACCTGGCGCGGTTTCGGATCAATGCCGATGACCACCCAGTAGAAGAGGTACCCGCTCAGCAGGAAGTGGACGTTCATCAGCAGGTGCGCGCCGTGCGAGCCCACGAACTGGTCGAAGACCCCGCCCAGGTAGAGCACGTAGAAACCGGCGACGAAGAAGACCGAGGCCACCACCGGCTGGGTCATGAAGCGGGACACCGGGTTGTGTACCCCGGCCAGGATCCACTCGCGAGGTCCGGGCGGGGCGTCGCGGCCCGCGGGCGGCAGCGCGCGCAGGGCCAGCAGCACCGGGCCGCCCAGGGCGAACAGGATCGGCGCGAGCATGGACAGCATCATGTGCTGGCCCATGTGCACGCTGAACATGGCCGGGGCGTAGCGGCCGATGCCGGAGCTGGTGCCGATCAGCAGCACCGCGCACCCGGACATCCAGGCAATCGTCCGGCCCATCGGCCAGGCGTCGCCGCGGGCGCGCAGGCGCAGGACGCCGCGCAGGTAGACCACGGCCAGCACGAGGGCGAGCGTGCCGAAGATCAGATCGAAGCGCCAGTCGAGCAGCAGGCGCGCGGCGGTGGGCGGTCCGGCGAGGTTGTATCCGATCTCCACCTCGGCCGGGGTGGGCACCGAGCGCGGATCCGGGGGCGGCGTGCGGCCGAGGCCGACCGCGATGCCGAAGGTCGCCGCGAAGACGAGCGCCTCGACGCCCGCGAAGCGGATCAGCGCGCCGCGATCGGCGGGATCGCGTTCCAGGGCGGGCAGCGCGCGGCGGCGCTGCGCGAGCCCGATCAGGCCGAGCAGCAGCAGGGCGGCGGTCTTGGCGAGCACCAACCGGCCGTAGGTCGTGGTGAACAGCTCGCCGAAGGGCACCCGCACCCAGGCGTTGATCACGCCGCTGATCGCGATGACCACGATCGCGATGGTGGCGACCCGGGAGAAGCGCCGGGCGGCCAGGCCCGTGTATTTGCCCTCGCGCAGCGCGTAGGCCAGCACCGCGAACAGTCCGCCCACCCAGAAGCAGGCGGCCAGCAGATGCAGGATCAGGCTGTTGGTGGCGATGTCGTGCGCGCCGCCGGAGGACGAGTGCCCGGTCAGCGCGACCGGAAGCAAGCAGACGATGGACAGCACCAGCAGCACCGGGGTCCAGCCCCAGCGCAGCGCGAGCCGGCAGCCGACGGCCAGGGCCAGTACGAAGAACACGGTGTAGCGCCACGATCCGGCCACGTCGACCTGATTCGCGGCACGCCACACCGATTCCGGGCGCAGCGAGTCCATGAAGGGTTGCCCGGTGGTGTCCGACAGCGTCAACGGCACCAGCAGGGCCGCGGCGCCGGCCCACACCAGCGCGGCGTTGCCCGCCCGGCGCAGCGCCCGGTACCCGCCGACGTCGAGCACCCCGTTGGGCTGCGGCGGCACGAAGAACGCCGCGAACAGCAGCGATCCGACCGCGATCGCGGCGGCGAGATCGGCGACCGCGCGGACGGCGGGCAGGCCGTACGTGGTCAGCGGTCCCGGGTCGGGAATCCCCAGCAAACTCAGGGCCTGCGAGGCGGAAAGTCCGACCACCAGCGCGGCCGCCACCGCGGCCAGCGCACCCGCCATCGCTGCGACGACGGTGAAAGTCACCCCCGAGCCCGACCGGTGCGCCTGAACCTCAGCTGCTGCGGGCGAGTCCTGCGGTGACGACATACGCTCAGGGTAGTTCGGAGCGGGGGTCCGGACTTCCCGGGGGTTTACGGTCCTGCGGTCTGCACTACCGGCCCGACGCGCCGATCGGTTGCTAGCTAAGCGCACTTACCTAATCTGGACGCTCGCTATACTCAACGCGCTGGACACCGCGCCCGATATGGGCAATGGTGTTTGGTGGCCGCATCGCCCACGATGCACCGCGCTGCCTCCGTAGCTCAGTTGGATAGAGCAAGGGCCTTCTAATCCCTAGGTCGCAGGTTCGATTCCTGCCGGGGGCGCACACGATCCCTGAGCTGCGCAAATCTTGCACAGCTCAGAGGTTTTCAGTCTGCACAACGCTCCCCCACCTAGGAACTTCGCCGGTAGAATCCGGTGATGGGGCAGGGGCTGGACGACATCGACGAACTCCTCGAAGACTTCAAGACTGAGCTTCGCCGAACCAACAAATCCAAGGGCACGATCGACACGTACGGCCGTGACGTCGGCTACTTCGTCGCGTTCCTGGGATCGCTGACCCCTCCGGTCGCTCCAACGTCCGCAGCGCTGACACGCCCGAACATCGGTGCCTATATAGAAGACACTCTCACCCGTACGAACAAACGTACGGGTCGACAGGTCACCCCCGAATACGCTCACCGCCAGTACCGCAGCCTTCAGCAGTTCTGCCGATACCTGGAGGGCGAGGACATTCTGACGCCCAACCCGTTCGACAAGATGAAGCCCCCACTGTTCCCGACAAGCCGATCCCGGTCCCACCGATCGAGGCACTGCGAAAACTGCTAGCTGCCTGCGAAGGAACAGACTTTAAGCGCGCCGGGACACCGCCCTCATCAGACTCATGGCCGACATCGGCCCGCGAATCAACGAGATCGCACCGCTTGACGTCGACGCCCTCGACTTCCAGGAAAATACGGCCCTGGTCCTCGGCAAGGGCCGACGTCCACGCAACCTCCCTTTCAGCGACAAAACACGCATCGCGCTTCGCCGGTATCTCCGCGTGCGTGCCCAGCACCCCCAGGCAGCACACAACGCATCCGCTCTGTGGCTGGGCCGGCGTGGACCGATGACAAGCTCGGGCATCCAACAGATGCTGGAACGCCGCGCCGACGAGGCAGGTATCGACCGGATCCGCCCCCACCAGTTACGGCACTTCTTCGCACACAACTGGCTCGCCAACGGCGGGCAGGAACAAGATCTAATGATGCTGGCAGGTTGGCGGTCTCGGCAGATGATCGGACGTTACGCACGCGCCACAGCGGAGACCCGCGCGAAGGAGGCTCATCGCAAGGCCAGACTCGGCGACCAGCTGTAGATTTCCGATCCAAGACCGCAGCGTGTCAAGAAAGTCTCCAACTAGCAACTCTCGCCGCAGTCGATCTGCAGGAGCTGGCGCCCCATACCCCGATGTCACGAGGCCGAGCTCGGAGACAATAGTGCAGGCCCGTCGGACGATCCGGATTCTGGCAACGATGCACTTCTAGGTGGTGCACCTCGCCTGGAATCCGTTGCAAGGAAAACGATTTCAGCTATGGTTTGGTAGCGGCTCCACAGTGGCGGCGCCAGTTCGAACAGGAGGACGACCGGGGTGGATCCGAATATCGTGGCAGCGGCAGTCGCAGCAGCATCCGCTGTGAGCGCTGGCCTCACAGCGGGCCTCACTGACGCTGCCAAGACCGCGGTCGCTGACGCCTACTCGGCGTTGAAGGGAGTGCTTTCGCGTAATCATCCATCGGTCGATCTCGTGGTCGTGGAATCGCGTCCGATGATCGAGTCACGACGGACGGTCCTTGCCGAGGAACTCGCCGAGTCCACTGTCGACCGTGACCCTGAATATTTGACGGCGGCAAGGGAATTGGTGCGGGTTATCCGGGAGTCCGCGCCATCCGCAGTCGAGGTGGTCGGTGTGAAGCTGGAACGGTTCAAAGCCGGCGAGCTCAATATCAGCGGCGTGAGCGCTTTGGGTCCCGGGGCCAGCGGGTTCTTGGGTACGGATGTCGAGATCGGTGGCAAAGCAACCATTACCGATATTTCCGCCTCGCAGGAGCCGCCCCACCCTCGGTAAGCGCGGCCGCTGACTCCGCGTCCGCAGCACACGCACGTTACGACAACACTCAGGTAGGCCGCGACTTCAGCCACCACGGCGGAAACCACGCGGGCCGCGATCAATACTTCTACGGTGCCGTGCAGCACGCACCAAAACGGTTGGTAGATCTGGTCGAGGTTCGTGGCAGCAATGGCATGCTGCCGCCGGTGGAGTCGCTGTCCCCGTATTCGGTGAAGGCAACCCCGTCCGACTTCGGCGACATCGACCAGCATGGAAAAACTGACCCGTATGTGCCACGCACACGTAACGATGTTGATGTCCGGGTACGGTCGGCGTTGAGCAGTGGTCGTTTGGTGGTGGTGATCGGGCCGTCAAAGGCTGGCAAGACCCGCACTCTGTTCGAGGCCGTCCGACACGAAATGCCCTCAGCGTTGATGGCGGTCCCAGACCCGTCGACCGCCGCCTCCATCGCGGACTGCCCGGAATACGCGAACGGATCGCAAACCGTGGTGGTGTGGTTGGAGAACCTAGACCAGTTCACCCGCGGCAGTGAACGATTGACACCTCTGGTGCTGGCGCGACTGACAGCACGCCCGGGCCGCACGGTGGTCGTTGCGACTCTACGCAGCGAGAAATACGACGAACTCAACGCCGGCGGGGAGCTCAGCGACGAGGTGCGAACGTTGCTAGAGCAGGCCAGACGGATCGAGTTGGAGCCGACCAGCGAAGACCCGACCGAACAGGCAGCAGCGCAGTCTCTATATCCAACAATGGATCTGTCTCGATACGGGCTCGCAGAAATGCTTGCTGGCGCACCGGCTTTGCTGCGCCTGTACCGACGTGGCGGTGATCGACGAGGCGTCACCGAGCAGGTCGCTGCTTACTGCGTGGTCGTTCAGGTGGTCATCGACTGGGCTCGGATCGGATTCGTGGGCGGGGTTCCCCACGATCGCCTGTTGGAGCTTGCGCGGAGGCGGGCCGATACCCGATATCCGGCCTATGACATCACCGACGCACACCTCAACTCTGCGATCGCAGAGGCTCGCCGACCGCAGGAAGGCACAGGCCACACGACCGCAATCGAAGTCACGACGGTAACTGGCTGTCGCGACCGCAGCTACAAACCGTTCGACTACCTGGTGGCCGCTGACGACACCAACAATTTCCGCGCGATCCCTGAAGAGTTCTGGCACGATGCGACCGACGGCACCGATCCGCCTACCCTCGCACATCGGGTCGGTATCAGCGCGTACAACCGCGGATTGCTCGGCGTCGCTGAAGCCGTCTTTCGTCGCGCCGTCAGCGCAGGCCATGCGGGCGGCATGCTCAATCTCGGACTTCTGCTACGCGATCGTGGCGACCTCGACGAGGCCGAAACCTGGTACCGCACCGCCGCCGACAGCGGCCACACCGGCGCGATGTACTTCCTCGGACGCCTGCTACAAGATCGTGGCGACCTCGACAAGGCCGAAACCTGGTACCGCACCGCCGTCAACAACGGCGACACCGGCGCGATGTACTTCCTCGGACGCCTGCTACAAGATCGTGGCGACCTCGACAAGGCCGAAACCTGGTACCGCACCGCCGCCGACAGCGGCGACATCGGCGACACCGGCGCGATGATCGCACTTGGACTTCTGCTACGCGATCGTGGCGACCTCGACAAGGCCGAAACCTGGTTCCGCACCGCCGCCGACACCGGCCACACCGGCGCGATGTACTTTCAAGTACACCTCCTATAAGGACGACGCGACCTAGACAAGGC
>NZ_JBSHMS010000049.1:0-41585 GCF_053645575.1 Nocardia sp. NPDC055321
CGCAGGAACTACCTGCGTGGCGATACCGTGGGTTCGACGACGGTCAGTTTCCGACGTATCGCCCGCGACGTGACGAGCACGATCCTTACAGCCGGTACGCCGGAGAGTGCGCTAGGTGCTGTGCTCGTGGATTTGCGGTCTGTCGGGCACCGCAGGAAGGGCGCGCGGACTAGCGAGGATTGAGAGCTAGCGCTGCCAACGCGATCACCGCCGGCTGCTCGGAGTGATCCGGTCCGCTCGGCGTCGGCCCCCATCCCACCCGCGACGGCTTGGCCCGTAACCCGCGCCCACGGTCGACGCCGCGTGCGGTGGAGCCAGGCAGAACCGGCTGGGGTAGATGACGGTCAATAGCGTTGGCTCCCTTTGAATAGGAGTCAATTCGACGCAAAAACTGAGCCGCAGCCGTTCGAGAACGGCTGCGGCTCAGTTTCCGACACCAGACGGTCAGGCTGCCGCCGCCGGGGCGACCGCGCGCACGGCGTCAAGGATCGACGCGACCACGGCGTCCGGCTGGGAGACGGACAGCGCGTGCGAGGCGCCCGGCACCTCGCGAGTGCCCTTGGCTCCGGCCCGAACGGCCATGAAGCGATGCAGGGCGACGGGGATGTTCAGGTCCGCGTCGCTGAAGACGAACCAGGAGGGTACCGACTTCCAAGCGGGAGTGGGCGCCTGCAGGCCCGCGGTCAGGGCGGCCTCGGTGACGGGGCGCTGGGTCGCGCTCATCACCGCGGCCGTCGCCGTGGGTACATCGGCGGCGAACTGATGGTGGAACGTGTCGGGGCGGATGGCGAACTCGTTGCCGCCGTTTGCGATCGGATAGGCGGCGAGGGCCTCGCCCAGGGTGCCGCCGGGGAACTTCCCGGACAGTTCGAGCGCCGACTCCTCGTGATCGGGGGCGAACGCGCAGACATAGACGAGCGCGGCGACCTTGTCGTTGCCCGCGGCGGCCTCGGTGATGACCATGCCGCCGTAGGAATGACCAACGAGCACAACGGGTGTGCCGATGCTCGCGATCACGTCGCGGAGGTAGGCGGCGTCGACGGGCAGATCCCGCAGCGGGTTGGCGATGGCGATGGCGTCGACGGATCGGGCGTGCAGGCGTTCCACGACACCGGACCAGCTCGCGGACTCGGCGAAGGCGCCGTGTACGAGGACCACGGTGGGCTTCTGATGGGTCATCTCATTCTCTCTTCTCTGGGTGGGGTCGGAATCGGTGGTCAGTGCAGCGCGGCACGCAGGACGCGGACGGCCTGCTCGATCGCGGCGTCGGCGGCGGCAGTCCCGCGCACCGGGTTCAGCATCATGAAGTCGTGCAGTGTGCCGTTGTAGCGCGTGCTCGTGGTGCGCACGCCGGCCTCGATCAGCTTGCGGCCGTACGCTTCTCCTTCGTCGCGCAGGACGTCGTTCTCATCGACGATCAGGAAGGCCTCGGGCAGCCCGGCGAGGTCCTCGACGCTCGCCCGCAGCGGTGAGGCGGTGATCTCCGTACGCGAAGCCGGATCCGGCAGGTACGAGTCCCAGAACCACGCCATCGCCTTGGCGGTGAGGTAGGGACCCTCGGCGAACTCGAGATAGCTCGCGGTGTCCTGCCCGGCATCGGTGACCGGGTAATACAGCGATTGGTGGACGAATCGCACGTCACCGCGTCGCTTGGCCAGGATCGTCACCGCCGCGGTCATGTTGCCGCCCACCGAATCCCCGGCCACCGCGAGCCTCGACGCGTCGATACCCTCGCGCGCGCCGTGCTCGGTGATCCATCGCGCGGTGGCGTATGCCTGTTCGATCGCGACCGGGTAGCGGGCTTCTGGCGAACGGTCGTACTCCACGAAGACGACCGCCGCGCGCGCTCCCACCGCCAGCTCCCGTATCAGACGGTCGTGGGTGCCGGCGTTGCCGAGTACCCAGCCGCCGCCGTGGATGTACAGGATCGCGGGCAGATTCCCCTCCGCGTCAACGGGTTCGACGATCCGGACCCGAACGTCGCCGATATCGGCCGGCACGGTGATCCACCTGTCGCGCACGGGGAGCTTCTCGATCGGCGCGGCCTGCAGGTCGTCGAGGACGCCCCGCGCGCCCTCGACTCCGAGTTCGTAGAGGAACGGTGGGCCGGCGGTGGCGGCGGCGAACTTCCGCGCCACCGGTTCCAGGATGGGTTCGGTCATCGGTGTGCCTTTCTGTACTGTGCTGAAACCAAGGACCGCGCGGACCCCGACTTCCGTGACGGTGTGACTCGAACACGTTGCCCGGCTGATGGTTTCGCGACGTTAGCGTCGTCGACGAGGAGCTGTTCCAGGTCCGCCACGGCCCCATCGCGAGCGGCGTCGCGGAATGCGCCGAGCAACCGGCCCAGTGACTCTCGGCGCACCGGCTCCCGGCGCGGCCCCACCATGTGCGCCCGGGCACGCCGGCCGAGCTGGCGGGCATTGGCCTCGCTGATGCTCAAGCGCTGCGCGATGTCGCGGAACGGGTAATCGAACGCCTCACGCAGCACGAACACGGCCCGCTCGTTCGGCGAAAGCCGTTGCAGCAGAATCGCGATCGCTCGCTCCAGATCGGCCGAGTGCTCGATCACCTGCGCCGGGTCCTCGACGACGATCACCTGTCCCGGCAGCCAGTCATCGACCGGTATCTCCCGGCGCGCCCGGGCAGAGCCGACAGCGTTGAGGGTGAGCCTGGTGGTGATCGTCACCAGGAACGCGACCCGATCCCGGACCACCGCTCGATCGGTCCGCTGCCAGCGCAACCACACCTCCTGCACGACGTCTTCGGCATCGGCTGCGCGGCCCAGCATGTGATAGGCGATCCCGAACAGCCGCGGCCGCAGATCCTGGAAGTCCGCGACATAGCCGGTTGTCCCCGGAGACAGCGGATCCGGCGACGAACCCGGTTCGGACGTGACGGTGAGAGTGCTCGACGGGCCCATCGGGTCGTCCTTTCGTTTGACCTCGCCCGCCATCCGGCTCGGCGATCGCAAGGGGCGGCGCGGCGCCGCACATCCACCGTCGTTCCGCACGGGGTCTGTTCGCGCCCTTGGCAATCCCTGGCGAACCCCCGGGGATCCCGGGCCGGGGACACGTGCCCGGCACCCCCGGGCACGTGCGGCCGACGCGGGTGGGCCGCTCGCCGATGCTGTCGAACTCCTCATGTCGGATCACGGGTGGCGCCGAGCGCCCGGCCCCGGGTGGATGTCAAACTGTCAGCCTTCGGGTCGCGTGACCATGACGGCCATCGCGACCCTCGATCTACGAACAGGGCGTCTATGAGCACAAGTCGGCATGATGGGAAGCCAACCGTCTGCCTCACCTTCGACTTCGACGCGCTCAGCGGCTGGGTGGCCGAATCGCAGAACCCCGCCGATGTCTCGCGGGGTGAGTTCGCGGCCGTCGCGGTTCCGCGCGTCCTGGATCTGCTGGACCGGCACGGAATCAAGGCGACGTTCTTCATCCCGGGCCACACCGCGCTCGCCTATCCGCGCCAGGTACTCGATATCCAGCGCCGGGGACACGAGATCGGCCATCACGGATGGGCGCATGAGTCGGCCGGCGATTTCGACATCGACACCCAGCGCGAGGTTCTGGCCAAGGGCTTCGACGCCCTGCAGAAAGTCACCGGTGAACGCCCGGTCGGCTACCGGGCGCCACGAGGTAGCTACAGCCAGGACACGATCGGCCTGCTGCTGGAGAGCGGCGTCCGGTACAACTCACACTTCAGCGCCTCGGACTTCCACCCGTACTACCTTCGGCTCGGCGACAAGTGGTCGGCGACCGATCGCTACACCTTCGGGAAAACCGTCGACCTGGTCGAGATGCCTTTCGCCTGGCACCTGGACGATTTCGTGCACTTCGAGTTCTACGGCGGGTTCAATTCCGTCATGAATCCACCGTCCGCGGTCCGTGAGGTCTGGCAGGAGGAATTCGACTACGCCTACGAGAACGAGCCGGGCGCGGTCGTGGTGCTGTGCATGCATCCCGAGGTCATCGGGCGGGGTTCGCGCATCCGGATGCTCGACTCTCTCATCGGCTACATGGCCGGCAGGCCCGGTGTCACTTTCGCCAGGATGAGTGACTACGCGGCCGCGTGGGCCGCCGACAACCCGGTCGACGCATGGCTGGCCTCGGACTCCCCATTGGTTCCGCATCCGTTCGAGGGCTGAGGTTCGCCCGGCGAGCACAGCGAATAGTGCTGTCCTGCTGCGGCTTTCGTTCCCTGCTGGGGATCGCCTCGCGGCGCGGGTCCTGGGCCCGCGAGCCGGGGGGTTTGCCCGGCGATAGCATCATGGGCGGGCACTCCGATCACGGCGGCCTTTTCGGAGATGGTGACGGCGGTGGTGATGTCGGGCAACGATCCGCTGCGCGCACTGCGTGGCCGACGGGCTGAAAGCGAACGCCTGAATCGACTGCTCGCCGATGCCAGGGCCGGGCGCAGTCAGGTCCTGGTGCTACGGGGTGAGGCGGGGATCGGCAAGTCCGCGCTGCTGGATCACCTGGTGGGGAGCGCACAGGGCTGGCGGGTCGTGCGCGCCGCCGGGGTCGAATCCCATATGGAGTTGGCCTTCGCCGGCCTGCATCAGCTGTGCGCGCCGATGATGGCACAGCTCGACCGGCTTCCCGGCCCGCAACGCGAAGCGCTCGCCGTCGCTTTCGGCCTGCGCGCGGGACCGGCGCCGGACCGCTTCCTGGTCGGCCTGGCGGTCCTGACCCTGCTGGCGGAGGTGGCCGAGGAGCAGCCGCTGATCTGCGTGATCGACGACGCGCAATGGCTCGATCAGGTATCCGCGCAGACCCTGGCGTTCGTGGCGCGCAGGCTGCTCGCCGAACGAGTGGCGCTCGTGTTCGCCGTGCGCGATACACCCGCCGATCGTGGGGCGGGTCCACTCGCCGGCCTGCCGGACCACGTGCTTCGCGGCCTGCGCGACGGCGACGCGCGCGCGGTGCTCGAATCGGCCATCCCCGCGCGGCTCGATGAGCGCGTCACGGACCGGATCATCGCCGAAGCGCATGGAAATCCGCTGGCGCTGTTGGAGTTACCGCGCGGGATGACGGCGGCGGAACTGGCCGGAGGGTTCGGGCGGCCCGATTCGCAGCCGCTGACAAGTCAGATCGAGCAGAGCTTCGTGCGACGTATCGCCGAGCTTCCGGCCGCCGCTCAACTGCTCCTGCTCGCCGCGGCGGCGGATCCGGTCGGCGACGCGCTGCTCGTGCGGCGCGCGGCGGAACGACTCGGCATCGGCGTCGACGCGACCACTGCGGTCGAGTCCGCGGGATTGATCGAATTCGGTGCGCGGGTGCGATTTCGGCATCCGCTGGTGCGCTCGGCGGCCTATCGCACCGCGAATTCGCGCGATCGCCGCGCGGTGCACCTCGTCCTCGCCGAGCTGACGGATCCGGATACCGACCCCGATCGCCGCGCCTGGCATCGAGCCACCGCGGCGGTGGAACCGGATGAGACGGTCGCCGATGAATTGGAGCGTTCGGCGGTTCGCGCGCAGGCCCGCGGCGGACTGGCCGCGGCCGCCGCGTTCCTGCGCCGTGCGACGAGCCTGACACCCGACCTGGCGCGGCGCGGAACGCGAGCGCTCGCGGCCGCGCGGGCGGCATTCGAGGCAGGGGCGCCCGACACCGCCCTCGAGCTGCTCAACGCGGCCGAAATGGGGTTGCTCGACGAGCTCGAGCGTGCACGCCTGACCCAGCTGCGCGGGCGAATCGTGCTGGCGCGCAAGCGCGGCGGCGATGCACTGCCGCTGTTGCTCGACGCCGCGCGCCGCCTCGAAGCGCTGGATGTGGACCAGTCTCGCGAGACCTACCTGGAGGCCCTCGGGTCCGCGATCTACGCGAGCCGCCTGCACAGCGCCGATGCGCTGAGCGCGGTGGCTCGGGCGGCCCAGGCGGCGCCGCACGGACGACGAACGCGTCGACTGGTCGACGTGCTCCTCGATGTCCTGGCAACGCGTTTCGCCGAGGGCTACACCGTCGGCGTGGCCACGCTCATGCGCGAGCTCTCGGCGTTCAGCGCGGAGACCGCCGGTGACGAGGACGTCATGCGCTGGCATTGGCTGGCATCGCAGGCCGCGATCGAGATGTGGGACGAGGGGACCTGGCACGAACTGACCACCCATGCGGTGCGCGCGGCCCGTCAGACCGGAGCACTCAACTTTCTGCCGCAGGCACTGACCAACCGCGCGGCGGTGCACCTGCATGCCGGGGAGTTCGACGTGGCCGCAGCCCTGGTCGAGGAATCCGAATCGATCACCAGGGTGACAGGCAATGCCCCGCTCGGCTACACGGGACTGCTACTCGCCGCATGGCGCGGTGCGGATGACCGGTCGGCGACGGTGATCCAGACAACGGTCGACTGTGCAACCACCTGGGGCGAGGGACGGGCGATCGGCCAGGGCCACTACGCGCTCGCGGTGTTGTACAACGGGCTGGGCCGCTATCGGCAGGCATGCGACAGCGCGGAAAAAGCTTGCGAGCACGACGATCTGGGAGTCTTCGGACCTGCGCTGGTGGAGCTGGTGGAGTCCGCCGCCCGCTCCGGTTCTCGTGCGAGCGCCGAGACCGCCCTGCGGCAACTCGAGGAGCGTGTTGCAGCCAGTGGGACGGACTGGGCGCTGGGTGTACTGGCCCGTTCCCGGGCATTGCTCAGCGCGGGCGAATCCGCCGACCTGCTCTACCGTGAGGCGATCGATCGCCTCGGGCGCGGCCGGATCGTGGTCCAGCTCGCCCGTGCCCATCTGGTGTACGGCGAATGGCTACGGGGTGAGAACCGGCGCGAGGAGGCCCGTGCGCGGTTGCGCACCGCCCACGAGATGCTGAATCGCTTCGGCGCTACCGGTTTCGCCGAGCGTGCCAGGCGTGAGCTCAGTGAAACAGGGGAGTCGGTACGTCAGCGTTCCAGCGATGTACGCGAGGTACTGACCACCCAGGAAGCCCAGATCGCCAAACTCGCCCGTGACGGCCTGACGAACACCGAGATCGGCGCCGAACTGTTCATCAGTGCCCGCACCGTCGAATGGCACCTGCGCAAGGTGTTCGGCAAACTCGACATCGCCTCGCGCAGAGAACTCCGCGCTGCGCTCGAGGACTGACGAGGTGCTCCACCGCGAGACGCGGGGAGTAGAAGGCACCCGGCGACGGGTGGGACCAGACACGCTCTGCTTGACGCATACTCCGCGAGCCGTCTGAAACCCGGTGTTCCGCGTTCTTACCTCGTGACTCGGCCGGGTGCCTTCGGAAACAAGGACCGCACCGTATCCGCATATGTGACAGCGCTGCCCGTGCGCGGCCGCACCGTCGCGGCCACGAGTGATTACCAGAGTTGGCCGCCGGGCCGAACCACGATGTCGTTGATGGCGATCCGGCGGTCGCGCGTGACGATGTACGAGACCGAATCCGCGATGTCCTCCGGGAGCATTCGATCGGGCCGGGCCGCCGAGTCCGAAATCCCGTCCCCATCCGCCACCATGCCCGACGACACCACGCTGACCCGCACGCCCTCGGTGTGCAGCTCCTGACGCAGCGACTCGGTGAACCCGTTGAGACCGAACATGGTCAGGTGATAGACGCTGCCCGCGGGTCTGGCCACTCGTCCGGCGACCGAGCCCACGTTCACCAGATCCGCCACCCGCCGCGGCGAGGTCGCGGCCGCGTCGATCAGGTAGGGCACGGCGGCATGTGTGACATGCAGGAGGCCAGACACATTGAGCGAGACCATGTGATCCCATTCCTCGATCGGTGTGTGAAGAGCGGTCTCCAACACCATCGTGGCGGCACTGTTCACCACCACGTCCAGGCGCCCCAGCCGGTCACGGGCGTCCTCGACGGCCCGGTAGGCCTCGGCGGGGGTGGTGAGATCGGCTTCGACGGTCACCGCACGTCCACCCAGAGCCGTCAGGTGGTCCGCGACCCTGGTCAGGCGATCACCGCGCCGAGCGACCAAGGCGACGGTGGCGCCCTCTCGGACCAGGCGATACGCGGTCGCCGCCCCGACGCCGCCGGCGGCTCCGGTGACGAGCGCGACGGCTCCGTGCAACGGCCGATCTGACATCACTGCCTCATTTCCCTGGGTCGAGGACGCCCGGCGCGATGAACCGGTGCAATCAGACTCGGGGATACCCAGGATCGCGCGCCCCAGGGAGTTCCACTGGTTCCCGAATACCAGGGGATCGAATCCGCCCCGACGACGGTCACGGCCCGTCAGGCGCCCTGCGGCAGAGCTCCGCGCAGCTGCCGGCGGGAGGTGACCTTCAGCTTCGCGAAGATCTTGCGCAGGTGCCATTCGACGGTGCGCGGGCTCAGGAACAACCGGGCGCCGACCTCCGGATTGGACAGACCCTCGCCGACCAGCATCGCGATCTGCCTCTCCTGCGGGGTCAACTCCTCGGCAGTGACCTCGACCGTCCGCTTCTGGATCTTCTCGCCGCTGGCGAGCAGTTCGCGGCGTGCCCGCTCGGCGAACGCCGCCATACCGATCGCGTCGAACAGCTCGTAGGCCGTGCGTAGCTCACGACGGGCGTCGACTCGCCGCGACTGCCTGCGCAGCCATTCGCCGTAGAGCAGATGCGCGCGCGCCGCCTCCGGGCGCAGAAGCGTGCGCCCGAGGGTTTCGACGGCTTCGCGGTAGTGGGCTTCCGCCGCGGCGCCGTCGACGAGGAGCGCCCGGCATCTGGCCAGAATCCCTCGCGCCCAGTCGGTTTCGGCGGTATCCGCGGCCTCCGCCAGACGCTCCATGGCAGCGTTCGCGGCGTTGTCGTCGCCGACCCGCACCGCCGCCTCGATGAGCTCGGGCAATACCCACACCGAGACGACCAGCTGGGCGATCTGTGTGCTGGCCAGAGCCGCGGCCAGCGCGTCGTGGTAGCGGGACAGGCCGTTGTACAGGATCGCGGCCGCCCACTGCGCGGTGGTGACGCCGGTCAACTGGCCGTCGGCACGGGTCTGTTCGATGGTGGCGGCGATCAGCGCGGCCGCCTCGGACTCCCTGCCCTGCATGGCCGTCAGGATCAGCGTCGTGTACGGCGCGAGCGGGACCCCTGTCGCGGCCGCGATCCCCTCGGATTCGGCGACGATCCCCGCCGCCGCGGTGAAGTCGCCGATGAGCGAGGTCGCCGCCCCCAGCGATGCGAGATACAGCGGCAGCTCGGACAGGATTCCCGCGGTGCGCACCACTTCGGCAGCGCGAGTATAGGTTTCGAGCATGACCTGCTCGTCCCATACGGCCGGGCTCAATCCGCAGGCGGCCCAGCCCCACTTGAGCAGGTCCGCGGCGGGCAAGTCCACGAGTGCGTCCATCGCCCGGCGCAACGGGCCGATCGCTGTGCCCCGGCCCGCCGTGCCCAGCACCGCGCACCCCTCGAGGACCAGATCAATGGGGCGCGGATTCACCTGCGGGACAGGAAGTTCGCGAATCACCTCGGAGATGGCGGTGAGGTTCGCGGTGTCGGCCGCTCCCCACGCCGCCGCTCCCCACGCCAGCAGATAGGTCTCGCGGGCGAGATCGCGGTCGAACGGTTCCAGCCGTCGCGCCGCTGCCAGCAGCATCGGTGGCGCCTGATCGTTGAACCCGGCCGCCTGTGCGATTCGGCCGCGCACCAGATGCCCTCGCGCACGCAGCAATTCGCTGGTCGACTCCGCATCGACGAGATCGACCAGCTCACGCGCGATATCGAGGTCACCGGCGCGGGCGCTGGCCTCGGCGGCCGCCACCGCGCGCTCGGCCCGCCGGTCCGCATCGGCGGTCAGGGCCACCGAACGCTGCAAAAACGCGGCCGAGGCAGCCAGACCTCCTCGGGCCTGCGCCCGATCGGCGGAACGCTCCAATTCCGCGGCGACGGCCTCGTCAGGTACCACGGTCGCCGAGGCCAGATGCCAGGCCCGGCGGTCCGGATCGAGCCGTGGGTCGGTGACTTCGGCCAGTGCTCGATGCACTGAGCGCCGATCCTCGTCTCCGGCGGTGCGATACACCGCCGAGCGGACGAGCGGATGCCGGAAGGTGACACGAACGTCGAAGGACACCAGCGCATCGGTCTGCTCGTCGAGCGCCGCCGCGGGGGTGACTCCGAGCTGCTCGGCGGCCCGCCACACCAGCGTGGGATCACCGACCGGCTCGGCGGCCGCGATCAACAGCAGCAGCCTGCTCTGCGCGGACAACTCTTCGATACGCGTCACGAAGCTCTGTTCGACGCGGCCGGGGACACTGTCGGCCGGCAGCAGCCCGAACCCGCCCGCCAGTTGGGTGACGGTCTGCTCGCGAGGTAGCTCGAGCAGCGCGAGCGGATTCCCCCTGGCCTCGGCCACGATCCGATCGCGGATGCGGAGGTCGAGGCGCGTCGGGGTCGCGGCGTCGAGCAGGGACCGGGCATCGGTCTCGTGCAGTCCGGCGACCTCCAGTTCCGGCAGGCCGAGCAGGTCCTGGGTCCACCGGCGGGTTGCGAAGACCATGGCGACCGATTCGGCCAGCAGTCGCCGGGCAACGAAACCGAGCACCTGAGCCGAGGCCTTGTCCATCCATTGCGCGTCGTCGATGACACACAGCACCGGGCTGCTCTCGGACGTGTCCGAGAGCAGGCTCAGCACACCCAGACCGACCAGGAATCGTTCCGGCGGAGTGCCCGCGCGCATGCCGAACACCGTCTCGAGGGCGTGGCGTTGCGGCTCGGGAAGCGTTGCCAGCCGGTCCAGTAGTGGTGCGCACAACTGGTGCAGGGTTGCGAATGCCAGCTCCATCTCCGACTCGACGCCGACCGCCCGCACAATGCGCAGACCTGTCGCCGCATCCTGCGCGTAGTCCAGCAGCGCTGACTTCCCGACCCCGGCCACGCCGTGAACCACGAGCACTCGGCTCTCACCCGTTCGGGCCGCCGCGATCATCTGGTCCAGGGCAGCCGATTCCGGCCCTCGTCCGACCAGCTCGACTCGACCCCGACTCGTCACCTTCGCCTGCCTTCACCACGGTAGATCCGAGCTGGTCGATCCCAGCAATCACAGGGTGATCATCCTGTCTCGAAATGTTCCAATATGGAAGTGCCGCTCGTCACCGGGTCGGCGCTGCCGCCCGGAGGACGGTCGTCGCGATACCGGACGGTTGCAGAGCGTCGAAGTCCGCGGGCTTGGTAGGCGCCAGCACGACGGTGGGTCCGGCGGCGTCCCACAGTGGCCCCGCCGCCCAGAGCGGCACGGTTGCCAGGGTCGCTATCGCCACGGTGATCAGGACTATCGCCCAACGAGGGTTACTGAACATCATTCTTCGTCTCCACGGTCTCCGGTCGCAGCGCCGGAGCGGTGCCGCGATGGTTACCAGAGTTGCTCGCCCGCACGGTGGTTCGCGCCCGGGACTCCCCCTGGCCACACCCTGGTCGGTGAACACGTGGTGCCCGCGGGGAGTTCATGTCACGTCCTGACCACGACGCGAACGCGGTACTCGAATGCGCTGCGTGATGGTCAGCTATCCGGCCTGAGACACCCGATTCATCCAATGGAACAGCGTCTTTCGACACGCTGCTGCCATTGACAAGATCATGGTTCCCGATGGAACCACCGGTGCCGGACCGGCTCGGTGTCACCCGGACCGCTCACCCGCCGAAGATGACCGACACGATCGAGAACAGGAACAGCAGCACGAACAGCGCGACCGGGATGCCCACGATCGCCAGGGCGATGAGCACCAGGGGTCGGCGCAGCAAAGGCTTGCCCGGGTCCATCGGGCGGCCCGGGCCGCCGGGGATCGGGGCGGGCAGGGCGGCGATCGCCTTGTGCCCGGAGATGTTGGTGAGCATCGTGAACGGGTTGATGAACAGCGACAGCATGCCCCACCAGCCCAGGATCAGACTCTGTTCGGTCATGCTGCGGGAGGTCGCCAGGCCGCAGTCCCGGCAGAAGGGTCCGGGGCGGCGCAGGAACTGCATGAAGATGACGAAGGCGCGGTGCCCGCGCAGGTCGACGTGGACCGCGGGCGTGGAACCGCAGTACCGGCAGTAGATTCCGTTCGCGGCCGAGACCGGGGTCGGCATCGCCGTTGGAAACTGTTGCGGTGCAAACGAACCCTGTGTCTGTCCGGTGAACTGATCGTGCATCGCACGCCCCCTCGTGTGTGATCCCCGTCGCGCCGATCGCGCGTGGCGCACGCTATCGCCGTCGCGCGGTCGATGGCAACTTCGCCGACCGCCGTGGATCGGCGAACACCGCCTCACCTGCCGAATTCCCCGGAAGTGTCGGCATCGGATAATCTCGTTCTGCCTCATCGGTCCAACAGTGCGCCGATGAGTCGAGCGCAGTTGACGAGCCTCGGCGACGTCACCTGAGTTTGATCGGAGCCCGCTTGTATCAGCGTGCCCTCGGGACGGTGGACCACGTGTCCGTCGTCTTCTTCGGCGTGGCCATGTGCCCGCCGGCCCTCCCGAGAATCCGACCGACCGCGCGCATCGGTGTCGACACGGTGCTCACCTCTCCACCGTCGAACTCTCGAGGAAGAACCCTCCCATGACAATCCCGGCACCCACCCGCGCGATCGACATCCTGCTCGTCGAGGACGATCCCGGCGACGAACTGATGACGCGAGAAGCGTTCGAGGACAACAAGATAGGCAACACCCTCCACGTGGCGCGCGACGGCCAGGAGGCATTGGACTTCCTCTACCGGCAGGGCGAACACGCACAGGCCGTGCGACCCGACCTGATCCTGCTGGACCTGAACCTGCCGAAATACGACGGCCGGCAGATCCTGGAGCGGATCAAATCCGATCCGGACCTCAGCCACATCCCGGTCGTGGTGCTGACCACCTCGGCGGCGGAGGAGGACGTGCTGCGCAGCTACCGCCTGCACGCCAACGCCTATGTGACCAAGCCCGTCGACCTCGACCAGTTCATTGCCGCGATCAAGCACATCGACGAGTTCTTCGTGCAGGTCGTCCGCCTGCCCCGGCAATCGTGACCACTACCGCGTCGCCTACTCTCCTGACTGCATTTCGACTTCACGGGTCGCTCGGCCCGCACACACTGGAACGGTGACCGATATGGAACAGGTGACCCCGCACGAGGACGCGGTGGAGCAGGTCGTCGCGCCCGAGGGCGTCGCCGAGGCCGAAGCCGTGATCGGAACGGGAACCCCGCAGTCCATCGGCAGTTTCCGGTTCTGGTTCGCCGACCAGCGCTGGGAGTGGTCGGACGAAGTCGCCGCCATGCACGGCTACGCGCCCGGTGAGGTCGAGCCGACCACCACGCTGCTGCTCGCGCATCAGCATCCCGAGGACCGCGACCGGGTCGAGGGCGCCATCACGAGCATGATCGACAACGGCGAGCCGTTCTCCAGCAGGCACCGGATCATCGACACCGCCGGCGACGAGCACGAAGTGATCGCCGTGGCCGATCTGTTCGCCGACGACGAGGGCGCGGTGCTCGGCACGGCCGGCTACTACATCGAGATCACCGACATGGTGCAGGGTGAGGCCGAGGACGCTCCCGCCGAGTTCTACGAGGGCCGGGAGACGATCGAACAGGCCAAGGGCGCGCTCATGCTCGTCTACGGTTTGACCCCCGATCAGGCGTTCCGGTTGCTCCGGTGGCGTTCGCAGGAGACGAACGTCAAGCTCCGCACCCTGGCCGCCCAGCTGGTGGCCGAGTTCCGCCCACTCAGCAACGAACTGCCGCACTTCCGCACGCGGTTCGATCACCGGCTGCTGACGCTGCACGAGCGCATCGGGTCCGACTGATTCACGAGGCCCTGCTCACCGGCCAATCCGCGGGTAGCCGCAGCCACGCGCCGATCATCCGGACCGCGGTGAGCAGGGCCTGGATCTCGTCGAATCCGGATGCCACCGCCTCGCGGCGGCCGTCGATCCGGAACCGGCAGACGAAGTACGGCTGGTCGAGTGCCCTTGTGGGCCTAGCGATTTCGACCGCCAAGGGCTCGCCGTCGTTGATCAGGATGCGGAACGCCACGACCTCCCCGCCGTGCGATTCCGGGGTCCGGTCGGGAGCCGGTCGCCGGCTCGGCGCCGCGGGAAATTCCGTCGTGGACGAGTCGAGGACCGTGAAATCGTGGCCCGCGGTGTTGGCGCGGGACAGCACCGCACCGACTTCCAGGAGCGCGTTGTACAGCGCGCCGATCGCGTCGACCCCCGTGACGGTGTACTCGCCCAGCCCTTCGATGCGAAATCCCGACACGCCCGCGCCGCCGACATCGTCTGCGGGCATACCCATTTCGATCAGCACGGTGCTGTCACCGTCGGCGACGGTCCGTCTCGCGATGATCTCTCCGACCTGAACGCCCACCGCGCAACGCACCTCCCATTCCTGCCGACCATCCCTCGTGCCACGTCGCCGCGTGGAGCCGGCGACATGATCGCGGTACCCGCTGATCGCGATCTCAATCCCCCGTCCGCGGACATATCCACCGCGGTCCGTACGCGGCGACCAATCGCGGCGGTCCCCGTCGACACATAGTCGGGGCACGGCAGACCGGGGCCGGTAGTGAATCGGCGGCGAGTGTTCAGGTGACCGGTGACGACTCACCCGAGGACGCCGTCCCGCATAGTTCTGCCAGGGCATCCGCCAGATCGCGCAGAACCCGTGTGCCGGGCGGTATCGGGGTATCGGCCCATCCCGGTCCGGCGGGACATATCCGAGCCGAACCGGTCGCGACCACCAGCGCCGGATCGGCGGTGTCCGTGCTCTGCGACCACAGCACGACCGTGCTGCGGCGGCGCCGTCGCGTCAGTGCCGCCGCTAAGGCCGACGCGGGGAGCGAAGCGCCGAGCATGTCGGCGTGCACACCCTTCTCGGCGAGGGCGGCACGCAGTATTTCCAGTGGCAGAGTGTGGAATTCGCCGGGGGCGCAGGCGAGGATGACGGCCCCGTGCGCCACGCGGTCGGGTGCGGGCGAGACGCGGTGCAGGGCGGTGACGATCGCCCAGGACAGCAGGTGTTCGACGTCGATGCAATCCTCGCCGAGCCCCTGGCGGGCGATGATCGCCGCGAACGCCGGACGGCACAGGTCATCCCAGGCTCTGACGACACCGTGCTCGCGAAGCCGCGATTCGAGCAGTCCCATCACCCGCGGTGAGTCCAGGTGGAACGCGGCGTCGAGCAGCGCTTCGATGCCGTCGGCGGGTTGCGCGGGCGGGCGGGCCGGGATGACCGCCCTGGCCGCGCTCGCCGGGCTCGCGCCCGCGCGCACCAGGGCGAGCATGCGCGCGGCGACCTCGATGTCGGCGCGTGAGTACAGCCGGTGTCTGCCGGAGCGATACTGCTGCGGGCCGATGCCGTAGCGCTGATTCCAGCTGCGCAGGGTCGCGACGGGCATGCCGAGTTGCTCGGCCACCACCCCGACGGGATACGCCTCCTGATCGCGGACTCCGGCCACGACGGCATCTCCTTCCCGCTGTGCGCTGCCCGATCGGCCCGGCGGCGCTCGAGGACGATTATCGCTCCGGGCCTAGGTCCGATGCGTTCGCAGGGCGTAGCGGCGTTCGGCGTAGGCGAGGTCGTCCCGCCACAGCCTGGTGGCCGCATGGTTCATCAGCGGCCGCAACAGTGGCAGCGCCGTGCGCGCGTACCGGAAGCCCGGGCGGTCCGAACTCGCGATGGTCGTCTCCACCACCGCCGTGCGGGCGCGGCCGTCGGGCCCGGAACCCAGTGGGGTGGCGTGGGTTTCGACCACGCTTCCCGCTCCCTCGCCCGCGACGATGCGCATGACGATGGTGCGCGGGTCCGGGCAGGTGAACTCGGCCTGCACCGGAACCCCGAGCCGGCGGGTCACCCGGAAGGTCACCGCCAGCACGAATCGGTGGTTCTCCTCGGTGATCCCGTCCCGGGGCGGGGTTCGGGTCACCTCGAGATGGGCGAAGGAGTAGGGGTGGAACCAGGAGCCGTGCCAGGGATCGAGGCGGTTGGCGATGATGTCGCGCGGTTCGCACACGCCGACCAGCCTGGTCACCGCGTGCACCGTGGTATCGGCCGGTCGGTCACCCAGAATCGGTGCGTCCGTGGGTGATTCGCCGCCGAGTGCGTCCATGCGCACCCAGGCCAAAACGCCGTCGTCGTGGGCCGGGTAGGGGCACCACCGGGAGGCGTCGCCGCCCGGCCCGACCCGCATGCCGTGCCAGCGGCAGATCAGCGCGTCGTTCTCCACCTCCGCCGTCGCCATCGGAGCACCCAGGTGCGGGCAGGCTCCGGGCCCGGCGAGCAGGACGCCCGCGTCGTCGCGCCAGAGCACGACCTCCTTTCCCCCGATCTTGACGCCGTACGGGCGCGATCCGGTGATCGCGGTGCTGGCGGCGACCGCGTACCAGTTGCCCGAGGGGCGCTGCTGGGACCAGCGCAGGGCCGCGGAGATCAGCCCGGGATCCGCGTCCCCGAACGTGGGCTCCTGCCGCGACCACTTCTCCGGTGAGAACCGTTGCAGCGGGGACTTCGCGGTCAGGTTGACGAGCTCGGCGCGAATACTCATCGGACGGTGTGCCTTTCGCGTGTGGCGAGTCGGCGCAGGAGTGCCGAGCGTCCCTGCGCGGGGACCGAGTGCAGGGTGTGCCCGGCCGCGTTCCAGCCGCGCAGCAGCGCGTTGGCCGCCATCCAGCCGGTGGTGGCGGCCCGTTCCATCAGCGCGACCGGCAGATCGGCGCGAATGCCGTCTCCGGCCAGCATCAGTCGCGGGTGCGGGGTCGTCACGCCCGGGCGGTCGGCGAAATCGCCCGGGGAGAATCGCGGGCAGTCCTGCCGCCAGAGCATCGACTCCCCCACGATGGTCGCCGCCGCGGTCTCGGGGTAGATCGTGTGCAGGCGCGCCAGCAGCCGCTCGCGCACCGCGGCGCGTTCGGCCGGTGCGGGGATCTCGTCGGCGACCGCGTAGGCGTGCAGCTCCACGACGCTGCCGCCGGTGGCCCCGGCCCACTTTCCGGCCTGCTGTTCGTAGCGGTCGACCACGCTGATGTTGTCGAGGGGATCCAGCCCGCCGGTGCCGAGGAAGCACGTACGGTCCGGGCGCACCGGCCGATCCAGCCAGAGCCGCTGCACCGCGAAGGCGGGTGCGACGGCGGTGGCCGCGACCCGTGCGCGCCAGGGTGCGTCGCCCAGATCCGGGGACGATTCGACCAGCCGTCGCAGCCCGGTGTTGTCGGTGGCCAGCACGACCGCGTCGACGCGCCGGGTCGCGCCGGTGTCGTCGGTGAGCCGGAACCCGTCGCCGTCGGGGTCGATGCGCTCGACGGCGACGCAGCGGTCCACCCGGGCCTCGCCCGGACGGGCCGGTGTGGGCGGCCCGGTCAGGTAGTCCTCGAGCGGGGTCCACAGGCTGACGTCGAAGTTGTCGCGCGCCACGTCGAAGACCAGGCCCTCGCTCGAGCCGAGGAAGTAGATGTGGAACATCGCCGCCAGTTCGGCCGCGGACATCCGCCGGGGCTCGATGAAGAAGCTGCGCGAGAACACCTCGAATGCCAAGTGCCGCGCGGACTCCGGGAAGTTGATCTCGCGCAGGAAGGTGTCGGCGTCGAGGTGATCGATCCACTCGTAGATACCCGGCACCGACACCGCCGCCAGGGGTGCGGCCGCGCGCGGATCCATGCGGATCAGGTCGCGGACGCGGAAGGTGGGGCTGCGCAGGGCGAATGCGAGCGCGTTCCAGGGTGGCGTGCGCGGCAGGCCGCGGAAGGTGTCGCGGCGGCCCCGGGCGTCGATCAGCGGATAGTCGTCGAGCCTGCGCAGCCGCTGCAGACCGGGATCGGTGCGCCCCAGCAGTTTTCGCAGGTTGTAGTACTGCGCGAAGAAGGCGTGGAAGCCGCGGTTCATCCCGACCTCGGTGCCGTCGGGCAGCTGCTCGTTCCACGCGCCGACCCGGCCACCAAGATAGCGTTCGCGCTCGATGAGCTCGACCCGGCATCCGCGTTCGGTCAGTCCGGTCGCCGCCGCCAGACCCGCGATACCCGCGCCGATCACGGCCACGCGCGGTGCGGGGCCGAGCCGGGTGAGATCGGAATGGCCCGGCGTCGCGGGATAGCGCACCCGCCGCCGATCGCGTCCGTAGCCGTCCGGGGCCGTCATCGCCGGCCGCCGATCTGGCGTTGCCGGGCGCGTTCCCAGCCCAGCAGGACCGCGGTGATCAGGGCGAATCCGAACAAGTAGTCCTCCACCGGGATGTCCCACGGGAACCGTAGTCCGAGAATGTGTTCCGGGTTGTACACCACGATCGGGGTCGGGCCGGCGGTGAGCAGGCCGTCGACCAGGACCTGGAAGCTCAGCACGATCAGCATCGTGATCCAGTACGCCGGACGCCGGAACAGGCCGGTGCGCAATAGCTTCGACTCGATCAGGCACACCGCCACGACCGCGGCGATCGCGGGCAGCGTGTATCCCACGCCGGTGATATTCATTGCCGCACCGCCTTTTCCGCACGGCCGAGGCGACGGCGCGCGAGGTCCAGCAGGTTCTCGACCGCGACGAAGGTGAGCAGCCCGCACAGCGGCACGACGAGGAAGAACAGCAGTTCCTCGAGCGGCATCGACCCGGGCAGCAGCACCCCGAGGGTGAAGCGGGGATCGAAGTCCCACACACCGGCGGCGATCGCGATCAGATCCCAGACCACGAACAACGCCGCGGCCGGCCACAGCGCGCCGAGCAGCAGTCGCGGCCGCCGGTAGACGCCGGGACCGAGGAACTCCAGCGGCGCGGTCACGACGAGACAGCCCACCAGGATCAGCAGATAGTGCCAGTGCTCCATCGCCATCACCCGCGCTCGGACGGGTCGGGGGCGCCGACCGGTGGTGCCGGGAGCCGTCCCGTCCCTTCGGCCGGATGGGCGCGGCGCGCTCGCCACGCGCGCACGAAACCCGCTGTGCCGACCCGTATCCGGCGGCCGGTGCCGACCGTGGCCCGCCGCCCGAACACCTCGAAATCGGCGGCCTCGATGCGATCGAGGATCTCCCCGTACAGAACGGCGGCGGTCTCCACGCAGGGTCGTGATCGCGGCGCGAGCAGCTGGGTCCCGGCGCGTGCGTAGGCGTAGATATCGCGGGTGTTGGCGACCTGTTCGGCCAGCGCGCTCCGGACCCGAGGATCGACGCGGCCGCAGTCGCGGCACCAGCGCAGCAGGTCCCGGTCCACACCGTGGGCGGCGAGTTCGTCGGCGGGCAGATACACCCGGTCGCGTGCGAGATCCTCGTCCACATCGCGCAGGAAGTTGGTGAGCTGGAAGGCTTTTCCGAGGGCCGCCGCGTACGGTGTCGCCGCGGCCACCGATTCGACGGTGCCCAGCACCGGCAGCAGCTGTACGCCGATCACCTCGGCCGAGCCGTAGACGTAGCGGTCCAGGGCCGCGCGGTTCGGATAGTCGGTGATCGAGAGATCCATGCGCATCGAGGTCAGGAACGCCTCGAACAGGTCCGGGGGAATCCGGTAGGCCCGCGCGGTGTGCAGGACGGCGGCGAGCACGGGATCGCCGCCGGCGTCGGCCGCGCCGAATTGCCCGGCGAGCGTGTCCAATCTGCTGCCGCGCTCGGCCGGGGTCAGCGCCGGATCGAACTCGTCGAGGATGTCGTCGGCCCGCCGGGCGAAGCCGTAGAGGGCGTGTACGGCGGGCCGCTGATCCGGTGCGAGGAGCCGGGTGGCGAGGAAGAAGGTCTTGCCGTGGGCGGCGTTGAGCTCCCGGCAGCGCAGGTACGACTCGCGCAGGCCCGGATCGGTGATCCCGGCGGCGTCGAGTTCGGCGCGCGTCATCGCGACGTCCCGGCGGTGGCGTCACCCGCGGTGGCGACGTGTCGATTCCGTTCGCGGTGCCCGGTGACGCGGTCCGCGGCGAGACGTCCGGAGATCAGGACCGGCGGAATTCCCACCCCGGGCACCGTCGACCCGCCCGCGAGCACGACGTTCTCGAACCCGCGAATCATGTTGGCGGGCCGGAACGGACCGGTTTGGCTGAAGGTGTGTGCGAGGGCGAAGGGGCTGCCCGCCAGCATGTCCCGGCGCGCCCAATCGGCCGGGGTGACGACCCGGAGCACCTCGGCGTCGCGCAGATCGGTGGACAGCCTGGCACGGGCGAGGTCGAGAACCTCCTCCGCGTACTCGTCGCGCCGGGTCTCCCAATCGATATGCCCTCGTTGGAGGTTGGGCACGGGGGCCAGGACGTACAGCAGGTCGCGACCCGCAGGGGCCAGACCCGGATCGCTCGCCGTCGGTCGCGTCACCAGCAGCGAGGGATCGGACATGACCCTGCCCTGCTCGATGATCTCGGCGAACGCGCTGTGCCAGGCGTCGCCGAACAGCAGGCTGTGATGGGGAATTCGCGTGTTCTGCTCGCACGCGACGTGCAGCACCACCGCCGACGGCGCGGGCCGCACGGCGAGCGGGCGGCGCGAGCGATGACCGAGAAGTTCGTAGGTGCGGTGCCGTTCGGTCGTCAATACGACCGCGTCACAGGCGATCCGCTCACCCTGATCGGTGTGCACGGCGATCACGCGTCCGCCCGTGCGCTCGAGCTCGCTCACGTTCGCGCCGTATCGGAAACGCACACCGGCGGATTCGGCGGCGTCGGCGAGTGCGACGGGCACCGCGCGCATGCCGCCGCGCGGGAACCAGACCCCGGACATCGTGTCCATGTAGGCGATCACCGCGTACGCCGCCAGCGCTCGATCGGGTGCGACACCGGCGTAGAGCGATTGGAAGGTGAACACCCGCCGCAGGGTCGGGTCGGTGATGAACTCGCCGACCTTGCGGTCCCAGCGCCGGAATCCGCCCAGAGCGGTCAGCCCGGCCAGCGCCGGGATCGACATCGACAGCGGCGAATCGAAATTCGCGGCCACGAACCGGTCGAACTCGGTCGCGTACAGGCGGGTCAGCCAGTCCCGCAGGCGCCGGTAGCCCGCGGCCTGTTCGGCGCCCGCGAAGTCGGTGATCGAGCCGACCATCCGCTCCTCGTCGCTGTGCACGTCGAGGGTGCGCCCGTCCGCGAATCGAGCCCGGTAGGCGGGATCGACGGGCATCAGGTCGAGGCGGTCAGTCATCCGCTCGCCCACCGCGGCGAAGAGTTCCTCGAGCAGGCCCGGCATCGTCAGCACGGTCGGGCCGGTGTCGATGCGATAGCCGTTCAGGTCCAGCCTGCCCATGCGCCCGCCCGGGACCGGTTCCCGTTCGAGCACGGTCACCGTGCGGCCGCGCGCGGCCAGGTGTATCGCGGTCGACAGGCCCGCCAGGCCGGCCCCCACCACCACGATGTGATCGCTGCGTCCCGTGACCGTGCGCATCGGACTTCCTCTCGTCACAACTGCCGGGCACTGCACAGCAGCGCCATATGTTCCAGTGCCGCTTGCCTATCCGAGCCGAGCGCGCAATCACGCAGTGCGTGCACGGCGTCGCGGACCCGGTCGGCGATCATGTCCTCGATGCGGTCGGGTGCACCCGATGCCGCGATGAGCGTGCGGCAGCGCTCGATCGCGGCGGCGTCGAGCTCCGGCCGATCCACCAGGTCCGAGAGCTCGTGGCGGGCGCTGCCCGCGCTCATGTCGAGCGCGGCGACCACCACGCTGGTGGCCTTGTGCTGGCCGAGGTCGCTGTCCTGCGGTTTACCGGTGACCGAGTCCGCCCCGAAGATCCCGAGCAGATCGTCACGCAGTTGGAACGCCTCGCCGATCAGGGTTCCGTAGTGCCCGAGGCAGGTCAGCATCGTCTCGCTCGCACCGGCGAGTGCGGCGCCCAGCTCGAGCGGCCGGCGCACGGTGTAGTTGCCCGACTTGGCGCGCGCGATGTCGACCACGGTGTCCAGGCTCGGTCGCTCGCGGACGTCGTTGGCCAGGTCCGCGAACTGGCCCACCGCCAGCTCGATTCGCATCGCGTCGTACCGGGGCCACAGTCGCGCCAGCGCGTCGGCGCCGACGCCGCTCTCGCGCAGCATCTGCTCGGACCAGACCAGGCACATATCCCCGAGCAGTGTCGCGGCCGAGGTCCCGAAGCCCGGTACCGCTCCGGCCCGGCCGCCGAATCGGGCGTTGAGCCGGACGTGGGCGGCGTCGGATCCGCGGCGCAGCACGGCGTCGTCCATGACGTCGTCCTGCAGCAGTGCGAAGGCGTGCAGGAGTTCCAGGCTGGCCGCGGCACGCACGGCGGCGGCATCGGGCGCCGCGGCGCAGAGCCAGCCCAGGTACATGAATCCCGAGCGCAGGCATTTGCCGCCGACGGCGTATTGCGCGAGGACCTCGTCCACGCCGGCGGCGGACAGCTCCTTCACCCGGGTCTGGCGCAGGAAGTCGGTGAGCTCGCCGAGTACCCGGGCTCGGGTGTCGGTGTGCCAGTTCGCGAATCCCACGGATAGATCGGGTGGCCCCGCATCGAGCGGGGTCCGGGCGGGATCGAAGGATACGGTGCTCATCGGGCCATACCGTTTCGTGAGGCCGGAACGCCTGTCCGGGATGGGTTCTCGTGCAGGTCGGTGAGTACGTTCGACACCACCGCGAGCGGTGCGGTCGCGCTCATCTCACGACCCACTCTCGCGGCGGCGGAACGGAATTCGGGCGAGTTTAGGACTCTGTCGACCGCGGCCGCGATGACGGCGGGCGTGGGGTGGGCGGTGCGGAGATCGATGCCCGCGCCGGTGTACGCCACCCGGGCCGCGACCTCGGGTTTGTCGGCGGTCTCGCCCGCGACGATCACCGGGACGCCGTGCCGAAGTGCCTGCTGCACACCGCCGTAGCCGCCGTTGGTGATCATGACGTCCACGTGCGGCAGCAGTTGGTCGTAGGGCACGAAGTCGGTGATCCGGGCGTTCGCCGGGACGGGCACGGCGGGCATCGGCGAACCGCCGGTGCTCACCACCACGGCGCAGTCCTCGCGTCCGCTCAGTGCCGTCAGCGATGGGGCGATCAGCTGTCCGAGGTCACTGTTGTTCCAGGTCCCCTGCGTCACGTGGACTATCGTCCGGGCGGACGGGCGGTCCCACGGGCTGGGCGGATGTACGCCGGCGGTCGGGAGCGGGCCGGTGAAGATGACCGAATCGGGCAGGTCGCCGCGCGGGTACTCGAAGCCGGGGACCGTGAACTGGAGCAGCCGATCGGCCAGCAGCGGCCAATCGAGGAGATATCCGGGCGCGGGTCCCGCGCCGAGCACATCGAGGATGGAATCGAGCCTGCGCTGGGTGCCGCGGAACAGCACCCGTCGGACGAACCGGTTCATCGCCGTGTAGTCGCGGCCCTTGTGCGGTTGCCATCCCATGCCGAACGGGGGTGTGTCGGCGCTCGAGAGCATCAGCGGGACGACGCCGCAGGCCACTACGGCCGGGCGCGGCCGCCGCGCGAGCAGAAGCGGGATCGCCCCGGTGAACATCACGTCGACCAGGACCGCGTCGACGTGGGCGCCGTCCAGTTCGCGGCGCAGTGCCCGGTACTGGCCGGCGATCGGGTCCAGGAAACCCGCGCGCAGTTCGGCGTTGCCGTTGCGCCACTTGCGGAGCAGTCCGGGTGCGGGTTCGCGGGCCACGTCGTTCACCGACACCGCGGCGTCGGCGGGCAGTGCCGAGCAGGAAATATCCTGGGCCGCCACCGTTTCCAGGAAGCTCTCGCCGGTGAGGAAGCGCACCTGATGACCGCGTCGGGCCAGATCCGCGGCGACGGTCAGCATGGGCGCGACATGGCCCGGGATCGGACTCGCCGCCACGAGATATCGAGCCATGCCGAGAACTCCTCCGCTGGTCAGATCCCTATCGGGCCGACCCGTCGCACCGCCGGTCGGGTCGAGACAGGTGACCGGCACTGAGGCGGGCTGACCCCGTCATGCGTCCGTTCGAGTGCGTGTGCGGACGATGGTACCCCAATCGATGCATATTCGATGCACGACGCATCTGTCCGGTTGGTGTGGATTCGTGTCGATACCGACAGTAACTGTGAGTTTGCTGATTCCAGTTCGTAGACACTCACCGCGTGTCGGACTCGAATCGTCCGAGGTCGGAAAATCTACGGACCGAAAGAGATTCGATGGGGTGTATGGGACAGGTGGTGCGCCTGGGCCGAAGCCAGCGGATTTGCTGAAGGGGACGCACGCGGGTGCACCGAACGACTCCTGCGGCCAGGCAGCGAACCAGTCGAGTAGCCGATGATGCGCGGAATGTGAAAGCGTCGACTCGCGGCCACCCGTCGATGTGCGGCGCTGCGGCGATCGTTGACGGATGCGGGGGACCGAAACACATGGCAGACACCAGAAATGACGCGATGCCCACGGCACCGCACGCCGCCGCGAATCGCACCGTGGAGCCCGTCGCCCGCACGGTGCCCGGCCCGGGGTTCCGTGATCGGCTGCGTACTCACACCGACTTCGTCCGCGGCCCCGAAGGGCATCAGGCGGTGTGGGGTCTGCTCGGCGCGACCATGATCACCTGCGGCGGTTTCGGCGCCGGCGCGACCCGCGTCCACGACCCGCTGATGGAGGATCTGCACCTGTCTTGGCTGCGGTTCGGGCACGGCTACGCGCTCGCCACGATCATGGTCTGGATCGGCGTGCTGCTGATGATCGCCTCGTGGGTTCGGCTGGGCCGCACCGTGATCCGGGGCGGATCCGGGGTGACGCTGCGCGAGTTGCGCGCTGTCGTGGCGCTGTGGAGCGTCCCGCTGGTGTTCGCGGCGCCCCTGTTCAGCCGCGACGCCTACTCCTACCTCGCCCAGGGCGCGCTGCTGCGCGACGGCTTCGACCCGTACGCGGTCGGGCCGGTCTTCAATCCCGGTGTGCTGCTGGACAATGTGAGCGAGGTCTGGACCCACACGACCGCGCCCTACGGGCCGATCTTCCTGCTGCTCGGCCGCGCGGTCACCGGCGTCACCGGTGACAACGTCATAGCGGGAACCATCGCGCTGCGACTGGTGATGCTGCCCGGCCTGGCGTTGATGGTATGGGCGGTGCCGTATCTGACCAGGCATCTCGGCGGCAGGCCCGCGGTCGCGCTGTGGCTCGCGGTGCTCAATCCGCTGGTGCTGATCCATCTGCTCGGCGGCGTGCACAACGAGATGCTGATGGTCGGGCTGATGTGCGCGGCGATCGCGCTGGTGCTGGAGCGTCAGCACGCGGCGGGGATCGTGGTGCTCTCGATCGGCGTCGCGATCAAGGCGACCGCGGGTGTCGCACTGCCGTTCCTGGTGTGGATCTGGATGCTGCACGAGCGTGAGCGGCGGGCCGCGCAGCGAGCCGGACGCTCGCCCGAGAATCTGCCGAACAACGAACGGCCGCACGACGCGGCACAGCCGACCCCCGACATGCCGCATCCCGCACGGATCTTCGCGAGGATCGCGGGCCTGGGCTTGGGCGTGTTCGCCGCGGTCTTCGCGGCTGCCACGATGCTCGCCGGTGTCGGTATCGGCTGGCTGACCGCGCTGTCCGGATCGAAGAAGATCATCCAATGGCTCTCGCTGCCGACGATACTGCGCGACATCATCGCCGCGCAGACCCCGCTGAACCCGGACACCCTGCTCGACCCGCTCCGGGCACTGTGCATGCTGGCGCTGGTGGCGGTGCTGGCCTGGACCTGGTGGCGGTTCCGGCACAGCGAGCGGGAAGCGGTGCTGGGCATCGTGATCGCCTTCGTCGCGATCGTCGTCCTCTCCCCCGCCGCGCTGCCCTGGTACTACTCGTGGCCCCTCGCACTGGCTGCGGGTTTCGCGCTGTCCACCACCACGCTGATGACGCTGGTTGGCCTGTGCACCTGGCTGATGCTGGTGTTCAATCCGGATGGGTCCCACGGGATGTACAACCTCTGGCACGTCACCGCCGCCACCGCCGTGGCCACGGTCGCGGCGCTCTCGCTACGGACGGTCGACCCGCTGCGCCTGCGCTCCCCGTCACCGTCGCGACCGGCCGAATCCGTCCGTGAGTAGGCTGCGATAGTGCCCCTGGTCGAGGTCGTCTACGCCCCACATGTCCCCGAGTCCACCCTGCGGAAGCTGGGTGATGTTCTGCCGCACCTGGTTTCCCTCGCGGTCGAGTGCCCCGAGGAGCCCTACGACGGCGACCTGCAACCCGGTGATGTGGAGGTCCGGTTCCGCGCCCTCGGCCCGTACGACCGCTGCGGCCTCGACGTGGTGGTCGAGATCCGCTCGAAGTTCTTCCCGAGCCGGGCCGAGAACCGCCAGGAACGGGTTGACGAGTTGCACGAGAGCCTCGAAAAGGCCACGGGCCTGGACGATTTCGGGATCTATCTGTCGATGCCGGTGGCGGCTTGGGCGCAGGGCGAGGACGACTGAGGCGATGTCCTCGCCGTAACTCACCGTCCGTGCCAGGGTTCGGGGGGTTCCCGGGTGTCGAATTGGTCTTGGGCGGCGAGGATCTGGGCGACATTCTGCTCGGCCCAGTTCTTGAAGGCTTCGGTTGGAGTCCGCAAGCTTTCGCCGAGTGAGGTGAGGGTGTATTCGACCCGGGGTGGGATGGTGGGGTGCTGGGTGCGGGTCAGCAACCCGCTGCGTTCCAGACTGCGGAGGGTCTGACTGAGCATCTTCGGGGAGATTCCTTCGAGGCGGCGGCGGAGTTCGCCGTAGCGCAGGGTGCCACCACCCAGGGCCGCGATCACCAGCAGCGCCCACTTGTCCGCTATGAGATTCAAGACCATGCGTGCGGGGCAGTCACGCAGATAAGCATTGGCTCCGCCGAAGTCACGCAGGTCCAGAGTGGTATCCATCAGGTACATATATATCAAGAAGGTGCCTTCTTCACACCGAGTAGTGGTGCGCCGAGACTGGTTGGCATGCGAATCACACTTCAGGAATCCTTCGGTGGCACAGCGGTTCTCGAGATCAGCGAGGTGTCCCGGCCCGAGCCGGGACCGGGACAGGTGCTGATCGCGCTCGGTGCGAGCGGTGTCAATCCGGTCGATGTCGTGGTGCGGGCCGGGAGCTACCGGCCACGGGACGGTGTCGGTAGTGAGACGGTCGACCTGCGCGAGTCCGGCTTCGCTACACCGCCGTTCACGCTCGGCTGGGATATCGCGGGGACGGTGGCGGCCCTCGGGCCGGGGGTGTCGGCTTTCCAGCCCGGTGACGAGGTGTTCGGACTGCTCGCGTTTCCCGCGCTCGCCTCGGCGCACGCGGACTACGTCCTGGCTTCGCCCAACGAACTGGTGCGCAAGCCCGACTCGCTGACCATGCAGCAGGCGGGTGCACTACCCCTTGTCGGTCTCACCGCCTGGCAGGGGCTCGTCGGCACTGCGAATATCGCTGCCGGGCAGCGAGTTCTGGTGCACGCGGCCGCCGGTGGAGTCGGGCACATCGCGGTCCAGATAGCCAAGGCTCGCGGGGCCTATGTCATCGGAACCGCGAGCGCCACCAACAGCGAGTTCGTGGCCGGCCTCGGCGCGGACGAGGTGATCGACTATCGGGCAACGGAATTCGAGAAGGTCGTCGATCCGGTGGATGTGGTCTTCGACCTGGTCGGCGGTGCGTATGCAGAACGCTCGCTGGCGGTTCTGAAGCCCGGCGGGCAGCTCATTGCCGCGGTGGGTGTCTATCTCGGCATTACGCCGGAACGTGCGAACCAGGCCGGCGTGCGGTTCGGGTATGTGGATGTCCGTCCGTCGGCTGCCGATCTCGCCGAGTTGGTACGGCTGGCCGATACCGCCGCGCTGACCGTGCGAGTCGCGCACGCTGTGCCGTTGGCCGATATCGCCAAGGCACACGAGTTGGTCGAAGGTGCGCATATGGCCGGAAAAGTCGTCCTGGTTCCCTGAGCGGTTCGGGGGTGGGCAGCGCGCACTCCATGCGGGTGCCGGTCACCGCTCGGACGGCGTGGCGCGTGTCCGGGGGTCCAGGGCCGGCGCGACCCAGTGACGGAGATAGCGGCGTAGGTCGGCGCCCTCGCGCGGTGGGTCGCCGGGGTCGATGATGAACGACTGCAGCGTGCGCAGCATCATCTCGATCAACTCATCGCGTGCGGTGTCGTCGAATCCCGCTGCGGGCCAGTCTACGTCGAAGCGATCCAGGATGGAGCGGCCGAAGTCGCGGGCTATCGACGACGTCACGCCGGCGGCCAAGCCGACTCGGCGGCCGGGGGTCATGAGCAGGGCGACCTGTGGCTCCCGGGGTAGACGTTCGAGGGTTCGGGCGATGCCTTCGACCACCGCGGTGGCGGGGTCGGTGATTCCGGCCAGGTCCCGGGCGAGCACGTCCACGAAGTCGCCTGCCGCGCGCTCGGCGGCGGCCGCGAGGAGGGCATCGGTGCCCGGGAAGTAGCGATACACCGTCTGCCGGGACACCCCGAGCGCGCGGGCGACGTCGGCGATTCCCGGCTCCAGGCCGCGGTCGATCGCCCCGCGAGCCGCCTCGAGAATGCGATCGACCGCTTCCGCGTCGCTGGTTGGCCGCGTGCCGGCCCAGCCGTGTGTGCGCATCGGGCCACCCTAATACGGCAAAAGGGAGCGTGAACACTCATCCGCTCCTGAATCCCGCGCCCCTGGACGAGAACCTCACTCGCCGCGCTCTGAATTTCGCCCTGAACCGCAGCACGCAACTGGCCGAGGATGTGCTGCGGGTGCCGCTGACCTACTACCGCGACGAGAAGCTGGTGCAGCTCGAGCAGGACAACGTGCTGCGCCGCACACCGCTGGCGATCGTGCCCGGCGCACAGCTCGCAGCGCCCCACGACTTCGTGGTGCGCTCGGTGCTGGGTGATTCCCTGTTGATCACCAGGGATCGCGACGGCAAAAGCCATGTCTTCCTGAACTATTGCCGCCATCGTGGGGCGATGCCCGCCTGCGGCTCCGGCAACGCGAAGCGGTTCGCCTGCCCGTATCACGCGTGGACCTACGACTCGACGGGCAAGCTGGTGGGTGTGCCGGGCAAGGAAGGCTTCACCGGCATGGACCGCGCCGACTACGGGCTGGTCGAACTACCCGCCGAGGAACGCCACGGATTCATCTGGGCGGTGCTGACCGCGGGCGCGGACATCGATCTCGACACCCATCTAGGTCCGCTGGATGCCGAACTCGCGCAATGGAATTACTCGGCGTACGGGTATCACGACGATCGCGAATTCCAGTCCGAGGTCAGCTGGAAGGGTGCGCTGGAAGCCTTCGCCGAGGGCTACCACTTTCCGTTCGTGCACGGCGAGAGCGTGATCGGGCAGAACACGCTGGCCAACACCATGGTGTTCGACAAGTTCGGCAAGCACCACCGCATGGGCTTTCCCTTCACCTGGATCACCGACCTCGACGCCGATCCGACCGGGTCCTGGGATCCCTCCCATCAGATGGGGGTCATCTACTGGGTCTACCCGAACCTCATCCTGGCCAACAGCCCCGTCGGGGTGGAGATCATCGACATGCTGCCCGTCGACTCCCCCACCCGCTGTACGGTCCGGCACAGCTGGATGAGCCGGGTCCCGGCCACCACCGCCGAACAGCGCGAGCTGTACGACCAGATCTACGCACAGGTCCACGCCGCGGTCCGCGACGAGGATTTCGCCATGCTGCCCCAGTGCGGGGAGGCCGTTCGCCGGGGCCAGCACGATCATATGATCATCGGGCGCAACGAGATCGGTGTGCAGAACATGATTCGGGTGTTCGCCGAGGAGCTGGGGATTTCTCTCGGCTGAGGCCGAGGTGGCGCCGGATCGCTTGGGTCGGCTCGTCTGGGGCTAGGGTGTGCACGTGGCCGAGTGGATCAGCGTGTACTGCCGCGAGACGATCCGGCTCGAGCCCGAGCGGATTCGCGGATGGATCGAGGTCGCCGACCTGGCGACCTGGGCCGAAACGGTGTACGACGACGATGAACTGGCGGCAGCAGCAGCGGATTCGGTCGCCGCGAATCTCAGAGTGCATGCCGGTTCGCCGCTCGAGGTGCACTGGACGGAGTCCGGTCATCCACTGCTGATCTCGGTCAACACCGCACCTGCGGAAGAGGTTTCGGAGATCCTCGACGAAGTGATCGCTGAGGCCACCGGTCCCGGGCCGGAGCGGATCCGCGATCATCTGGCCGCTGTACGCCTCGCGATCAATATCGAGATGTCGGCGGCGGATTCCAGGTCCATGGGGGCGGTGCTCGGTGAGATCGTCGCGCTCGAGCTGGCCGCGGCCGGCGACGGGCTGGTGTGGTTCTTCGACAAGGACTGGGTGTCGCCCGAGGACCCCGCCGACACCGTGTGGACCAGGGGCTGATTCACCGGCCCGGGCACTTGGCCGACCGAGAACCGCCGGTCCACATCCGAAAGTTGATGCCTCCCGCAGCCGAGCGCAGTTCACCGGTGGTGGCGATCTCGGCGCTGCGGCTGCCTGGGCAGCGGAGTCAGAACAGGTTGCCCCGCCCGAACGAGACGAACTCGGCTTCGAGTTCGGCCTTGGCGGAAGCCGTCAGGGGTTCGTACTCGGGTTTGCCGCGGCCGAACCAGTGGTAGATGGGCTCCTCGGTGTGCCAGCGCTGTTCCTGGAGTTCACGTTTGAGCACCTTGTTCGAGCCGGTGACCGGGAGGCGGGCGGAGACGCGGAGCAGGCGGGGCGCGCCTTTCGAGCCGAGATCATCCTGGGCCATGAGGAACTCGGCGAACTCCGTGGGGTCGAAGGATTTCGGATCCGCTACCTCGATGGCCGCCATCACCCGGTCACCGGAGCGCGGGTCCGGGACGCCGTACACGGCGGCGGCGATCACCGCGGGATGTCGCCGGATCACCTGTTCGATCATCAGTGTCGAGGTGTTCTCCCCGTCGACGCGCAGCCAATCGCCCTTGCGGCCACCGAAATACAGGAAACCTGCCTCGTCGATGTAGCCGAGGTCGCCGGTCCAATACCAGCCGTTGCGCAGGCGCTCGGCATCGGCGACATCGTTCTTGTAGTAGCCCTCGAAGACGATCGCGCCCGCCTTGTCGACCATCTCGCCGACCGATTCGTCGGCGTTCAGCACACGGCCGTGGCTGTCCAGCACCGCGCGCGGACAGTCCTCGAGCGTCTCCGGATTCACCACCGCCACACCGGGATGCGCCGGGCGGCCCAGTGCGCTGGCGGGGGCGGCAGGATCCAGCGCGGCCAGGGCGGGGCCTTCGCTCGAGCCGTATCCCTCGAACAACTCGGCACCGAAGCGGCGGCGGAACTCGGCCTGGTCGGCCACCGACGCCTCGGTGCCGAATCCGCGGACCAGGGTGGTGTCGGCGTCCTGCGGGGTCGCCGGGGTGGCGAGCAGATAGCCCAGCGCCTTGCCCACGTAGGTGAAGAAGGTCGCGCCGAAATACCGTACGTCGGAGAGGAATCCGGTCGCCGAGAACTTCGGGGTCAGGCACACCGTCGCGCCGTTCACCAGGGCCGGCGCCCACAGGGCCATGATCGCGTTGCCGTGGAACAGCGGCATGCAGCAGTAGTCCACGTCCTCGCGGATGTGGCCGAACTTGTCGCTGGCCGCGTAGCCGAGGATCGCCAGCCGGCGCTGGGTGCACTTGACCGCCTTCGAGGTGCCGGTCGTGCCCGAGGTGAACAGCAACAGCAGCAGGGCCTCCGCACCGGCGTGCGCGACCGGCTCGGCCGCGTACGCCGCCAGTCGCTCGGTATAGGCCGGGTCGTCCACCAGCAGGAACCGATCCTGCTCCAAGCCGAGGTCGAGTCCGCTCAGGCGGGCCATGCCGGCCGCGTCGGTGACGATCAGCTGGCAGTCGACGTAGCGGATGTCGGCCGCCAGCTGCGCGTTGCCGCGGGTGGGATTGATGCCGACGACGGTCGCGCCCGCCAGCGCGGCCGCACCCAGCCAGAAGACGAAATCGGGCACGTTGTCCAGCAGTACGCCGATATGGAACGGCCCGTCGCGCCGCAGGTCGCGGGCCAGTTCGGCGCGTGCCGCCGATTCCCGCACCACCGCGTCCCACGTCCAGTCCCGCTCCCGGGTGCGCAGACCGAGCCGCTCGTCACCGAGCCGGTCGAGCAGCAGGCTCGCGATGTCCGCACGCCGCTCGACCGGGTTCTGCGCCGCCGGGGCTGCCGCCGTTTGGTCCGTCATGTCCGATTCGCCTTTCATTCGCCGAGTCTCGCGCTTCTCACACGCCCGGGTACACGAGTTCGACGTACTCGCTGGGCAGTTCGTCGAACGACAGCTTGCGGATCTCGACCGGGCCCGAGTGGTAGGAGTCCTCGCCGATGATCAGCCCGGCCTCGCTCACCGGCCACAGCAGCAGCTGCCGGAACGAGATCAGGTAGTCGGCTTCGGGATCCTCGATCGGGAGGCCGATCCGGGCCGCGTACGCGCCCGGGTAGATCTGGCGCAGATAGCCTTCGGTGACCACGCAGTCGTCGTCGACCAGCAGGCGGTCCAGTTCGAACTCCAGGATGTTCGACTTGCTCGCCACGAACGCCGCGTAGTAGTCGCGCACGCCGTCCCAGCCCTTCGGGCCGACATCCTGACCGAACTGCCAGAAGTGGTAATTCGGTTCGGCCACCAGGGTTTTCATCAGACCGTCCAGGTCCGGCACCGCTTCGGCCTTCATGTGCGCGATGACGATCTCGAGCACCCGGCGGTGCCGCTCGTTGGCGGTGACGGCGAGCCGCTCCTCGAGCAGCTTCCAGGTCTTGGTGGGTTCGACGATGGGCATGGTGTGAATCTCCTTCTCCCGCACCGGCTGTGCCGTGCCCGTCGATCGTCGCCGAGCGGAGTGATCTGGATCACCCGCCGCCCGTCGCGGGTATCACCTTCCCGACCCGACGCCTGTCGGGTCGGGCGGGGCCGACAGCTGCGTGGACGAGAGCGCCATGCGGCGCACGAACAACGCCAGCGTGGCCGTGAACCGGTCCAGCGCGTCGTCGACATCCCAGCCCATCACGGCCTCCACCTGCGCGATGCGCGCGGCCACCGTGGAGTGATGCAGATGCAGCTCGGTCGCGGTGCGGCGCAGTGTGCCGAAGACGCAGAACGCCTCGAGGGTGTCGACCGCGAGTGCGCCCGCCTCGGTCGCGGCGAACTCGTTGACGCGCGTCACGTCGGCGACGCCGAGCAACCGCTGGACCGGCAGGTCCGCGAGCAACTCCAACGCGCCGAGGCGCTCGAAGGCGATCACCCGGCGTCCGTGCCAGGTCGACGAGGCGAAGCGCAGGGCCCGCCGCGCCTGCTCCCAGGACGTGGCCGCCGCGTATGCGGGCAACCGCTCCCCCACACCGATCCACGGGCCCTCGGCTCCTGTTCGGGATGCCGGAAACGCTTGCACCACAGCTGCATTCAAGGTGTCCGAGAGGCCGCGATCAACCATCGAGAGCCGTCCGGGCCCGGCTGTGCTCGACTCTGCGACGTCCGTGCCCCGGCCTGAACGCACGGCACCGTTCGTCCCGCCGGCGTCATGCCCGTGGTTGCCGAGATCCACCGTGCCGTCGGATATTCCGAAGTCCTGGACCAGGATCGCCGTGGTCGATCCGATCGTCGCCTGCCGCAGCACCGGCACATGCTCGCCGATGATCCGCACGGCGACCGCGGCCCCGGGCCCGGCCACCGCGAGAACCCTGGTGAACCGAGCCGGGTCGAGCCCGAGCAGCCGCATCGCGCGGACTCGGTCCTCGCGCCGTTCCTTCTCCGACAGCACCACTTCCAGCAGCGCGGGATCATCCATGCGCAGCGGGTTCGGCGCCTGCCGCGCGGCCACCACCCGCAGACAGTGCCGTAACCGATCCAGCACCACGTCATCGAGCGGATGCGGGGCCGCCGCCCAGGACGGCACGTGGTCGGGCTCGGTCGCGCGTGGCTGTCCATCGGGCCGCTCGAGCCAGACCACGGGTTCCGAGTCCTCCGGTTCGGGTCCGGCGGTGCGGGCGGGCAACAACCTGCCCGCCGCGTCGTATCGAATCACCGGACCGCCGGGCCAGCTCGCGCCGACCGGGCATTCGGCCAGCAGCGCGGCCGCGCGAATGACGGTGTCGGCGTTGGCCGCCGATTCATCGAAGGCGTCGAAGTAGTCGATGACCCGCAGCATCGCGGCCGCGTCGCCGGTCAATTCGGACAGCCGGGCCACGTTCGCGGTCGGCGCAGGCTCGAGCACACTGCTCCCTCCACATCGATGGAATGTCCGATCAGGCTTACGCGATGGCGGGCGGAATCATCGGAAATCGACTAGATCGTTCAACTGGGTGGGACTCGAGTTGGCAGCGGAATGCACCGGCGTTCGAGCACTCCGCCGGATGGCGGCTCAGGGCCGGGATTCGTCGCGATTCCGGGGAGCCTCCGGGTATTCCCTGATGTGCGTAGCGAATTCGGCTACCTACCCTTCTCGCATGAACGGAAGAGTCCGCCATTCGACGGAAGCCTGCGGCCGGTGGCGCCCATGAATTCCCGAGCCGTCCGAGGTGTATCCGCCCTCGTTGTATTGCTGATCTCGGCCGTCGCAGCGGGCTGCGCGCAAACGAAGAACGCGTCCGATGATGCCTATCATTCGGTGGACGTGACGATCCAGAATTCCGGAACAACCATCGGCGGCACCTTGACCGTCCCCGACAAGGACGGCCCTTTTCCCGCGGTGGTCCTGATTCCCGGCGGTGGAAAGCACAATCGGGACGAGGAATTCGCGCAGCACAAGCCCTTCCTGGTGCTGGCCGACGCGTTCACCAGGGCGGGATTCGCGGTGCTCCGAACAGACGACCGCGGGGTCGGCGCGACGACCGGCGACAAGAGCGAGGCCACCTACGACGACATGGCTTCGGATGTACTCGCGCAGATCTCGTTCCTGCGGGAACGGCCGGATATCGACCGCACGCGAATCGGGCTGCTCGGCCACAGCCAGGGCGGCACGCTGGCGCCCCTGGTAGCGCAGAAGGCGCCTGACAGTGTGGCGTTCGCGATGCTGATGGCGGGGCCGGCACAGACGGGATGCGAGGTGCTCGCGCATCAGATGCGCGTACAGCTCCGCGCGGCCGGAACCTCCACCGCCGATGAACTGGCGGCCAGTGATGCGGCCGTGCGCACCGAATGCGATCTCCTCCGCGAAGGCAATTTCGACCAAGCGCGCACGAATGCCAGAGCCGCGAATCAGCGCCTGCCCGAGAACCAACGGGCCGCCGACGCGGATATCGACAGGGCGATCAACCAGGAATACGCCGCCCAGGCTACCTACGATCCCGAACCGGCGCTGCGCGCACTCCGGATACCCACCCTCGCATTGTTCGGAACCAAGGATGTTCAGGTCGATGCCGCGGTGAACGACCCTCTCATGAGGAGCTTTCTGGCCGGTAATCCGGCCGCGACCGTGCACACCTTCGACGGTGCCAATCACCTGATGCAGTCGGCGCAGACCGGCATGCCCGACGAATATGTATCGATTGCCACGACTATCGACCCGTCGGTGCTCGACTACATGACAGCGTGGCTGAATCGGGTCGTGCAGAGATAGGCCCGATTCAGACCGAAGATGTGGGAGCTTCGGCGCTTTCTACGCCATGTCGCGTGCGCTGCCGGTAGGCACTGGGCGGACTGCCGGTCCATCGAGTGAACGAACGGCTGAACGCCGCGGCGCTGGTGTAGCCGAGGCGGGCCGCTGTCTCCTTGACGGTGAGGTCGAGGATGTCGAGCATGTCGATCGCCAGCGCGTGACGCGTCTCCTCCTGCAGGAGCCGGAAGTTGGTTCCCTCCTCGGCGAGTCGTCTATGCAGGGTGCGGCGGTCCATGTTCAGTCCGGCCGCGATGTCGCTCGCAGTGGGCGCGGAGTGGATCTGCTGCAGCAGCATCGCGCGCGTTCTCGCGGCGAGCGGCCCGCGGTTGCGCTGCTGCAAGAGGTCCAGGCACTGCTGCTCGCACAGCGCGGCGGTGGCCGGATCCGGCATCGACATCGGTTCGGTGAGCAGATCGAGTGGGAACGTCAGTTCTGTGGTCGGGCGGTCGGCGACGATCCGAAGCCGCCGGAGCGGATCGTGTGCGAGGTCGGCGAGCATGCGGCTCATGCCATCGACCACTGTCGCCGCACGGTCGGCGGGAAGCGCCAGTTCCAACCGCGTATCGCCGAGCCGATCGACGAGTTGCGGACTGAGACAACGCAATACGATCACCCCGAAGATGATCGCGATGTCGCGTTCGAGCAGGAACGCACGCACGTCGGCGGGCAGGTGCCCGTGCTCGAACGTTATTCGCCCTCTCGTCTCGGTGAAACCGGCCGCGATGTCGATGAACCGATTGCCGATCCGCAGCGTTCGGAGGGCGACCTGCAGGGCTTCGCCGGCGGTGGGACTGCTGAGCATGGCGAAGCCGAGCAGGCCGAAGTTCGCCAGCGAGAAGCGCATCGCGACCTCGGTCCCGAGTCCCGGCCGGTCGCCGAGGGTCTGGACCAGGTTGCGCGCGACCGATAGCTCTTGTACGCCTTCGACTTCCAGATCGTCGGCATCAAGATCCGCGAGCACGAGTCCGGTCGAGGCGAGCAGTCGGCGCTCCGCGATCCCGTGATCGATTCCGACCTGGACCATGTGGCGGATTCCGATGATGCCGCGTCTGAAGTCCCACGACCTGCGCTCCACCGCGCCGAAAGTATCACGGTTCCGTCCCATCGGGTCATTCCCGCCTGCGCGGGCCGCTCGTACGTTGGCAGAGGGCCGTTCAGACGTCGGCCCGTGTACGGGGGGTCGTACCGCGTTCGAGTCGTTCCCCTCCCCGATGCGGAATCGCCCGCCCGAGACAAGGAGGGGCATAACCGATGCGTCCCATAGTGATTCGATGGCTGGGACTGGCCGCGCTCTGCTTCGCCGAGTTGCTGGTGTTCCTGGACAACACCATCGTCAACGTCGCGCTGCCGAAAGTCTCGACTGATCTGGGCGCAGATACGTCCGGTTTGCAGATGGTGGTGGACATGTACACGCTCGTGTTCGCCGGCCTGCTGCTGACCGGCGGGTATCTGGGTGATCGTTTCGGCCGCAAGACCGTGCTGCTGATCGGAATCGTCGGCTTCGCGGCGGTCTCCGCACTCGCGGCTCTCTCGCAGAACCTGGGGCAACTGATCGCCGCGCGCGCGGGCCTGGGACTCTTTGCCGCTCTTGTCTTTCCGGCCACCCTCGCGCTCGTGGTGATTCTGTTCGACGACCTCCGCGAGCGCGCGATCGCGGTCGCGACGTGGGCCGCGGTCGCCGGAGTCGCCGCCGCGATCGGCCCGGTGGTGGGCGGCTGGCTGCTCCATCACTACTCGTGGAGCTCGATCTTCTGGATCAACGTTCCCGCCGGCGCCCTCGCGCTGGTCGCGGTCGCGGCGCTCATACCGCCCAGCCGAAACCCCGATGCCGGCCGCTTCGATATCGGGGGCATGGTGCTGTCGATGGCCGGCATCACGATCGTCGTCTACAGCGTGATCGAGGCCCCGAACCACGGCTGGCTGACCCTTCGCACCATTGGCGGGATCGCGATCGGCGCGGCGGTCATCGCGGCCTATGCCGTCTGGGAGAGCCGGTTCCCGTCGCCCCTGTTCGACATTCGCCTGTTCCGCGACCGCAACTTCGCCGCGGCGGCACTGCTGCTGACCTTCGGCATGTTCGCGCTCATGGGTTTCGTGTTCCTGATGACTCAGTACTTCCAGGGCGTCAAAGAGTTCTCCCCCTTGGAGACCGGCACCCGCACACTGCCTTTCGCGATCGCGATGACGGTCTTCGCCGGGCCGAGCATGTGGCTGGGGTCGAAGATCGGGGCGGGTCGCACCGCGGTGCTCGGGTCGCTCGTCATGGCCGTGGCCTTCCTGCTGACCATCCGATACGACGCCCTCACCTCGTACTGGGGCGTGATCGCGCCCGTGATGGTCACACTGGCCGCGGGCGTGGCGCTCGTCGCGGGCCCGGCGACCTTGATGGTGCTCAACGAGCTGTCCACCGGCCAGGTCGGTGCGGGGTCGGCGGTCAACGACACGAGTCGCGAACTCGGCGGAACGCTGGGAGTAGCTGTACTCGGCTCGATCCTCGCCTCGGTCTACTCCGGGACGATCGCTTCCGATCTGGCCGGCATACCGCTGCCGCAGGAGGCACGCGATGCGGCGGCGAACTCGATGCTGACCGGGGTTCAGGCGGCCGGATCAATCCCGGGCCCTGTCGGCGCCCAACTCAGCGGTCTGGTCAAAGGCGCCTTCCTCGAAGGCTTTCACACTGCCTCTCTCACCGCCGGAGGTATTGCGGCAGTCGCCGCTGTCGCCGGGTGGCTGCTACTCGAGCCGAGCCGACACAGGGCGAGCACCGACAACATCACGACCGTGTCGGAGAGGAAGTCGGCGTCGCCGGTTACCTGATGCCACCGGCATTACGAATGGTGAGACCGGGTCCCGGCGTGGCAATTGCTCATCCTGACCGATCGACATGGTTCCCTTGTCGATGAAGGTGAGAAGAATGCGCTGAAGTGGTTATCACTGGTCGGGTGCGTTGAGCTTTGTCGGCTCGGTCGACCGAGCCGAACGGAATCGTCGAGGAGCCGCGAATGACGAATTCTGCGAGTCATGACCCACGGAATCTGGATCGGTCGCGACTGCCGATTCCGGATCCGCCATTCCAGGGAACGATCGGCACTACGTACGAGGATTCCGTTCCGGATTGGCCGGATCCGCCGTCAGCTCCGGCCGGCGCGCCCAACGTGGTCATCATGATGCTCGACGACGTCGGCTTCGGGCAGGTCGGGACATTCGGTGGTCCGGTCCCGACCCCCGCTCTCGACAAACTCGCCGAGGCGGGTCTGCGATACAACCGGTTTCACACGACGGCAATCTGCGGGCCCTCGAGGGCCGCGCTGCTGACCGGGCGCAACCACCACAACTGCGGCGCGGGATTCCTCGCGGAGTGGGCGACGGGTTTTCCGAGCTACACCAGCCTGATCCCGAAATCGACCGCGACGATCGGACGCACACTTCGGGAGAACGGCTACAACACCGCCTGGTTCGGCAAGAACCACAACACGCCCGATTGGTTGACCAGCGTGGTCGGCCCGTTCGATCGCTGGCCCACCGGACTCGGCTTCGACTACTTCTTCGGTTTCAACGCGGGCGAGACGAACTCCTTTTACCCGGCACTGTTCGAGAACACGCGCCCGGTGGAGCCCGATCGTGGGCCCGAGGATGGATACCACTTCATGACCGACATCACCGATCGGGCGATCGAGTGGCTGCGCTACGGCAAATCGGTGAACCCGGACAAGCCCGCTTTCCTCTACTTCGCCCCGGGTGCCATGCACGCTCCCCACCAGGTAACCCAGGAGTGGCGCGACCGGTTCCGCGGGCAGTTCGACAAAGGCTGGGATGCCGTTCGTGAGGAGACCTTCCAGCGGCAACTCGCGCTCGGAGTGATCCCACCGGGGACGGTCAACACCCCGCGGCCGGACTGGGTGGACCCGTGGGATTCGCTCTCGGAGGACGAGAAACGTGTGTGTGCCCGCTTCATGGAGAACTATGCCGGGTATCTCGCGTTCGTCGACCAGGAGTGCGGGCGTCTGATCGACGCCGTCAACGGGCTGCCCGATGCGGACAACACGCTGCTCTGCTTCATCGTCGGCGACAACGGCGCCAGCTCCGAGGGTGGTCCGCGCGGGACCGTGAACGAGATCATGAACCTCAACGGCATTCAGTCCGACGTCAGCGAGATCCTCGCGCGCATCGACGATATCGGCACTCCGAACAGCGAGTCCCACTACCCGATGGGCTGGGCTTGGGCGGGCAATGCGCCGTTCCAATGGGTCAAACAGGTCGCCAGCCACCTCGGCGGCACCCGCAATCCGATGATCGTCACATGGCCCTCCCGCATCACCGAGGCCGGCGGCATCCGCTCGCAGTTCACCCATTTGATCGACATCGTCCCGACCATCCTCGACATCGCCGGAATCCCCGCGCCGGACACGGTCGACGGCATCGACCAGAAGCCGATGGACGGGGTATCGATCGCCTCGACATTCGATTCAGCGGACGCACGCCCGACGCGGTCGCGACAGTATTTCGAGATCCTGGGCAACCGTGCGATCTATGACGACGGCTGGATCGCCTGCGCCCAGCACACCCGCCCATGGCGGATGGACATCGCGCCCGGGAACTGGGAGGCCGACCGCTGGGAGCTCTACAACCTCGACGAGGATTTCAGCGAGAGCCTCGACCTTGCCGACCAGCACCCCGACAAACTCGCGGAACTGAAAGAGCTCTTCGACCGCGAGTGTGTCACCTACGGGGTCTACCCGCTCGATGATCGTGGCTCGGCGCGGCTCAGCGTCCCCAAGCCCGCTCCAGGCGGAGCAGACCCGAACCGCACTCGGTTCACCTACTACCCGGGCACGTTGCGCTTGCCCGAGACCGCCGCACCGAATACCAAAAACCGTTCTCACGCAATCGAGGTGATACTCGACGGGCCCGGCGACGGCATTCTGGTCGCCGCAGGTGGATCCTCTGCGGGGTACGTGTTGTACGTGCACGACGGCCGACCTGTCTACCACTACAACTACTTCGGGTCCGAGCGCACGATCATCGAATCCGATCTGCCCTTGCCCGACGGTCCCTCGACCGTTCGCCTCGAGTTCGTCTATGACGGGGGCGGCCTCGGAAAGGGTGGCGAGGCAACACTGTTCGTGAATGACCAGGTCGGTGCTCGCGACCGGATCGAGCACACCGTCCCCGGACGGTTCGGGATCGACACCTTCAACATCGGCCGCGACACCGGTTCGCCCGTGAGCCCGCAGTACCCCATGCCCTTCGCGTTCACCGGGACGATCCGGCAGGTGGACATCGTGATCGCCGAGCCCGGAGTCAGCACGGACGAGGCACGGCTGCACGCCATGTTCGATGCGGGGAAAGACTATTGACAGCTTCGGTTCGGCGACCCGCCACCGCCCGACCGAGAGAGCAGGGATGCCGGCCGTTCACACTGCGAACGAGTGGAGGATGGCGAGACGGAGGGTCTGCCTGAACCGCACTACCCTTCCCCCAATAACCTGTGCTGCTCGGCATAACATGCCGTCGCCCTGCTCGAATCCGCACGCCCGAGCACCTCGGTCCCAGCGGGACCGACTCGTTAGTGCTCGGGCGCCGACAATACCGGGAGCGGATCTCGTGCCGGGACCCACGCTCGTGTCGGTTCGAGAGCCCAGCTCCCAGCTCCCGCATACTCCTGGGATGAGTTCGACGAAGTACGTAGAGATCGATGGCCTCGGCTTCTGGGCCGTCGACGACGCGCTCGACGTCTGGCTCGCATACCTGGTCGGTCAGATCGAACCAGAATCGCTTGCTGACGACCCCTGGCTCGGTGGAGTACACGATCACTGGCGGCGGGCCGCCGCACTCGATGATCATGGGGTGACCATGGTCATCGACAACGAACGTCAGCGGGACCTGATCCGCGCGTGCGCGCGAGCTGCTCGCAGCGCCGCGGTCGACGGTGGCGATATCGGTCCGGATCGGTTGCGGCAGTGGCTGATTCTCGATGGAACGGCTGTCTCGGATGGATTTGCCCGGCATCCGGAGGGAGTTGTGCTCACTCGCATCCTCGAGGTCGCGGACGGATTCATCGCGCTCCTGGAGGGCCGTTTGGAGCCGGCCCCCGACGGTAGCCGGTGGCACCTCGGGACCGGTGAAGGGATGCGCACGATCGAGCACCAATGAGACGGTGCGGACACAACCTGCTTTGGGCGTCGATCTACCAGACTTGTCCGCTGTTCACGCTGCGAACGATCCCGGCGCGGCGGGGGGGGCGGCGGGGCCCCCACCCCATACACAGCAC
>NZ_JBSHMS010000050.1:0-35706 GCF_053645575.1 Nocardia sp. NPDC055321
CGATAAGCCTTGGGCTCCACGAACTTCGGGAACACGACCGCCGGCTCGGGCAGCGCCAGACCGGGCGCCAGCGGGGTGGCGATGGCCGCGAAATCGCGATCGGTCTGGCCGAGCAGATCCAGGATCCGGCCGGCCGCGCCCGGAATCACCGGCTGCGCCAGCAGGGTCACGATGCGCAGCACCTCCATGGTCACGTAGAGGATGGTGCCCTCGCGCGCGACATCCTCCGGGGTGCCCGACTTGGCCAGCGTCCACGGGGCCTGCGCGGAGAAGTAGCGGTTGGTCTCACCGAGGGTCAGCCACAGCTGCTCGAGGCCCAGATGGATGAGCTGCTGGTCGAATTCGGCGCGCACCTTCTCCAGCAGGCCGTTCGCACGCTCGAGCAGCGCTTTGTCCTCATCGGTGAAATCGCCGGGAGTCGGGACCACGCCGCCGAAATCGCGCAGCACCATCTTCAGGCAGCGCTGGGCGAGATTGCCGTACTCGTTGGCCAGGTCGGTGTTGATGCGGCCGACGATGCCCTCGTGGCTGTACGAGCCGTCCTGCCCGTAGGAGATCTCGCGCAGCAGGAAGAAGCGCACGGCGTCCAGGCCGTAGGTGTCCACCAGTTCCATCGGATCGACCACGTTGCCGGTCGACTTCGACATCTTCTCGCCCTTGTTGTACAGGAACCCGTGCGCGAAAACGCGCTTCGGCAGGGCGATGTCGGCCGACATGAGGAACGCGGGCCAGTAGATGGCGTGGAAGCGCGTGATGTCCTTGCCGATGATGTGCACGTCGGCGGGCCAGAACTTGCGGAAACGCTCGGACTCGACGTCCGGGTAACCCGCGCCGGTGAGGTAGTTGGTGAGCGCGTCCATCCACACGTACATCACGTGCGCCGGATCGCCGGGCACCGGAACGCCCCAGTCGAAGGTGGTGCGCGAGATGGACAGATCCTTCAGGCCCGACTTCACGTACGAGACGATCTCGTTGCGGCGGGTCGCGGGCGCGAGGAACTCTGGGTCCTGCTCGAACAGCTCGAGCAGCCGGTCCTGGTACGCGGACAGGCGGAAGAAGTAGTTCGACTCCTCGGTCCACTCGACCGGGGTCCGGCTCTCGGTGGACACGCGGGTGCCGTCCTCGAGGACGGTGGTCTCGTCCTCGGCGTAGAACGCCTCGTCACGCACGGAGTACCAGCCCGCGTAGGTGTCGAGGTAGATGTCGCCGTTGGCGGCGATCTTCTCCCAGAGCGCGATGGACGCGGCGTGGTGATCGGCGTCGGTGGTGCGAATGAACCGGTCGTAGGAGACATCCAGGGCCTTGTCCAGGCGTTCGAAGACGTCGGAGTTGCGCGCGGCGTACTCCTGCTCCGGAACGCCGGCGGCCTTGGCCGCCTGCTGCACCTTCTGCCCGTGCTCGTCGGTGCCGGTCATGAAGAACACATCGAAACCGTCCAGCCGCTTGAAGCGGGCCAGGGCATCGGTGGAGATGTATTCGTAGGCGTGACCCATGTGCGGTGCACCGTTGGGGTACGCAATGGCCGTGGTCACGTAGAAGGCGGGGCGATCGGATGCACTCATGGTGGTGACTACTCTAATCTGCGTGCCTGCTGCCACTCGCGTGAATATCCCCGTCGCCGGTGTCGACCATGCGTAACACCCGACCGGCCCCCGAACCGCCCCAGCCGCTGTTCCCGCTCATCGACGCGCATACGCATCTGGACGCCTGCGGTGCGACGGACGCGGAATCGGTTGCCGCGATTGTGGATCGGGCCGAGGCCGCGGGTGTGCGCGAAGTGGTGACCATCGCCGACGATCTCGACGCCGCGCGCTTCGCGGTCCGGGCGGCGAACTGGGACAGGCGGGTATACGCGGCCGTCGCGCTGCATCCGACCCGGGCGAACGCGCTGGACGAGGCGGCCAAGGCCGAACTCGAGGCGCTGGCCGCGGACCCGCGGGTGGTCGCGGTGGGGGAGACCGGGCTCGACTACTACTGGCCCGGCAAGCTCGACGGGTGCGCGGACATCGAGACGCAGGTGGAGGGTTTCCGCTGGCACATCGACCTCGCCAAGCGGCTGGGCAAACCGCTCATGATCCACAACCGCGAAGCCGATCATGATTTGCTCACCGTGCTGCTGGACGAGGGCGCGCCGGAAACGGTGATCTTCCACTGCTTCTCCTCCGACGCCAATATGGCCATGGCGTGCGTGGACGAGGGCTACGTGCTGAGTTTCTCCGGCACGGTGAGTTTCAAGAACGCCCATGAATTGCGGGAGGCGGCGAAAGTCGTTCCGGACGCACAGATTCTGGTCGAAACGGACGCGCCGTTTCTGACCCCGCATCCGTTCCGCGGCGCACCGAACGAGTCGTACATGCTGCCCTATACCGTGCGCGCGCTCGCGGAAGTACGGGAACAGGATCCGCAGACCCTGGCCAAGATCACCACCGCCAATGCCAGGCGGGTCTACGGCATCTGACCGTCCGATTCGCGAGGTGTGGCCTCGCTCACTATGATTGGCCCGCGCCGTGATCCACCTGCGGCGCTATATGACTTCGTAATATTCGCAACCGCGGGTCACCGCGTTTCCATTGTCAATTCCCCCGGCCCTCGTTATCGTACTGTGACCATGCCGAGACTATCGATGAAGCCACTGACGAAGATCAATTCGTCGCGATCGCCGCTGCTGTACGGCGCCATCGCGGCGATGCTCGTCACGCTCATCGTCGGTGCGGGCGTGGCGATCGTGAACAAGAAGACGGTCACCGTGGTGGTGGACGGCATGTCCATCACCCAGCACACCATGTACGGCGATGTGCGCGGCGTGCTCAAGGACGCGGGCTACGGGATCAGCGGTCGCGACGACGTATCCCCTTCCGCCGGTGCGAAGATCAGCGATGGCGGGACCATCACGCTGAATCGCGCGCGCGAGGTCGCCATGATCGTGGACGGCCGCCCGTCCAAGGCGTGGACGACCGCGCTCACCGTGGCCGAGGCCATCGTGAAGCTGAATCTGCCCGGCGACGTGTACACCTCGCCCGCGCGCCCCTCCCCGCTGCCGCTCGAGGGCGCCGCGCTGCTGATCACCAACCCGCGCACCGTGGAGCTGTCCGACAACGGCGGCGCGCCCGGCCTGGTGCGCCTGGCCGCGCCGACGGTCGGGAAGCTGCTCGAGGAGCAGGGCCGCCCGCTGGTCGATCAGGATTCGGTCGTGCCGGGCCCGGACACCGCGCTCACCGACGGCATGAAGATCGTCGTCACCCGCAAGTACGTCGAAAAGCGCACCGAGCGGCTGCCTTTGGAGCCCGAAGAGAACATCATCGAGGATCCGACCCTCAATCAGAGCCGGACGGTCGTGGAGAACCCGGGCGTACCCGGTACCCAGGACGTCACTTTCGCGGTCTCGATCGTGAACGGCCATGAGGCCGCGAAGGATCCGGTCACGCACACGGTCATCGTGGCCGCCGCGCCCAAGACCGTCCGCAAGGGCACCAAGCCCGGCACCGAGGTGCCCGAGGTCCGCGACGGCCACACCTGGGATGCCCTGGCCAAGTGCGAGTCCAACGGCAACTGGGCCATCAACACCGGCAACGGCTACTACGGCGGCATCCAGTTCGACGCCAACACCTGGGCCCGCCAGGGCGGCCTCCGCTACGCCCCCCGCGCGGATCTCGCGACCCGCGAGGAGCAGATCGCGATCGCCGAGGTGACTCGCGCCCGCCAGGGCTGGGGTGCCTGGCCCGCCTGCACCAGCCGCCTCGGCATCAGCTGACACGCACCTACATCAGTGCGCCGCCGTCCACGCGGATCTCGGTGCCGGTGATGTAGCGCCCGTCGTCGGAGGCCACCATCGCCACCGCGCCCGCCACATCCTCGGGCTTGCCGAGCATGCCGCCCTCGATCCAGCCGGGGAGGCGGGCCAGCAGGCTCCAGTCGGCGTCGGCGGGCAGGTCGAGGCCGGCGGTCAGTCCGGTCCCGATCCCGCCGGGGACGATGTTCACCGCGCGCAGACCCTGTTTCACGTATTCCAGGGCGATGGCGTGGGTGAAGGCGTTGACGCCCGCCTTGGAGGCGGCGTAGGCCGACATGTAGGGCACCGAGCCGAACGCCGAGGTGGAGGAGAAGTTCACCACCACGCCGCGCTGGGTCTCGATGAGGTGCGGCAGGGCCTGCTGGGTCACCAGGAAGGTGCCGGTGAGGTTCACCGCGAGCACCGTGTTCCAGATGTCCAGGGGCAGTTCGTGGGTGTGCCCGGCGCGCATGATGCCCGCCGCGTTCACCAGAACGTCCAGCCCGCCGAGGAATTCGACGGCCGCGGCCACGGTGGCGCTCACCGATTCCGGATTCGCGACGTCCAGGGTCAGCGTGCGCAGGCGTGCGCGCTGTTCCTCGGTCGCGGCCTCGACGGTGGTCTTCAGACCCTCGTCGTTGATATCCGCCGCGACCAGCTGTGCGCCTTCGGAGAGCAGGCGCAGGGCGATGCCCTGGCCGATGCCCGAACCGGCTCCCGTGACAAGTACTCGACGTCCGTCGTATCTACGCAACATGACGGGAAATTAGAACAAGTTTCACTTCGCGTCAATGGTCGGCGATACCGATGACCGGTCGATTTGTCCTGAAGTCATGTGCGGTCGCCGCTCATAGAGTTCTCTTAATCGTATGACCAGTTTCGATGGCTAAGCTTTCCGGCGCGCGACACACGCGACAGAACCATCTGATGGAGGTTTCATGCGGTTGTTCGATTGGCGTATCCGAGTTGCCACCGCGGCGGCGGTGGTGGCGAGCGGCCTGCTCGCCCTGCCCGCGGCGCCCGCCCAGGCGGCGACCAGCGGCTCGCTGATCGATGTCACCGCCCAGGCTCCCGGCTGGCGCGGACTCGCCCACGGCTACGCGGTGAACTACTGGACCGAACGCTCCAACGGCGCGCCCGTGCGGGCCAGCGGCGCGCTGATCCTGCCCGACGGCCCGGCCCCCGAGGGCGGCTGGCCGATCATGGCCTACGACCACGGCACCTCCGGCCTCGGCCCGAACTGCGGCGGCCAGAGCGACACCACCCGGGTCGCGCGCCCCAAGGAAGACCAGTTCCTGAACTACCTGGTGTCCAAGGGCTTCGCCGTCGTCGCACCGGATTACCTGGGGCTCGGCGGTTTCGACACCGGCCCGCACCCGTACCTCGAACTGCGCAGCGAGGCGACCGCCACCATCGACCTGGTGCAGGCCGCGCGCGCGGCCCGGCCCGAACTCTCGCGCACCTGGTCGGTGATCGGGTTCTCCCAGGGCGGCCACGCGGCGCTCGGCGCGGCGCACCTGCAGTCCACGCGCGCACCGGAATTGGACTTCCGCGGCACCATCGCCGTCGACCCGGCCTCGGATGTGGAGAAGTTCGTCCCGCTGACCGGACCGTACGTGCCGGACATCCCCGGCGACAACGGCAACGCCGTGGACACCTTCATCGTCAGCATGCTGGTCGGCCTGCGCGAGACCCGCCCGGATCTGGATATGGACAGCTACCTCACCCCGCGCGGCCGCGAGGTCTTCGATCAGGCGGGCAGCCTCTGCTTCATGGACATCATGAAGATCACCAACGGCCTCTCCATCGGAGATCTGCTCGCCCGCCCGCTGGCCGACCCGCGCTTCCGGGCCGCGATCACCGACTACATGGCGGTGCCGGTCAACGGTTACGACGAGCCGATCCTGCTGCTGCTCAACCTGACCGACGTCACCGTGCCCTCCCCGCTGCACGTCGCCCTCGCCGGCCAGTTCGCCGCCAACGGTGTCGACTTCACGACTGTGACCGGCACCGGCAGCCACACCGAACTCAATCCGCAGATGTGGTCCGCGATCGACGCCTTCATCGGCCGCGTGCTCGCCACCCCCGTCCAGTCCTGAGCCGCCGGGCCCGGCCGGTGCGGCGACGGCGGTCATCGATCACCGAGTCACGCACCGCGCCGGCCGCGGTGGAGACGGGGCTCACCGACCGTCCGGGCGCGCTCGGCGCGGGGTGTCGGGGCGGTGACCGGGCCCGGGTTGATAGGTTTCCCAGGGTGTCCGAACCAGAGAACGCCGGTCGAGGAGAAGCCGCCCTGCTCGGGCCCGCCGAAGTGCGGGTGCTCGCGGAGCGATTCGGGGTGCGCCCGACCAAGCAGCTCGGACAGAACTTCGTCCACGACGCCAACACCGTGCGCCGCATCGTCGCCGCGGGCAGCGTGGGCCGCGACGACGTGGTGCTCGAGGTCGGCCCCGGTCTCGGCTCGCTGACCCTGGGCCTGCTCGACGCCGCCGACCGCGTCATCGCGGTGGAGATCGACCCGAACCTCGCCGAGCATCTGCCGCAGACGGTCAAGGATCGCGCGCCGACCCTCGCCGACCGGCTCACCGTCGTGCAGGCGGACGCGCTGCGGGTGCAGGCCGCGGATCTGCCCGCCGCCCCGACCGCGCTGGTTGCGAACCTGCCCTACAACGTCGCCGTGCCCGTGCTGCTGCACCTGCTGGCCGAATTGCCCAGCATTCGAACGACTCTCGTGATGGTGCAGCTCGAGGTCGCCGATCGCCTCGCCGCCGTGCCCGGCGGCCGGATCTACGGCGTGCCGAGCGTGAAAGCCGGTTTCTTCGGCACCGTGAAGCGCGCGGGAACCGTTGGCCGCCAGATCTTCTGGCCGGTGCCGCAGGTCGAATCCGGACTGGTGCGCATCGACCGCTTCACCGAATCCCCCTGGCCCATGGACGAATCGCACCGCAGGCGCGTCTACGAGGTCGTCGACGCCGCCTTCGCGCAGCGCCGCAAGACGCTGCGCGCGGCCCTGGCGGGCTGGGCGGGTTCCCCGGTCGAGGCCGAAAGGCGCCTGGTGGCAGCGGGAATCGCGCCCACCGCCCGCGGCGAGACCCTGGACACCGCCGCGTTCGTCCGGCTGGCTCAACAGACGCCGGAGAGCTGAGCCCGGGGCGAGCGCGCACTCGCGCCGGTGTCCAGCCGGTAGTCGAAAGACGGCATCGCCAATCGCGCCCACCGCGCCCGGCGTGACCTCGGGTCACACCGCCGCGGCGTCGCTAGACGGCGACCCGCAGGCTGCCGATGGTGGCCGGGTCGATGCCCGGGCCGTCGGCGCGGGCGGTGAAGGTGGCCTGCACCAGGTACTCGTAGGTGCCCACGGCCACCAGCACGTAGCGGGTGTGCACCCACAGGCCGAGCTGCTCCACCGCGTAGGTGCCGGTCACCGAGGCCGACGGATAGCCCTGGTAGTCACCGATTTCCGCGCCCAGCTCCTGCCACTGCGGCAGCTGGCGGGCATCGGAGAACGAGCACTCCAGCAGTTCGGCGGCGTCGACCGGCTTGGACAGCCTGCCGAGCAGCAGCACCACGTTGTCGGCCCAGCCGTCCTCCGGCGGGAGCGTCCACACCCCGTAGGCGCCCGGGAACATGGCCGTGTCGACGGTGAGCCAGCCCTCGGGCACGGAGATCGAGATCTCCGGCGCCCCGGCTTCTCCCACGGCCACCGGGGTGATCTGAACATCCCCGCCGACCAAATACTCGGCAATCGTCGTCACGAAACGCGCTCCTCGGCATCACGGGCGAGGCGGTCCCCACCGCGGTCGCAGCCATTGAACACCAGCGTGCCCGCGGGTGACCACCCACCCGGCGGAATCCGGCCGTCGCCCACCGGCCCGAAACCCCCCGGCGCATGCGAAAGGGCCGTCCGGATCAGGTGATCCGAACGGCCCCGTGCGGTGGGCGGTCTCGACCGCTGCCCAATCCGGCTCAGCCCTCGAACCGGCGCAGTCGCAGACTGTTGCTGACCACGAACACACTGGACAGCGCCATGGCCGCGCCGGCGAGCATGGGATTGAGCAGTCCCGCCGCCGCCAGCGGGATCGCCGCCACGTTGTAGCCGAAGGCCCAGAACAGGTTGCCCTTGATCGTGCGCAGCGTGGCCCGCGACAGCTTGATCGCCGTCGGCACCGAGCGCAGATCGTCGCGCACCAGCGTCAGATCGGCGGCCTGGATGGCCACGTCGGTGCCGGTGCCCATGGCCAGGCCCAGATCGGCCTGGGCGAGGGCGGCCGCGTCGTTGACGCCGTCGCCGACCATGGCGACCACCTTGCCCTGCTCCTGCAGTCGCTTGACCACGTCGAGCTTGTCGCTGGGCAGCACCTCGGCGATCACCTCGTCGATGCCGACCTGATCGGCGACCGTCCGCGCGGTGGCGGCGTTGTCGCCGGTGAGCAGCACGGGGGTGAGCCCGAGTGCCCGCATCTCCGAGATCGCCTGCGCGCTGGTGGGTTTGACGGCGTCGGCGATGACGAGCACGCCGCGCGCCTCCCCGTCCCAGGCCACCGCGATGGCGGTCTTGCCCTGCTGTTCGGCTTCGGTCTTGGCCTCGGCCAGCGCCTTCGGGAGCGTGATGGACCAGTCCGCGAGCAACTCGGTGCGCCCGATGACGACCGCGCGCTCGGCGACCAGGCCCTGCACGCCCTTGCCGCCGTGGCTGACGAACTGCTCGACCGGTTCCAGCGCGAGCGTCCGCTCGGCCGCCCCGCTCACCACGGCCTTGGCCACCGGGTGCTCGGAGCCGTGCTCCACCGCCGCCGCGACCGCCAGCAGTTCCGCCGCGTCCACGCCGTCCGCCGGGATCACCCGATCCAGGGACATGCGCCCGGTGGTGACGGTGCCGGTCTTGTCCAGCACCACGGTGTCGATGCGCCGGGTCGACTCCAGCACCTGCGGACCCTTGATCAGAATCCCCAGCTGCGCACCGCGACCCGTGCCCACCAGCAGCGCGGTCGGTGTGGCCAGGCCCAGGGCGCACGGGCAGGCGATGATCAGCACGGCCACCGCCGCGCCGAACGCGGTCGAGACCGCGGCGCCGGTGCCGAGCCAGAAACCCAGTGCGGCGATGGAGATCCCGATGACGATGGGCACGAACACCCCGGCCACCCGATCGGCGAGCCGCTGCACGGGCGCCTTGCCGTTCTGCGCGTCCTCCACCAGCGACGCCATCTGTGCCAGCTGGGTATCGGCCCCGACCCGGGTGGCGCGCACGGTCAGCAGACCGCCCGCGTTCACCGTCGCGCCGACGACCTGATCGCCGGGCCCGACCTCGACCGGCACGGACTCGCCGGTCAGCATGCTCATGTCGAGCGCCGAATTGCCGTGCACCACCGTGCCGTCGGTGGCGACCTTCTCGCCCGGGCGCACCCGGAACTCGTCGCCGACGCGCAATTCGCCGACCGGGATCCGGATTTCGGCGCCGTCGCGCAGCACCGCCACATCCTTGGCCCCGAGTTCGAGCAGTGCCCGCAGCGCCGAGCCCGCCTTCTCCTTGGACCGGGTCTCGAAGTAGCGGCCCGCCAGAATCGCGGTGATGAGCGTGGCCGCGACCTCGAAGTACAGCGCCGAGGACGAGTCACCGCGGGCGATGGTCAGGGTGAAGGGATGCGTCATGCCCGCCATGCCGGCGTCGCCGAAGAACAGCGCGTACACCGACCAGCCGAACGCGGCCGCGGTGCCCAGCGAGATGAGCGTATCCATCGTCGCCGCACCGTGTTTGGCGTTGACCCAGGCCGCGCGGTGGAACTGCGCGCCGCCCCACACCACGATGGGCGCGGTGAGGGTCAGCGAGAGCCACTGCCAGTTGGTGAACTGCAGCGCGGGAATCATGGCCATCGCGACCACGGGGATGGCCAGCGCCAGGCTCACCAGCAGCCGATGGCGCAGCTGCTGGGTCGCGGTCGGCGCCGAATCGGCTTCCGGGGCATCGGGTTTCACCGGTTCCGGGCTGTGCACGGCGGCGGTGTAGCCGGTGTCCTCGACCTTGGCGATGAGGTCGTCGGCCGTCACCGAATCCGGGAAGCTGACCTTGGCCTTCTCGGTGGCGTAGTTGACCGTCGCGGTGACGCCGTCGATTCTGTTGAGCTTCTTCTCGATTCGGGACGCGCAGGAGGCGCAGGTCATGCCACCGATCTCGAGTTCGATCGACCGGGCGGGTGCCGGTGCGCTCATCAGTGACCTCCTCCGTGTTGCGCGGGCCCGTCCGAGGTGGACGCGGCCGGTGTCGTCTTCGTGGTGAACTCGGCGGTGTGCACCGAGCCGTTGTGTGAGAAGTCCAGGTACAGGCGGTATTCGCCGTCGCTGGGCGCCTGGGCGTGGAACGACACGTCCGGTCCCGGCGGTGTCTTGCCGACCTGGCCCTGCGGGTGCACGTGCAAGTAGGCGAGATCGCTCGCCCGCAGCGCCACCAGGTGCGCGTACGCGCCCAGGTACGGCTGCAGATCGGTGACCGGCTTGCCGTCGCGGGCGATGGCGAAACTCAGTTCGCTGCCCGCGGTGTTCAGATCACCGGTGAGGGTGACCTGGTAGCCGTCCACCGTGGCGGTCCTGGACGGGGGCGGCAGCGGCTTGTCCGCCGCGTCGCCCGCCACGGTCACGGTGCGGCTCAGCGTGAGTTCACCGGGGCCGCCGGCGGGGGAGAAGTCGGCGAAGACGCGGTAGGTACCGGGCTCGGCCCACTTCCAGTCCAGCGACCAGGTGCCGTCGGCGGCGAGTTGCGGGTGCACGTGCCGGAATTGGCTCGCGTCCGAACGCACCACGATCAGATGCAGTTTCTTCTCGTGCAGGGTGTCGAACTCGGTCACCGCGCCCCGCGGGCCGTCGATCCGGAAGCTCAGCGGCCCCTGCTGATTCGGGGCGGCCGGGGCGGCGACCTCGCTCAGCGAGTAGCCGGATTCGCTCTGCCGCAACCCGTTCGCGGTGTCGCTGTCGCTCGAATCGGACCCGGTCGGATCGCCGACCAGGGCGCCGATGCCGAGCGCCGCTCCGAACAGCACGACCAGCCCGGCGCCGAAGGCCGCGAACTTGAGGCGATCGTTCATTTAGACCGCCACCTCGTAGCCCGCTTCGTCGACGGCCGCGACGATGTCGGCGTCGGCGACCGGCGCGGCCGACTCGACCTGCACGCGCCCGCTCGCGAGATCGACATCGACGCTGGTCACACCATCGATCTTGCCGATCTCCTTCTTGACCGACCCGACGCAGTGGCCGCAGGTCATGCCGGTGACGGTGTAGGTGCTGGTGGCCATGATTCGACTCCTCGGCTCGCGCTTCATACGGTGTGGGGGTATCCCCGACACCGAAAACATACCCCCCATGGGTACCTGGCGCAAGTGCTTCGCGATCGAATACTCAGCCGCCGGCCGGGGCCTCGTCCCAGGCGCGCAGGGCCAGCTCGGCCACCGTCAGCAACTCCGCCCGGTCCGCACCGTCGCGCGCGGACTGCGACATGCCCTGCATGACCGTGCCGATATAGCGTGCCAGGGCCGCGGCGTTCGTCCCCGCCGGGAGTATCCCCGCCGCGACATCGGCTCGAATCCGCTGTTCGAAGGCGTCGACGTTGGCGTTGCGCAGGCGCTCGAGCCGGGCCGCGACCTCGGCGTTGGTGGTGTTGATCCCCGCGCTGATCACCATGCACCCGCCCGGTTGGCCCGGGGTCGTGTACTCGATCGCGGCCTCGCGCAGGGTCCTGGCCGCCGCGGCCCGGGCGGTCGGCTCCTCGGCCAGCGCCCGCGCGGCGAAACCGCCGTAGCGCGCGCCGTACGCGGTGATGGTCTCGTCGAAGAGCTGCTTCTTGTCGCCGAACGCGGCGTACAGGCTCGGTGCGCCGATGCCGAGTTCGCCGGTGAGGTCGCTGATCGAGGTGGCCTCGTACCCCTGCCGCCAGAACAGGCGTAAAGCCTTGTCCAGGGCGGCATCTCGATCGAAGGAGCGGGGGCGTCCCCGGGCCGGCGTTGCCATGGATTCATTTTATAGCGCTCGCTAAACAATGTGCTACGGTGCCCTTCTGTAACGATCACTAAAGAAAGGCTGTGGCAACGACATGAGCGCACTCACCGGCAAGACGGCCCTGGTCACCGGCGGCGGACGCGGCATCGGCCGGGCCATCGCGCAGCGGCTCGCCCGCGACGGCGCCCGCGTGGCGGTGCACTACAACGGCAATACGGCCGCGGCGAAGGAGACCGTCGCCGCCATCGAGTCGGCGGGCGGATCGGCCTTCGCCATCTCGGCCCCGCTCGGGGTGCCCGGCGATGCCGAGGCCCTCTGGGCGGCCTTCGACGCGCACGCCGACGGGCTCGACATCCTGGTCAACAACGCCGGCACCGACGGCATCCGCGAACCCATCGAGGGCACCGACGAGCACTCGTTCGACCGGGTGTTCGCGATCAACACCAAATCGCCGTTCTTCGTCACCAAGCTCGGCCTCGGCCGCCTGCGCGACGGCGGCCGCATCGTCAACGTCTCCACCGGACTGACCAGGGGCGCGCACCTGCCCGAACTCGTCGCGTACACCATGACCAAGGCCGCCGTCGACGCACTGACCGGCACCCTGGCCAAACAACTCGGCCCCCGCGGCATCACCGTCAACGCCGTCGCGCCCGGCGCGGTCGACACCGACATGAACGCGGCCTGGCTGCGCACCCCCGAGGGCCAGGCCGCCACCGCGGCCCGCTCACCGCTGAACCGCGTGGCCCAGCCCGGCGAAATCGCCGACATCGTGGGCTTTCTCGCCTCGCACGACGCGCGCTGGGTCACCGGCCAATGGATAGACGCCACCGGCGGCGCCCTCCTGTGACCAGGCGGCGACAACCCCGGGAGCGGAGTTCGTCGGGTTCCGGAAGTCCCGGTGAACGCCGATGAACACCGATGAACTCCGCCCCCTGCGCGCACCGGGACCTCGATTCCCCGATTAGGCTGAGCGCGTGCTGTCTGTTGTGCCCCGTCCCGTCGTCGTGCGCGCGCCCTCGAAGGTGAATCTGCACCTCGGGGTGGGCGACCTCCGTCCCGACGGATACCACGATCTCACCACGGTCTTCCAAGCCCTTTCCCTCAGTGACGATCTGGAGATCGCGCCGGCCGCGGCCCTGGCCGTGACGGTCAGTGGCGAGGGCGCCGACCAGGTGCCCACCGATCAGGGCAACCTGGTCTGGAAGGCCGCCGTACGCCTGGCCGACCTGGGTGAGCGCGCGCCCCTGGTGGAAATGGCCATCGCCAAAGGCATTCCGGTCGCCGGCGGCATGGCGGGCGGCAGCGCCGACGCGGCCGCCGCCCTGCTCGGGCTGAACGAGCTCTGGGAACTGGGCCTGGCGCGCGCCGAATTGTTCGACATCGCAGCCGAACTCGGCAGCGATGTGCCCTTCGCCCTGCACGGCGGTACCGCGCTGGGCCGCGGGCGCGGCGAGGAACTGCTACCGGTGCTGTGCCGCAACACCTTCCACTGGGTGCTCGCCCTGGCCAAGGGCGGGCTCTCCACCCCGGCGGTCTTCCACGAACTCGACCGCCTGCGCGCGGCCGGCGACCCGCCCCGGCTGGACAGCCCGCAGGCGCTGCTGCAGGCCCTGGCCTCGGGCGATCCCCGCCAGCTCGCGCCGCTGCTCGGCAACGACCTGCAGGCCGCCGCGCTCTCGCTGGCGCCCGAACTCCGGCGCACCCTGCGCGCGGGGGTGTCCGCCGGTGCGCTGGCCGGCATCGTCTCCGGCTCCGGTCCCACCTGCGCCTTCCTGTGCGAGAACGAGGAGGCCGCCGTGGAGGTCGCCGCCGAACTCTCCGGCGCGGGCGTGTGCCGCAGCGTGCGCACCGCGTACGGCCCGGTTCCCGGCGCCCGCATCCTCGGTGGCCCCTCGGCCGCACCCGGGCGCTGAACCTCACTGCCGGACGGCCCGCGCGGCCGAACCGATAGGGTTGGTACCGGCAAACGGCCCCGTGATCGCGCGACAACCGATCCCGTGCGGTCGGGGTAACTCGCCGGGCACGCCCAGCATGGTCAACGCACTTGACCTCCGGCACGCACGCAGGAAAATCGACGGCTCTCACCCGTGCGCGGAAGTGGCGGGGAGGCGGAGGAGTGTCATGTCCAACCTCATCAACTTGGAGCAGGTCTCGAAGAGCTTCGGGATCACTCCGCTGCTGGACAACGTCTCGCTCGGCGTGCACGCCGGCGAGCGGATCGGTGTGGTGGGGCTCAACGGCGGCGGCAAGACCACGCTGCTCGAGGTGCTGACCGGGCTCGAGCAGCCCGACAGTGGACGCGTGAGCCGCGTCGGCGGCCTGCGGATCGCCGTGGTCACCCAGCGCGGGGTGCTGCCCGAGGGCTCGACCGTCGGTGAGGTGGTGCTGGCGGGTCTGGCCCAGGATCAGATGACCGACGGCGTGGCCGAGCACGAGTGGGCGGCCAACACGCGTATCCGCTCGGTGGTCGAGGGCATCGGCATCGCGGATCTGGGCATGGACACCCCGGTCTCGAACCTCTCCGGTGGTGAGCGCCGCCGCACCGCCCTGGCCGCGGCCCTGGTGCGCGAACTGGACCTGCTGGTGCTCGACGAGCCCACCAACCACCTCGACGTCGAGGGCGTGCAGTGGCTGGCCGAGCACCTGGTCGCGCGGCGCAGCGCGCTGGTGGTCGTGACGCACGATCGCTGGTTCCTGGACACCGTCGCCACCCGCACCTGGGAGGTGCAGGGCGGCAAGGTCGAGACCTACGAGGGCGGCTACAACGACTGGATCTTCGCGCGCGCCGAGCGGACCCGCCAGGCCGACGCCAGCGAGGCCCGCCGCCAGAATCTGGCGCGCAAGGAACTGGCCTGGCTGCGCCGCGGCGCGCCGGCTCGAACCTCCAAGCCGCGCTACCGCATCGAGGCCGCCGAGGCGCTGATCGCCAACGTGCCCGCCCCGCGCGACAGCGTCGAGCTGGCCTCGTTCGCGCGCAGGCGGCTGGGCCGCGTGGTGATCGAACTCGAGGGCGCCACCCTGGCCACCCCGGACGACCGGGAGCTGGTGCAGGACCTGACCTGGCGGCTCGCGCCGGGCGAACGCGTCGGCCTGGTCGGGGTGAACGGCTCCGGTAAGACCACGCTGCTGCGCGCCCTGGCCGGGGAGCAGCCGCTCAAGAGCGGCAAGCGCATTCAGGGTCAGACCGTCAAGATCGGCTGGCTGCGCCAGGAACTCGACGATCTGCCGCTGGACATGCGCGCGCTGGAAGCGGTTCAGGACGTCGCCATGCGAACCATGCTCGGCGACAAGGAGATCACCGCCAGCCAGCTCGCCGAGCGCCTGGGCTTCAGCCCCGCCAAGCAGCGCACGCCGGTCGGGGATCTGTCCGGCGGTGAGCGCCGCCGCCTGCAGCTGACGCGAATCCTGATGTCCGAGCCCAACGTGCTGCTGCTGGACGAGCCGACCAACGACCTGGACATCGACACCCTGCAGCAGCTCGAGGACTTGCTCGACGGCTGGCCCGGCACCATGGTCGTCATCTCGCACGACCGCTACCTGATCGAGCGCGTCTGCGACACCACCTGGGCGCTGTTCGGCGACGGCAAGCTCACCAACCTGCCTGGCGGCATCACCGAGTACCTGAAGCGGCGCGCCGCGACCGCGGCCAAGCCGGGCGTCAACGCCGGGGCGGCCGCCGCCGATTCCGGTGCCGCCACGACGGATTCGGCCGCCTACCGCGCCGCCCGCAAGGAGCTCGCCAAGCTGGAGCGGTCCATCGCCAAGCTGGACGAGCGCGAGGGCAAGCTGCACACCGCGCTGGCCGACGCCGCCACCGACCCGGACAAGCTGATCAGCCTGGGCAGCGAGCTCAAGCAGGTGCAGGCGGACAAGGAAGCGGCCGAGGAGCGCTGGATGGAGTTGGCCGAACTGGCCGAGGGCTGACGATCAGCCGCGCCGTTCGATGACGATCAGCCGTGCTGTTCCAGCGCGGCTCGATCCAGCGCCGGCACCGGCAGGCAGGTGCGCACGAAGCCCGCGCCGAACGAGGTCAGTTCGATCGTCCGGTACAGCACCTTCGTACCGAATCCGGCGCGCTTCAACAGCTTCCGCACCTCGGGCAGCGCTTCGAGCAGCTGGTACCTGTTCGGATTGCCGAGTGGTTCGCGCGCGATGTCGACCAGTCCGAGCCGGTCGAGATTGGTCAGATACTCCTCGACCCGGTTGGGGTAGCGCAGCGCGGCGTCGTCGCCCAGCAGCGTGAACTCGCCGCCGGCGCCGGTGCGGCCGGTGCGCACCACCAGAATCGGCTGGGGGCCGTCGAGATAGAGGAATCGAATGACGCGGGCCTCGTCCGGGGCCAGCTCGCCCAGGATCCGGGCGTACGCGGGATGGTGACGGGACTCGTCCTCGGCATGGAAATCGGCTGAGCGCCGGAGCAATTCGGCGCCGCGGGCACGCAGGACGGTGGCGGGGGAGACCTCGGGGGCGATATCGGCCGGGTGCGGGGCGGGCACGCCCAGCGCCTGTCTGACCGAATGTCTGACCTGCGCATGGGCTTCGGAGAGGATGTCGCGCGGCGGCTGACCGGCGACGCTGCCGCGCAGGACGACCGAGGTGACCCCGAGCGCGGTGCTCAGACCCCACGTGCCCGCCTCCACCGCGGCCGACACCGCCACGCGCACCACGCCCGTCGCGGTGCGCACCGGCCCGGTGACGAGACCGCGCGCGGCAACCGGAACCGGCAGTGGTGTGCCCCGGCGCACCAGCAGCTCGGTGGAGGTATCCGCGGGTTCCGCCTCGCCCGAGTCGGATTCGGTCATATCCATGTGGTAGCCACTCCTGTTCCGAAGATCAGGAGGTGAGCGTAACCGGCCAGGAGCCCCAGCGCGCCGCCATGGACAAACAAGAGCCATTCATCTTGTTTGATGGCCGATCGCAGCATGTCGACGAACTCCGGCGGGGCCAGCGCCGACATTTGTTTGGCTATGTAGTCCTGGACCTGTTTGCCCTGCTGCACATTGAACGCCGGATCCGCGAACGCGATGGGCGCGATGCTCATCGCCTCGGAGGTGAAGCTGTCCTGCAGCGAGTCGTATTCGCGACTGCCCAGCATGAACTTGACCGCACCGCGCGCGGGCCCCAGCGCGCGGTCAGCGGCGGGCTTGAGGGTGTCCTGGAGCATCTGCATGGTGCGGTCGCTGCGCGGGCCGTTGAGCAGTTCGTCGCCGATGTTCGCGACGGTCATGACCTGACTGGCGACCATCTCGGCGTACCCCTCGGTGATCTCGGGCTGGCGCTTGATGAGCAGGCCCTGCCGCCACGGGCACCACCACTTCGGATACGCCGGCGCGAAGATCATGTTGATGCCGACCCAGTTGACGACCCAGCCGATGACGATGCCGCCGACCGGCAGCACCAGCAGCGCCGACCAGCCGGTCCAGTGCAGGACGCCGACCAGCAGCAGACCCATGGGCGCGCCGAAGTAGAAGCCGAAGTTCTGCATGAAGCGCAGTTCCTTGGCGCCCAGCACCTGGAAAAGGCTGTTGAGCAGTTGCGGGCGCGCCTGGAAGTAGCGAATGACCATCTGCTTCACATCCAGCAGTTGGTCGATGTTGTTGCCGAGTTCGTCGGTGAGTTCGCGCAGAATATCGGGCAACTGCTCGCGAACTCGGTTGTGGACCATCTCGCGAATACCGGTCGGCAGGTTGTACCAGAGTTGCGGATGTTCACGGCGCAGGATGTCCTCGACGATGTCGTGGATCTGAGTTTCCGCTATTTCAGTCAAATGTTCAGCAAGCTTGTCGGGTTCCAGCTCGCGATAGAAATCCGCGACACTCCCGAGTTTCGCCAAACCTTTATCGACGGCGATGCTCGCCATCTTGTCCGCGCGGGACGGGACGATCCCCTGCCAACCCATCCGCCCGTCGTACTGCAGCAACGGCAGCACCTGAATCCGCTTGGGCAGGTAGGGAAACAGCGCCGCCAACCCCGGCAGCCGGAACCCGTGAAACCGGATCGGCTTGAACAGCATGAGCACGCCGGTCCAGTTGGTGATGTAGCCGATGACACCCGTGAACAACGGAATCGTGAGCAGTTCCAACAAAATTGTCGGGTGCACTCCGAAGACACTCTCTAACAAGTTCACCCTCCTGCCGACCCGCACCCGGAACCGCCGCCGGCGTACGCACCCCTCGGCGCCTCGGACCTTACTGTGAATTCAGGAAGCGAGTCCAGCGTGGCGCTGTCTGAGTCGGAGATCTCGGTCACACTGGGGTGCCCCGATGTCCCGGTACTTCGGCGTGGGCACAACAATGGCGGGAGCCACATCCATATCCTCAGCGGTACGGGGGTGTCAGGGGTCATGCTCAGCGCGTGTGGCCGTGCTCGAACCGGGTAGCCTTCGGGTGGCTTTGTCCGGTTCGGCGTGCTCGGGGGTCGAGCGGCGGCAATAATCTGTGGACGGTTAGTTCACCTGGCGATATTCGGAGATGGACGTGGCAGACGATAGGACCGGGCAGGACGTGGTCCGCCCGGGTTCGCGCGCCGTGGAACGCAGCTCGGACGTGGAGCAGCGGCAGATCAGCAATGAGGCGCGCCTCATCCGGGGTGCTTTCCGGGCCGCCGGGCTCGCGGTCGGCACCGCCGTGCGCGGCACCGAGTGGGCGGTCGGCACCAGTGTCGAGATCACCAAACAACTGACCCAGGCGGCGCTGGACGGCGATTCGTCGGCCGATATCGCCGAGCGCACGGGGGCGGCGCTGCGCTCGATCGCCAGAAGCGCGCTCGGGGTCACCGAGGGCTCGGTACGCGAGATCGTCAGCTACGTGCCGACCCCGGTCGGCGGGCCGAGCCATCCCCAGCCCGCGCTGAACGGGACCAACGGCCTGGTGCGGTCGGCCTCGGGCGCGGACCTGCGCCGTCGCGGCGACGCGCTGCTCGCGCGCTCGGCCGACGTGTACTTCACCGAGGACGTGCACCCGGCCTACGACCGCATCCTCGATCAGCTCGCGCCGGACGAGGCGCGCATCCTGCGTTTCATGGCGCTCAACGGCCCGCAGCCCTCGGTCGACGTGCGCACGAACCGCCCGCTGGGCATCGGCTCGGAGCTGGTCCAGGGCGATCTGACCTCGGTGCCGGAGCAGGCGGGCGTGCGCTATCCCGATCGCGCCCGGCACTACCTGATCAACCTCAACCGGCTCGGGCTCACCGCGACCTCCGACGATCCGGTGTTGCTCTCGCGCTACATGGTGCTGGAGGTGCAGCCGGTGGTGGAGACCGCGCTGAAGAAGGCGGGCCGGGTGCCCAAGATCGTGCGAAAGAGTCTGCGCCTCACCGAGTTCGGCGAGGACTTCTGCACCACCTGCTTCACGATCAACAGCTGAGCGTGTCCCGCGTCCCGGTGGTTTCCGGGGCGCGGGTGCGCCCGTCTGATAGCGATACGGTACAAATCTGCGCTAAATCGCGCGGTATCCCGCATTCCTGATGGGATTGTGGGAGGCATGGATTCCGATGCGGTTGCCGCGATCAGCCGGCTGAAGTTCCGGTATCTGCGTGCCCTGGACACGAAATCGTGGGAGGAGTTCGCCGACACCATGATTCCGGAGGCGACCGCGACCTACAGCGAGTACCTCCAGTTCGAATCGCGCGACGCCTTCCTGGCTTTCATGCGCAACACCCTGGGCCCGCACGTGATCACCGAACACCGCTGCGACCACCCGGAAATCGATGTCACCGGGGACAAGGCCGTCGGCACCTGGTACCTGGCCGACACGGTCCTGATCCCCGGCCACAACATGCTGCTGCGCGGCGCCGCCTTCTACTCCGACCAGTACGTCAAATGCGACGACGGCAAATGGCGGATAGCCCACACCGGCTACGAGCGCACCTACGAGGTGGTCCTGTCCCTCTCGGACCTCCCGAGCCTCCGCCTCACGTCGAGCCGCTGGGGCCTGATCGCCCGCGACCCGGCAGATGCCCCGCGCACCGACCCCGAATCCACGGGCACCATGGGCTGACGGGGGCCTTCGCCCCACATCTCGAGACGTATGGTTCCGGGGGTGGGAACCCTTCCCCGCGGTGGGCCGGAGCGAGAAGTCTCGGGCCCGTCCCGATTCGGGGGTCCGGGGGCATGGCCCCCGGAATCTTCCCACTTCAGGGGGTGTGGGGGCATAGCCCCCGCGACTCAATCCGTACCCGCGACCAGGTGCTCGAGGGTGAGCTTCGGGAACTCCTTCACGATGTACTGCAGCCGCCACTTGTCGCTGAACAGCGCCAGGATCGCGCCGTCGGTGCGGGTGAACACCTCGACCCCGCGCTGGCGGTCGAGTTCCTCGGCCGACTCGGCGTCGGTGCGGCGGGCCAGCGAGTAGGGCAGGTTGTCGAGCTGGGTCTCGACGCTGAACTCGCTCTTCATGCGGGCCGTGACGACCTCGAACTGCATGGGGCCGACCGCCGCGAGCACGGGGGAGGCGTCGCCGCGCATGTCGTTGCGCAGCACCTGCACCACGCCCTCGGAGTCGAGCTGGTCGATGGCCTTGCGGAACTGCTTGTACTTGCCCGCGCTCTGGGCGCGCAGGGTGGCGAAGTGCTCGGGCGCGAAGGACGGGATCGGCGGGAACTCCACCTTCTTGTCCACGAACAGGGTGTGCCCGGGCGCGAGGGCGGTCGCGTTGACCAGGCCGACCACGTCGCCCGGGTAGGCGGTGTCGACGGTGGTGCGCTCGCGGCCGAACACGGTGAGCGCGTACTTGGTGGCGAAGGGCCGTCCGGTCTGGGCGTGCGTCACGACCATGCCGCGCTCGAACTCGCCGGAGACGATGCGCATGAAGGCGAGCCGGTCGCGGTGCGCGGTGTCCATTCCGGCCTGCACCTTGAAGATGACGGCGCTGAACGGGTCGGTGATGTTGCGCGGATCGCCCTTGATGTCGACGCGCGCGGCGGGCGCGGGCGCGAGCTCGATGAGCGTGTCGAGAATCTGGCGCACGCCGAAATTCAGCATGGCCGAGCCGTAGATGACCGGTGAGGTGTGCCCGGCCAGGAAGAGCTCCTGGTCGTGGTCCTGCCCGGCGGCGGAGAGCAGCTCGCTCTCCTCGACGGCGGTCTCCCACACGTCGCCTTCGCGCTCGGCGGCCTGGGCGGGGGTGTAGCTCTCCTCGGGCGCGATGGTCGCGCCGCCCGCGGTGCGGGTGAAGTGGATGTACTCGGTCGGCGCGCCCTCCGCGCCGCGGCGCAGCAGGCCGCGGAAGTCGCCCGCGATGCCGACGGGCAGGAACAGCGGGGTCGGGGTCAGCCCGATGCGCTCGGTGATCTCGTCGAGCAGTTCCAGCGGCGCCTGGCCCGGCCGGTCCCACTTGTTGATGACGGTGATGACCGGGATGCCGCGATCGCGCGCGACCTGAAAGAGCTTGAGCGTCTGCGGTTCCAGGCCCTTGGCGGCGTCGATGAGCATGACCGCGGCGTCGACCGCGGTGAGCACCCGGTAGGTGTCCTCGGAGAAGTCGGAGTGGCCGGGGGTGTCGACGAGATTGATGACGCAGTCGCCGTATTCGAACTGCAGCGCGGTGGAGCTGACCGAGATGCCGCGCGCCTTCTCCATTTCCATCCAGTCCGAGACGGTCGACTTGCGACCCGCCTTGCCGTGGATGGCGCCGGCCTCGGAGATCACCTTCGCGTGCAGCGCCAGCGCCTCGGTGAGCGTGGACTTACCCGCGTCGGGATGGGAGATCACCGCGAAGGTGCGCCGCCGGGCCACCTCGTCGGCCACTCGCCCCGAATTGGGGGTGGTCGCGCTGGCAGTCGGGGAACTCACGGGAAACTCCTTCGCAGACGGCAACCGAACCAGGGTACGCGACGAGGTCCCGGCCCCCACCAGCCGGTTCCCCGGTCGGGCGTCCGGCGGCCGTCGATCAGGCAGTGCCCAGATGCCTGGCCACGGCCTGCGCGACCAGGTGGGACGGGTCCGTGCCCGGCGCGACCGCCTCGAGGCTGCGGGTGGCCACGACGGTGGCGATGCCGTGGAAGTGGGTCCACAGGCTCAACGCGAGTTCGTTGGTGTCCGATCGGGTGCGGCCGGGCGCGGATTCGCCGACCAGGTCGCGCCAGCGGTGGAACATCGGGAGGGTCACGGTGACCCGGAGATTGCCGCCCGCGCCCTCGAGGAGATCGTGGCGGAACATGAGCGCGAACATCTCCGGGTGGCCGGCGGCGAATCCCACGTATTCGAGTCCGGAGGCCTCGACGCGCGCGCGGGCCGACTCACCCTGTACCGCAGCGAGTCTCGCGCCGAGATCGGCGTAGCCGTGCGCCGCGATGGCGGCCAGCAGCGCGTTGTGGGTGGGGAACCAGCGGCGTGGCGCGCCGTGGGATACCCCGGCTTCGCGGGCGATGGCGCGCAATCCCAGTTGGGCGGCGCCGGTTTCCTCCAGCATCCGGACCCCGGTGCTCACCAGTCGTTCCCGTAGCGGCTCGACCACACTCATGCCCTCATCCTCCCGTGTCGCCGAACGTGTTCGCGCAGGGGCCTATACGGGTGTTTCGCCGCGGCCGGCGGTGCGGCGCGTTTCGCTGTAGACACTGTCTACCCCATCGTGTAGACAGTGTCTACACGAACTTTCCGGGGAGGTAGACATGTGGTACTGGCTGTTGAAGCACGTGCTGGTGGGTCCGGTGCTCCGCATCATGGGGCGCCCGAAAGTCGAGGGGCTGCACCACATTCCGGCCGACGGCCCGGTGATCATCGCGGCCAACCACCTGGCCGTGGTCGATTCGCTGTACCTGGCGCTGATCCTGCCCCGGCGGATCACCTTCATCGCCAAACAGGAGTACTTCACCACCGGCGGCTGGCGCGGCCGGGTGAACAGGTGGGTCATGAACGCGACGGGGCAGGTGCCGGTGGACCGGTCCGGCGGCGCGGCGGGCGGGGATTCGCTGAGCGCGGCGGTGGGGATCCTGCGGTCGGGCGGCATCTGGGGCATTCATCCCGAGGGCACCCGATCCCCGGACGGCCGGATCTATCGCGGCCGCACCGGCGTCATCCGGGTGGCGATGGAAACCGGGGCGCCGGTGATTCCGGTCGTGCTGTCCGGGACCGATAGGGTGAATCCGCGTGACCGGCGCTTCCTGCGTCCCGCGCAGGTGCGTATCTCCATCGGCCGCCCGCGCCACTTCGTCCCGGCCGACCGGCACGGCGTGCGCCGCGCGACCGACGAGCTGATGGCCGACCTGGTGCGCCGCTCGGGCCGTCCCTATGTGGATTGCTACGCGGCCACTTTCGCCGAACACGCCGACGCCGCATAGCTCGAGGTAGGGGCGGTGTAAAGCGGTTCGGGCCGCGTGTTAGAGTCTTCGGGTTGTCTCGGCGAGGGTGCGACACCCCCAAATGTCCACCGTGATCGACGCGGCTCGGCTTATTCGGCCGTCCATGTTGGTCTTCGCCCGACGAGCAGACCACTAATTCGCGCCAGGGCGGCAAGATCCCCTGGCCAGCACGCTGACATCAGCCCGGACGAGCCGTAGGAGTAGACAGTCATGTCCGACGCCAACCTTCTCGAAGCCACCGTACGCACCGAGTTCGGCAAGGGTGCCGCGCGCCGCACCCGCCGCGACGGCAACGTGCCCGCCGTGCTCTACGGCCACAACGAGGAGCCGCAGCACCTCTCGGTGAACTCCCGTGAATTCGCCGCCATCCTGCGCGAGCACGGCACCAACGCCATCCTGAACCTGAACATCGGCGGCAAGAAGCAGCTGGCGATGACCAAGTCCGTGGTCGTGCACCCGATCCGCCGCTACATCGAGCACGCCGACCTGCTGATCATCCGTCGTGGCGAGCGCGTCACCGCCGATGTGCACGTCGCCCTGGTCGGCGAGGCCGCCGCCGCCACCCTGGTCACCCAGGACGCCACCGTGCTGTCCATCGAGGCCGACGCCTTGAAGCTGCCGGAGTCCATCGAGGTCTCCATCGAGGGCATCGAGGCCGGCACCCAGATCCTGGCCGGCTCCATCGAGCTGCCCGAGGGCGTCACCTTGGCCGGTGACCCGGAGGCCCTGATCGTCAACATCATCGCCGCCCCGGCCTCCGCGCAGGAGACCGAAGAGGCTGCCGCTGCCGCCGCCGACGAGGCCGCTGCCGACGACGCCGAGTAATTCGGCCCCGCGCAACGGTTTTCGATGACCGAGGCATACGCCGGGCCCGCGCTCGTGGTCGGACTGGGTAACCCCGGAACCGAGTACGAGCGCACCCGGCACAATGTCGGTTTCATGGTCGCCGATGTGCTCGCGGAGCGCGTGGGCGGCCGTTTCACCGTGCACAAGAAGTCCGGTGCCGATCTACTGGAAGCCCGTCTGGACGGGCGCAAGGTATTGATCGCCAAACCGCGCAGCTATATGAATCTGTCCGGGCGGCCCGTCGCCGCGCTGGCCAAATTCTTCTCGGTGCCCGCCACCGAGGTCATCGCCGTCCACGACGAACTGGATCTGCCCTTCGGCGTGATCCGGCTCAAACAGGGTGGCGGCGAAGGCGGTCACAACGGCCTGCGCTCGATGTCGCAGGCGCTGACCACCAAGGACTATCTGCGGGTTCGTTTCGGAATCGGCCGGCCCCCGGGCCGCCAGGATCCGGCGGACTATGTGCTGAAACCCTTTTCCGCCGCGGAGCGCAAAGAGGTTCCGGTGATCGTGGAGCAGGCCGCGGACGCGGTGGAGACACTGCTCCGGGTCGGTCTGGTCGACGCCCAGAATCGGTTGCACTGAGCTGGCGAGTTAGCGTGCCCCCGTTCGGATTCCCTCGGGACCGACGGGGGCACGTTCGCGTTCGGCGCTTCCGACCTCAATCAACCGGGTCCGGCGACTGCCGCCACTCGCGCAACACGCGCCGCCCGCACAGCACCGTCACCCCGAGCGCTCCCACCGCGATGAGTGCGGCGGAGTGAATCCGCTCGGTACGATTCTGCGCACACTGCGGCCCGAAATCCGGTGCGGTGCAGTCCGAGCCGTCCGAACAGATCTCCGGGCCCGTCCAGGCGTTGCGGGGATGCACGATCGACCCGCAGTCCACGTATCCGGCCGGATGCGGGAGCGGGAGCACCAGCAGAGCGAGCGCGCCGGTCAGCAGGAGCAGGCCGCCGACAAGCCAGAGCCGATCGCGGCTCCAGCCGAGCAACAACGGCAGGGCGGTGCAGAACGCGGCCACTCCGAGGCAGAGGCCGAAAATCTCCCACGGCTTCACTGCCTTCGATCGTAGGGCGCGCGCCACACCCTCAGTGACGGATTTGCCGGTTTTCTAGTGACGTTCGGCGAGGACGAGCGCGAACCGATCCTGCGGATCCGTCCACACCCGCTCGGTGCCGAAACCCGCTGCGGCCAGCTCCTTCTCGAGGACGTCGGGACGGAACTTGGCGGAGATCTCGGTGCGCAGGTGCTCACCGGCGGCGAAATCGACCGTCAGATCCAGATCGGCGACGGTGACCGTCATGGCCTCGGTCGCCTCGAGCCGCATCTCGATCCACTCGTTCGCCGCGTCCCACAGAGCGACATGAGCGAATTTCTCGGGTGCGAAGTTCGCGCCCAGGCGGGAGTTGAGCACATGCAGCACATTGCGATTGAACTCGGCGGTGACACCGGCGGCATCGTCGTACGCGGGCACGAGCACCGCCGGATCGATGACCAGACCCGCGCCCAGCAGCAGCCGCTCGCCCGGTTCGAGCACATCGTGCACGCCGGACAGGAACCGCGCCCGCTCATTCGGGACCAGGTTGCCGATGGTGCCGCCCAGGAACGCGATCATGCGCCGGCCGCCGCGCGGCAGGTTCTCCAGCGTGGCGGTGAAATCGCTGACCACCCCGTGCACGGCCAGTTCCGGGAACTCGGCGGCGACCTCGTCGGCGGAGGCCCGCAGCGCGGACACCGAGACATCCTGGGGAACATAGGTTTTGAGCGGGCCGCCGGTGGTGAGCGCGTCCAGCAGCAGCCGGGTCTTGGCGGCCGAGCCCGCGCCCAGTTCGACCAGCACCTCGGCCTGGGCGATGGCGGCGATCTCGCCGACCACCCGCTCGAGCAGGGCGCGCTCGGTGCGCGTGGGGTAGTACTCCGGCAGTTCGGTGATGCGCTCGAACAGCTCGCTGCCGCGCGCGTCGTAGAACCACTTGGGCGGCAGCCACTTCGGGCTCGCGGTCAGCCCCTGCCGAACGTCGGACCGCAGTGCCGCGGTCAGGTCGTCGTCGGTGAGATGGATCTCCAGCGTCGCAGCGCTCATGAAGGTGCCCTTTCGATCTCGATATCGAGTGGCGTCACGGTGCATCGCCCCGGGCGCGCCACCACCAGTTGCCCGTCCGCGATCGGCTGCCAGCGCGGATCGTCGTCGTAGGGCTCGGAAGCCAGCACCGCGACATCCCCGTCGGCCAGTACGGCCAGCGAGTGGTACCGCGTGGTCGCCCACGCCGTTTCCCCGTCGCAGAGCAGCAGATTCAGTCGCGCGTCCGGAGATTCCCGCAGCACGGCCCGAACCAGCTGCCGCAGTGCGGTGTCCGGGTCGGTGTCCGCGAGCAGCGCGCGCAGAATCACCCACAGCACGGCCGAATCGGTCAGCGCCTCGGCCTCCAGCAGCCCGGTCACCCCGAACTCGGCAGCCACGGCGGTCAGCGCTCGCCGCCAATCCGGGACGGCGCCGTTGTGACTGAAGGCCCACCGCCCGTGCGTGAACGGCGCGCACGCGGCCCGCTCTACCGGCAGCCCCGCGGTCGCCGACCGCACGGCCGCCACCACCGCGCCCGAGAACAGTTGCGGCAGCACCTCATCCACCGCCGGGTCGCTCCAGATGGGTGCTGCGTTGCGGTAGCGCGTGACCCTGAGCGAGTCCCCGTCGGCGCGCACCTCGGACTCCGGACTACGGCCGCCCGCCGCGTCCGTTGCACCGGTCCCCGGCGACATCCCGCCGTGCCAGGCAACGCCGGCCCCCGGGTTCGGCGGCGCCGGCCGCACCGGCGTCCACCACGCGACCCCGAATCCGTCCGCGTTGATGGTGCCCCCGCCCCGCATCTCGCGGGGCGCCCACGACTGCGTGCGCAACGAGTGCGGTCCGCGAGTGATCAAGTCCCCCACCGGAACCGGGGGGCCCAGGTAGGCGAGGTGACGGCACATCAGCCGTCCTCGGGCGTGAGGTCGCGGGCCAGCCGGAAGCCGGAGAAGATCTGGCGGCGGATCGGGTGGTCCCAGTTGCGGAAGGTGCCGCGGGCCGCCACCTGGTCGGCGCCGAAGGAGCCGCCGCGCAGGACCCGGTAGTCACCGCCGAAGAAGACCTCGGAGTACTCGCGGTAGGGGAAGGCGCGGAAGCCGGGGTAGGGGGTGAATCCGGAGGACGTCCACTCCCACACGTCGCCGATCAGCTGGTGCACCCCGAGCGGGGAGACGCCGGCCGGATACGCGCCCGCGTCCGCCGGTTCCAGGTGGCGCTGACCGAGATTCGCGGTGTGCTCGCCGGGATCGGCTTCGCCCCAGGGGTATCGGCGCGAGCGACCGGTGGCCGGATCGAAGCGCGCGGCCTTCTCCCATTCGGCCTCGGTGGGCAGGCGCTTGCCCGCCCAGGTGGCGTACGCCTCGGCCTCGAAGAAGCACACGTGCACGACCGGCTGATGCGGCCGCAGCGGTCGCATCTCCCCGAAAACCCGCCGCCACCAATGGCCGCCGCCGTCGCGCTCCCAGAACTGCGGCGACGTCAGCCCGGCGTCGATGCGATGTGCCCAGCCCGCCTCGGACCAGAGTTCGGGGCGGTCGTAGCCGCCGTCCGCCATGAATTCCAGGTAGCGGGCATTGGTGACCGGCGCGATGTCGATGGCGTAGCCGGGCACGTGGACCGGGTGCGCGGGCCGCTCGTTGTCCAGCGCCCACGGATCGTCGTCGGTACCCATGACGAATTCCCCTGCGGGAACGACGACTTCACCGCCGGCGGGCACGCTCACCCCCGGCGGGGCGGGCGCGGTCAGCACCCGCTCACCCGTCCGCAGCTGATGGGTGGCCAGCATGGTCTCGTCGTGCTGCTGTTCGTGCTGGGCGATCATGCCGAAGGCGAAACCGTCCGACACCAGCGCGTCACCGCGAAGGGGGCTGCGCTCCAGCACATCCCACACCTTGTCGCGCACCGTGCCCACGTAGTCGCGCGCCTCGCGCGGATTCAGCAGCGGCAGCGCCGGGCGGTTGGCCCGCGCGTGCTTGAACGCGTCGTACAGCTCGTCGATATCGGCCCGAACCGCCTCGCGCCCACCGACATCGCGCACCAGCCAGAGTTCCTCCTGATTGCCGATGTGCGCCAGGTCCCAGACGAGCGGGCTCATGATCCGCGAGTGCTGCGCCACCAGCTCCGCTTCATCGACGCATTCGACCAGCCCCACCGTCCGGGCCCGCGCCCGTTCGAGGGTCTCGGCGATGCGCCCCCGCAGCCGCTCGGTCTCCGACCGGTCCGACCCCGGCAGCTGAATACTCATGACAGAACTCCGAATTCGAGGAAAGTGGTGATCCGCGGCGTGCCCGGTGGCCGTGGCTCGGCGGCGGACGCGATCGGCCGTACCCGCGGGCTCGTTCCGTGCCGGGGGTTGCCCCGCGCGGTGACTCGCGTCCGACGGCCTCCGGCGCTCATCTCCCGCCCTCGGTTCCGTGCCCTTCCGCGGGACCGGCGCCGGTGGCGCACCGAGCGGCGGCAGCGGCCAATTCCCCCGCGGCCGCTGGAGTCGGGGCGTGCGCCGCCGCCAGTTCGAGCAGGGCTACGGCCGCGTCACGGATCTCGGGATCGGCGAGACCGTGCCGGGCGGCCTCGGACCAGAGGTCGGCGGTCGGGGCGGTCAGGCCGGTGGCCTCCGCGACCGCGGCCGGGCTGCTCAGCAGGGCGTCGAAGACGTGGACCGGGGTGGTCCAGGTGTCGCCGGGCTGGGCGTCGAGGTAGCGGACCTCGAGGTGGCCCGAGGCCCGGACCAGCGGGAACAGGGTGGTCAGGTGGTAGTCGAGGTCGGATCGGCCGGGACGGCGGCCGATCTCCTCGTCCAACGCCCCGCACAACCAGTCGGCGAAGGTCGCCCCGGGCGGGGCCGACCAATCCGCGGTGTTCCCGGCGGCCGAAGCCCCCTGTCCGTTGCTCGCGGCGCGCCTCGGGTGGTGCGGCGCGGGCGCCGGGCGTACGCACAGCAGCGGGACGTCCAGGGCCCAGCGCGCGTAGCCGGTGATCGGGTCGGGCCAGTGGTGCACCGGCGGACGGGTGCGCTGGTGGTCCAGGCGGAGCCAGGCTCGCATGCGCTGGGACGCCCACTCGCCGGGTGGCGCGCCGTGCAGGGCCGGTGAGCAGGCGAAAGCGGCCAGCAGGGCCGGGCCCATGGCGTACAGGGCCGTCCAGCGCGCGGAGATCTCGGCCGCGTCGGTGCCGGCGTCCACGCTGACCTGGGCGGCGGCGGTGTTGCACATCATCAGCGCGCCGAACGGGCCGATGCCGGCGAAATTCTTCTCCATCGCGCAGTAGCGCGGGAGCTGGAGCAGCCGTTCGGGCGCGCGGTGTGCGTCGGCCGCGAGGGCGAAGGGGTGGATGTCGCGGGAATTCAGGAGTTCCCGGAGGCGGGCCGAATCGGCCCGCAGGCGCTCACTCAGTTCGGCGGCGGTGCCGAACGGGGCGCTGGAGAGTTCTATCTGACCGCCGGGTTCTACGGTGACCCGGCTTCCGCCCGGTAGCGGAAGCTCCGGTGACGCGGGGGAAATCGACTGTGGCGCATGGGGCCCGAGTGCGTCGGCGAGCACGGTCAACTCCGGACGCGGGGCGGACGGCGAACACTCACCGATCGCGGTGAGCCACTCGAGTTCGGCGCCGATCAGCGCGGGTGGCCCCTGCTTGAAACAGACCTTGCCGATGTACGCCTCCGCCGCGGCCCTGGAGGAGAACTCGCTCCCGGGCCCCTGCGCGGCGCGGCCGTTGTGCGCCGCGGCGGCCGGGACCGGTGGCCCGGCAACTCGTGGCAAACCGGTAGGGGACGTCGTGATCGCCATACCAACCTCCACTCACCCGAACAGCCGTCGCCCGGACGCAGGGCGACCCCAACCAGAGTAGCGACCCAATCCGACAAGAAATCTGACGAAAGGGAGAACACACCAACCGATATGGTCGATTCCATGGTGAACATCTCCCGCTTGCGGGCCGATACCCCGGGTTGCGAAGGCCAGGTTTTTCTCGACAGCGCCGGTTCCTCGCTGCCGCCGCGGATCGTGGTGGACACCGCGATCGACCATCTGCGGCGGGAAGCCGAGATCGGCGGCTATCGCGCGGCCAACGAGCGCCTCGGCGACCTGGCCGCGGTGAAGACCGCCATCGGCACGCTGATCAACGCCGATCCCGCGAACATCGCGCTGAGCGACAGCGCCAGCCGATCCTGGACCGACTTCTTCTACTCGGTGCCGCTGCGGGCGGGCGATCGCATCCTCATCTCGGGGGCGGACTACGCCAGCAACGCCATCGCCGCCCTGCAGCGCGCGCGGCGCAGCGGCGCGAGCGTGGAGGCGGTCCCCAGCGACAGCAGCGGGCAACTCGATCTCGACGCCCTGGCGTCCATGATCGACGAACGCGTGAAACTGGTCTCGCTGGTTCATGTTCCGACCAACGGCGGGCTGGTGAACCCGGTGGCCGAGGCGGCCCGCATCGCGCGCCGGGCCGGTGCGCTGGTCCTGCTGGACGCCTGCCAATCCGCCGGGCAGCTGCCCCTGGACGTGGCCGAACTGGACGTGGACGCGCTGTCGGCGACCGGGCGCAAGTGGCTACGCGGGCCGCGCGGCACCGGCTTCCTGTACGTGCGCCCCGAACTGGCCGCCACCATGGAACCCGAGCGTCTCGATCTGCACAGCGCCGCCTGGACCGGACCGGACGAGTACACCCTCGCCGCCGGCGCCACGCGGTTCGAATTCTGGGAATGCGATGTCGCGGCCCGGCTCGGCCTCGGTGCGGCCGTGCGCTACCTGCTCGAACTCGGCCCCGCGGAGGTGTACGCGGCCATCGCCGAGCGCGCCGCGTATCTGCGCAAGACGCTCGCGGAGATCCCGCGGGTCAGCGTCCGCGATCGCGGCACCCAGCATGCCGGAATCGTCTCGTTCACCGTCGATGGCCTCGATCCGATAGCCATCCGCGACCGCCTCGCCACCGAATCCATCACGGTCACCGTCAGCCACCGGTCCTCCACACTGCTCGACATGACCGACCGGGCCCTGCCCGCGGTGGTTCGCGCCTCCCCGCACGCCTTCGTCAGCTTCGAGGATCTCGACCGCTTCCGGCTCGCGGTCGCCGCCCTGACCTGACGCGCCGGGCGGGGGGCGAACCACGGCGTGGCGGAAAACCTCAAACGGACGACAGGGCGGTGCGGGGGCCGGGATAGTTGTCACATAGGCAGCGTTTGAGGAGTCGCTCATGAGCCGCTTCACCGACGAAATGTATGCAACAGCACGCACATCCGGCCACGGGTTGGTGACCGGTGAGCCGGACACGCCACTGCGCCGGACCTGGGGGGAGATACACGCGATCGCCCGGTGCATGGCCGGTGGGCTCGCAGCCGCCGGCATCGGGCAGGGCGACGCGGTGGGCGTGCTGGCCGGGATGCCGGTCGATATCGCGCCCGCCTGCCAGGCGGTGTGGATGCGCGGGGCGTCGATCACGATGCTGCATCAGCCGACCCCGCGCACGGATCTGCAGGTCTGGGCCCGCGACACCGAAACCGTGCTGCGCATGATCGAGGCGCGGGCGGTGATTCTGGGCGCGCCCTTCGAGGCCGCCGCGCCCCTGCTCGCCGAACGCGGCATCGCGGTGGTCACCATCGACGCGATGCGCGGCGGCGAGGCCATCGATCCGCTGCCGACCGGTGAGGACGACGTCGCGCTGCAGCAATTGACGTCCGGGTCCACCGGTTCGCCCAAGGCGGTGCGGATCACGCACGGCAATTTCTTCGTCAACGCCTACGCGATGTTCGATCGGGTGAAGTTCCAACTCGACGACGACGTGATGATCAGCTGGCTGCCGCTGTTCCACGACATGGGCATGGTCGGATTCCTCAGCGTGCCCATGCAATTCGGCGCCGAGGTCGTCTGCGTGACGCCGCTGGACTTCCTGATGCGGCCCATCCTCTGGGCCGAGCTCATCTCGAAATATCGCGGCACCGTCACCGCCGCACCGAATTTCGCGTACTCCCTGCTCGCCCGCAGACTGCGCAATGCCGAGGACGGCGCCTTCGATCTGAGCAGCGTGCGCTACATGTGGAACGGCGCGGAACCGGTGGACGCCGACACCATGGTCGCCCTGGCGGATGCCGGACAACGGTTCGGGCTCAACCCCATGGCGCTGACCCCGGTGTACGGCATGGCCGAAACCACACTGGCGGTGTCCATTCCGGATCCGGGGCTGGGGCAGGTGCTCGACATCGTCGACGCCGATCTACTCGAGGCGATCGGCAAGGCGGTGCCGGTCCGCCAGCCCGAACACCACTACGGCAACCTGCGCCGCCTGCCGACCCTGGGTTACCTGGTCGACAATCTCGAGGGCCGGGTGGTCGACGCCGATCGGCAGCCGCTGCCGGTGCGCAGCGTCGGGGTCATCGAGTTACGCGGCCCCGCCGTGACTTCCGGCTACGTCACCGTCAACGGTTTCGTCCCGGCGGTGGACGCCGACGGCTGGCTCGACACCGGCGACATCGGCTATTTCACCGATGCCGGCCTGGTCGTGGTGTGCGGCCGCATCAAGGACGTCATCATCATGGGCGGCCGCAACATCTTCCCGACCGACATCGAACGAGCCACCCTGCGCGTCAAGGGCGTTCGGCCCGGCAACGCGGTCGCGGTGCGCCTGGACGCGGGCCAGAAACGCGAGAGCTTCGCGGTGGTGGCCGAGAGCAACGATTACCAGAATCCAGAGGAGGTCAAGCGGATCGAGCACGACATCGTGCACGCGGTGTTCTCCGAGGTGGGTGTGCGTCCGCGCAGCGTGACGATTCTCGGGCCGGGGGCGCTGCCGAAGACGTCGTCGGGCAAGCTCCGCCGGTCGGCCACGGCGCAGCATTTGGGGTGAGTGTCTCTGCCCGGGTGGTCCGCGCACCTGGTTGGCGACTGTGGTCGAAGGACCTCGGGCGGCCTACTTCTGCGCGGTAACCGCCGCCAGCCACTCGACCACCGGCCGCAGCTCCTCCCACGCCGCCCGCACCCGCGCGGCGGTCTCGGGCCCGCTCAGCCACTCCGGCGCGCCGTACGAGCGGCTGACCACCAGCGTCCGATGTCGCAGCAGCTCGATCCGCGGGTGGTCGATCGCGAACCCCTTGGGCTTGGTCTTGAGCGTGTCCCCGCCGACCGTGTACCCGGCCGAGACCAGTTGTGCGAGCAGCTTTTCCAGCTCGGTCCCGCGCACCTCGTCGTCGATGGCGGTGCGCAGCGCGGCGAGCTGCGCGGGTTCGGTCGCGTACTGCCCGCCCGCGACGAACAGCCCCGAGGCGTCGATCTGCACGTACCACCCGTTGGACGGGGCCGCGTGCACCACCGCCCCCTGGCTGGTCTTGTAGGGCGTCTTGTCCCGCGCGAACCGCACGTCCCGATACGGCCGGAAGATCTTCCCCGTCCCGAAGTCGGGTTCGAGCTCGGCGATCAGCGCCTGCATGGGCGCCCGCACCGACTCCTCCCACACCGGCTTGTTGGCGGTCCAGAAGGCCTTGGAGTTGTCGGCCTCCAGGTCTTCGTAGAAGTCCAGGCCGGTGAGCGGGAAGCCAGTGAAGGGCACCGGACCAGGCTAATTGACGGGTCCGGGAGGCTGCGGATCGACCTAGAATCGCTGGCCATGGACGCGCTGCTGGTGCTGTGGGACATCGACCACACGCTGACCGAGAACAACGGCGTGAACAAGGAGATCTACCGCCTGGCGTTCGAGATGCTCACCGGCCGCCGCGCGGAACACCGCGCCCGAACCGATGGGCGCACCGAGCCGGTGATCATACAAAACATGCTGCTGGACCACGGAATCGAGCCGTCCGAGGTTCGCCGCGAGAACATGCTGGAGATCCTCGATTCGGCGACCGCGTCGACAATCGACACCCTGCGTGAACGTGGCCACGAGCTGCCCGGAGCCCGCGCGGTCCTGACGGCGCTCCACTCGATGCCCGACATTGTCCAGTCGGTGCTCACCGGCAATACGCGTGCGAACGCGGCGACCAAGCTGTCCGCGTTCGCCCTCGACGGCTACATGGACTTCGAGGTCGGCGGCTACGGCTCGGACCACGACGAACGCCCCCGCCTGGTCGCAGTCGCCCAGTGCCGGGCGTCGACAAAGTTCGCTGCCCCCTTCGACAACACGAACACCCTGGTAATAGGCGACACGACCCGCGACGTCCACACGGGCCGCCACGGCGGAGCCCACGTGATAGCGGTGGCGTCCGGCCCCGACAGCGTCGCCGAACTAGAAGCCGCGGGCGCGGATATCGTGCTTCCGGATCTACGCGATACCGAGAAAGCGGTCGCCGCGATAACCAGCTTCCGTAAACAGACCCCGCCCGGCCGGTCCGGGACCGCGACGTAGCTCCCGAAGCCGTTGTCCGAGCGCTCCTCTCACGCCGGACCACCACCCGCGGACAGCCCCCGGCACGGTGCGACCGCGCCGGGGGCCCGTCGAACTCTCGAACCGGACGCGCTAATTGTCCGTGGGCACCAACCCGTCGCTGCCCAGCACGATGAACGCGAAGATCAGGCCCAGGACCATGCAGACGCCGCCGGCTATCGCGGCCCACTTGCCGAGCTTCTCGCCCTTGCTGTTGCCGACCACGCCGAGCACGATCGCGGCGATACCGAAACCGAAGGGGCAGAACAGGAGTGCGATCGCGGCGCAGACGAAGCCGATGATCGAGAAGATCTGGGTGCCGGACTGCGGGGGCGGGGCGCCGTACGGCTGGTAGGGCTGGCCGGGCTGCTGGGGATACGCCGGGTAGCCGCCCTGGGGCGGATAGGGCTGACCCTGTTGCGGATAGGCGGGGTAGCCGGGCTGAGAACCCGGCGGCTGGCCGCCCATCGGCGGGTAGTTGTACACCCCGCCCGCCGGATACGGATCGCCCTGCGGCGGGGGACCACCCTGCGGATACTGCGCGCCCTGCGGGTCGGGGTACCCCGGCGGCGGATACTGGCCCGGCGCGCCCTGCGGGTACGGCTCCGGCGTGTATCCCCCGGCGGACGGTTCCGGCGCCGCGGGCGGCGGTGTCGCGGGCTGCTCCGGGGTCTCGGACTTCTCCTTCTTCAAGAAGTCGCCGGACCCGGACTGCGGTTCGTTCGGCGGTGTACTCATGCAGCGCCCTCCTCGGTAGTGGTGTGAACGCCCTTCATGGGTATCACCCGGTGGGCGCCGGCGCGAAACAATCGGTTCCCGGGTAGCGGCCCGGACACCCCGGATGATCGAGCGGGTCAGTCGTCGGGTTCGTCGACGATCTCCATGGCCGCGACCTCGGCGGGCCGATCGTCCTCGGACCTGTTCTCCTCGCGCTGGCGGCGGCGCGTCCATTCCTGGTCGAGTTCGGCCTCGATCCCGAGGCGGCCGGTGTCGTCGTTCTCGCGATTGCGGATGATCAGATCGTCGGGCGGGTCGGCGATGTAGCGCTCGTACTCGCGGACTTCGTCGGCCTGGTCGTCGTCGCCCAGGTCGTAGTCGAGGTTCTCGACGTCCTCGTTGTCGAGGACCTCGTCCATGAGCTGGTCGTCGTCATCGTTGCGCCGCTCGTCCATCCGGCACCGCCTCTCCTCCGCGCTCCCGTGACAATCCTTTGACCCCGTTCACGCTACCGCCGCCGCCCGGCGGCTTCACCCATTGCCGTCCATTCACAGCAGCGGGCCCCCCCCGGAACCCCCCGGGGGGGCGTGGGGGTGTTAAAGCTACCTCAACAGCGGAAACCGGTTAAAATCCGGTTTCCCAAACCTTAAGGAAAAACACCGCGAATGTATGAGCCAGCGCA